>CAMWVR010000093.1 GCA_947177795.1 uncultured Clostridia bacterium | reverse complement strand
GTCGGGATCATCGGGATACAACGTGGAATCTGTCGGGTCTTGCATATTAGTCAAGTCTTGCTCCGTCAACTCAAAGTCTATCCATTCCGTCTCGCTATTTCCGCTTGCAAAACTGCAATTGCCTGCGTACTCGCTCTTTATCTTCGCTCGTACGCTATATACTCCCGCCTGTGTTTTCATTTGTTCAAACGTAACCGTATTGCCATTCTCGTCGATAAACTCATAGTCTATCATCTCAAGTTCTGTCTTGTTGATATTCATTCTAGGCGGCTTAACGTTCTCATTCCAACTCTCGTTGATGATTCTCGACACTATCTCATACTCCCACTCGGTGTTTCCGCCTATAAAATACTGTCCGCTTATTGCGCTGTTGAGCGTGATCTCCACTCTATACTTGCCTACTGCTGTCGGCGCGCTTGTCAAAGCGCTTGCTCCGCCTGCGGCATAATACGTCACAGTATATTGACCAGACTGCAAGTTGGCGCTGTTAGTAAATTTAGGCGCTATTCCCTTGCCCGTGTATTGGAACGTCAAGTTATTGGGCGTAAACTCTACAGCAGTGCCTTGATAGCTTACCGCAAACTCTCTCGTCAACGTTCCCGACAATACATATCCGTCACTACTGCTTAGTGAAAGCTCGCAGATATAATAGTCTGTGCCTGTCGTCGGCACTACTATATCGCTTACGTTTATAGGAGTATTATCTATCTTATTGCCTTGCCCGTCCGACTTGTAGTACGTATGCACTACTACCGTATTCTCTGCTTTACTACGCAATATTGCTACGTTGAAAGCGTTGTTGTTCTTATCTGTAGACAGCTCTTTGCCCCACTGCACCGCTATTTGCTTGGGAACTATATTCCAATCTATTTCCCATGCTACCGTTCCGTCATATGTATTCGGGTCGGCAATATCCGGCAATAAATAATTTTCACTGTCGCTTGCATTTACAAAATCCAAGTAATCTACGTTTACGTGCAACGGACTCGTTGTCACCTCTCTATGGCTTTCGTCTCCATAGTAGTATGCTTGCAATTTATCCGGCAAGTTCTCCAATACCATTGATTGGCTTTGTCCGTTAAATTCAAACGTACCATTTCCCTTCCAATTTACTTTGGATAGGTCAAACTTTGCTTTATCTATTGTAAACTCGATTGAATATACCTCGCCGTTGTTAGTCGTTGTGTTTACTAACCTTACTGACGTAGTATACGTATCTGCGTTTGCGCCTACGTTGGTATTTCCCGTATTAACGCAGGTTACCAAGTAACCGCCCACTCCGTGTGACGGGTCTAGTATATATCCGTTGGGCAAGTCTACCTTGAAGCTATAACTCTTGCCGTCATACTCTCTATTTGCAAACGTTACGTCGTAATCTTCTCCAACTTTAGATTCTACGTACTGCCTTCTCTGCTTTACTCCGTTGGCGTATAAATTCCAAGTGAGTATAGGCGTTGACACTGCCTTTGTTACTGTCAACTTAGTTGGGCTTTGACTTGATAGTTTTATATCATAATTTCCCGTCGTCGTTTCTATGCTCAAATCATACGTTTGATTTTCAGGCAATCGGGTCAAGTCTAACTCTATATCTTCTTCTCTGCTTGTACTATCTAACGTGTACTTACCTATTTCAAATGGCTGTAATCCCGTTATTTTTGCATAAATTTTGATTTCTACGGTTTCGCCTGTATTTATATACTCTCCATTTGGCATATCCAATTCTACTTTGAGCTTGCTACCTCGCATTCCCGTCAAATTGTATCCGTCTTTGCCGTCGTGTAATTTAACCTCTATTGGCTTTCTGGTTATCTCAAACCCAAATTCGCTTGGCGGCGTAGTTTTCCATGCATAGTTATCGCTGTCTTTTAAGCTTACAACTAACGAATATTTATTTACTGCGCTTTCTTCTATCTGATTTCCTGTTAAAACCGCGCCTTTATGCTTTATCTCTATTGCGTTTGAATCGTATACCAACGTGAATAGCACGTCCCTTCCGTCGTCATAATATTTAGAGTCGCCGTCAAAGAACGTCGGATAATCCAATAACTTTTTCGTTATCTCAAAGTCGAAACATCGCGTATACGCATTCTCTCCTTTGCTTGTATCAGGCTCGTCACTGAATATAGTATTAGTACGATATTCGCTCTTTATCTCGGCTTTGACAGTGTACGTTCCTACATTCGTCATTCCGTCTGCATAACCCGTGGGATACGTGATATCTATGAGTGCGCTATCATACCAAGGCTTTTGAGCGTCGTCAATATCCGCTATGGTAAGTTTGCTACCTGTGTACGTTGTAGTAACCTTTGTGGGCGAGTCAAGTATTACGTTGGTGTAACTACCCGTAATTGTTTCTGAATAGTTGCCGCCCCTTAACGTATCTGCAAACAATACCGTTATGCTGTTATTCTCCGCCTTTACTCCGCTTGGTAACGTCGCAGTTGCTACTCCGCTACCGTCAAAGTCTGCTACCGCTTGATATTTGACCTCGCCACTGCCACTCTTGTCTGCTATGAGGAATATTGCCTTCCCGCTCTTGCCTGCCAATTCT
>CAMWVR010000092.1 GCA_947177795.1 uncultured Clostridia bacterium | reverse complement strand
TTTTTATAATACTATAATTTGCGGCAAACTTAAACGATATGACTCAAAAAAAAAACAAGGGCTGACAAATTTGCCATACCCTTGATAAAACTTATATCGTCAATTAGCGAACTTTCTCGCACAAAGCGGCAAACGCGCTTGGATCGTTGACTGCAATATCTGCCAAAACTTTGCGGTTGAGATCGATACCGTTCTTCTTAAGACCGCTCATGAACTTGCTGTAGTTGAGACCGTTGAGTCTTGCTGCGGCGTTGATTCTCGTGATCCACAAAGATCTGAAATCACGCTTTTTGAGCTTTCTGCCTACGTAAGCGTAATTTTGCGACTTCATTACGGCTTGACGAGCTACCCTGTAAAGTTTGGACTTAGCGCCAAAGTAACCCTTTGCCTGCTTTAATATTTTTCTACGTTTTTTAACTGCGTTGACGCCTCTTTTGATTCTCATATTATTCTACCTCCACTAGACTAAATCATTTCCTTGATGGTCTTCTCTTGCGTTGAAGAAACGTAAGCGGTCTTTCTCAAACCACGCTTTCTCTTAGGCGACTTCTTGCTCAAGATGTGTCTTCTGTTCATTTTTGCTCTTTTTACTTTTCCCGTGCCGGTCAAGTGGAAACGCTTTTTAGCGCCGCTATGTGATTTTTGCTTTGGCATATATCTATCCTCCAAAAATAATATTTATTTCTTTGCAATAGGAGAAAGAGTCATAGCAATACTCTTGCCTTCCAACAAAGGCTTTTTCTCCATTTGCGCAATGTCTTTTAATATATCAAAAAAGTCGTCCATAACTTTCATAGCAAGTTCGGGTCTTGCCATTTGTCTGCCGCGCAATCTTATGGACACCCTTACTCTATCGCCGTTTTCGATAAACTTCTTGGCTTGCTTAGCCTTCGTATTGAGGTCGCCGACGTCTATCGTAGCAGACAGCCAAACTTCTTTGAGCTCAACGACTTTTTGATTCTTTTTGTTTTCTTTTTCTTTTTTTACCGTCTCGTACTTAAACTTACCGTAATTCATTATCTTGCAAACAGGCGGTTTTGCAGTGGGCGAAATCAAGACAAGATCGAGATTTTTTTCCTCTGCGGCAGCAAGCGCATCTCTGCCGGACATAATACCGAGTTGAGCGCCGTCTTCGTCAAGCACTCTAACCTCTCTTTCTCTTATTTGTCCATTGATAAGCATATCTTTAATGGTAGTATCCTCCTCGCCGTTGGCAAAAAAATATGAGTAACAAAGCATAATTTCGTTACTCATAATAAATCCGATTTATTAACCGTGCGCGACCTTTGTCGGCAGGTGAGTACAATACTGCTTTGATTACATTGGTATAATATCAAAGATTTTCTACTCTGTCAACAAAAAATCGCAAGTTTTTATAATTTTTATATTTATTTGATGACCTCGTTGATAGAAGTCATAGTATAATTGCCGTCCTTGCTGTCAAGCACGTCGAAAGTACTGTAATCTCCGTTTGCAGATACCTCGACTACTCTTCCGCCTCTGGGATAGTTCTTATACAACTTACGTTTTGAACTGCTGAACATAAAATACTTCCATTCGCCAAAACCGTAAGACGACATTCTGCCGTAACCCAACACGACGCTATAGTCTTCCGCCATATTGTATATTCCCGCAAAGTTACTCAAATGGTCGTGTCCGACGAAGATTCCGTCTATGTTCTTATTAGCAATCATACTATTTCTGAATGCTTCGTTTGACTCGGGATTTTTTGTCGGATAATAGGTCTTGCCGACTTCGGGGCTCTCTATTTCGCCCTTGAATACGCTGACGATCTCGGAGTTTTCTCTGTTGTCATACATAGTTTGGAATTCTTCCGTAGGCTCATGAGTATACATACTCATTTTCACTCCGTACTTCTTGCTCATTGCGTTGTAAAAGTCTATCTGACCTTGAGTAAATCCCTTATAAGGCGACCCAAGCGAAGTTGCGCAGTCCATTACGAAAACTCCGTACTCCACACTATTGCCGTCATTGGAATATATAGGCAAGAAATAATTGCAATAGGTATCTTCTTTTTCGTTGATATAACTTTCGCAATACTTATTCTCTTCGAGTCCGCCTACAAAATACGCCGATTTTTGATATTCTTTCAACATATCTGCTTTGGACAATACGCTCATAGCTCCGTCGTGATTGCCAAAACATAAAGTCCAAGGAATTTCTTTTGAATCAAAATACCCGGATATTTGACCGCAAATCTTCTTTGCCTTGCCCGACTGTCCGCCCAAATATTCGGGACTGATTTGATCTCCCGTAACGACTATCAAATCGGGTTTTGCATATTCGATCGTAGCGTCCATAACCGCAATACTTTCGTCGTCGATATAATCTATAAACTGAATATCCGTCATCTGCAAAATTTTGAATTTGCCCTGTTCGTCAAATTTCAACGTCAAGTCGACGCTGCCCTTTTCTTTGCCGGAGCCCGGAAATTCCCTATAAGACTGACAGCCCGTCACTGAAAATGCAAAAAGAGATATAAGCAAAACTGTCAGCAAAATTAAACTAATCTTCCTCTTCATATCATACCGCCTTAAATTTATATAAATAATATAACAAATTATAAATTTAATTTCAATACGCTTTA
>CAMWVR010000091.1 GCA_947177795.1 uncultured Clostridia bacterium | reverse complement strand
TAAAAAATATACAAATTTTGGTATAGAAGAAGCTTGTGTATAGAAAATTCTATAAGTACTGCGAAAGGGACAATAGAAAAGTATAATTCACAGTGAGAGAGTGCTTTCTTTTCTTGCCAAGAAAAAGAAACAAAAGAGTTGGGGGGTTGCGATTCCCCCCAAACCCCCACAAACGCTTTTGTCACATTGATATTTATAATGTCATTTGGAGCGAAGTGGAGAAATCTCAACCGATAACTTGCCCTCCCCTTGAGGGGAGGGGCAGGGGTGAGGTGTTGAGGTAATAAATAAATTGTACTTAAGAGAGGATGAACAATGAATTTTAGCAAGAGATTAAAAAAAGGACTATATTTGTCAATATGTTTTGCGATATTATCAAGTATGATATTGTGTTGTTTTATCAGCGAAACTAGTACAAATAATATTACAGAAGCTATCGCTATATCTCCGTCAACGGGAGAATACGTCAATACAGATTTATTGCTTGATGATTACACAACAAGAAACGACGGTAAGGTATTTAACAATAACGTGTTGCGTGAGGTATATAAAAAAGTTACGGGTTATACCGACATATCCAACGTGAGATCGGTGGCGAACGTTGCTAAAAGTGGGGTAACAAATATTCATAGCGGGCTTAATTCTGCGGAAATTCGTGGCAAAAATGATAATAAAAACTTAGTTATTACTTTAGGCGGAATGAAGTGGATCGTCACATCTTTGTCTACAAAAGACGGAGGGGAACCGATATTGACGCTTTTTCTTGCAGATAGTATAGAAAAAACTGAATGGAGTAAGTATGTATCTACAACATATACATCGTATCCTTACGTTACTTATGGTACAAGTTATATCAGAGCAAGGCTGCTTAACGGTGTAGATTACCAAGGTAACGCTGTGAAATATTCTAATTCTTATACCGCTACGTCCTTGACTGAATATACGAGGCCGACTGACGCAGGCGATTACCCATTTGCAATTTTTAATCATAAGGCAGCGTCCGCGACAGATAAAAGTAATGGCGGAATTGCAGACTTTTTGGTGCAACCCAAAGATGTGTCTTATCAAAGGACTCAATATCTAAAGGCTTTTCCTTATTATTCGTGGGGTAATTTGCTGAATGAAGCGTGTCAAACAATATCAACAGGTTGGAATAGTAGCGCTGAGATTATTCAAAATTCGCCAAATTATTATGATTGGGGAAACGATTATTTATGGTTGCCAAGTTGGTCGGAAATAGGTACTCAAACTTTTATTCATGAAACTAATAGACCTGGATTGACGGGACTATGGCAATTAGACACTGCTGCTCGTGGCGCATCTACAAATTATTGGCCTAGAAGTGGGTCGCATATAGGTGTATCTTCTAAAGACCAATACTACACAGTAGCGTCAGGTCATTTCGATTGGACTAGCGATGGAACTATTTTATCTAACGGCATCCGCCCTTGTATACATCTAAATTTAGCGGAGGCAGATAGTGCTTCGCTTGCGCTATTGGAGATACCTAAAGACGTAACGATTGATTATACGAGTACTAGACTTGGCGTAAATTCGGGAGATAATCCTCCCACTTGGTATACGTCATTGTTTGACGATACTACTTCTATTGACACAGTGTATATAGATGAGGATAAAAACAGTTTAACGACGTTGCCAATAAAGGTAGGTAAATATACCGTTGAGTTTACGATCAAGTCGTCAAAGACGAGCGATATAAATTGGAAAGACTATAACACGAACACATCGTTGACGAGGAGAATAAATTTCGAGATTACTCCTAAGGCTATATCTGCGACGGTAACGGGAGGAGGAAGCGTATTGCCGTCGGTCAAGCACGATCCGTCCGAGTTGGGGCAAAATGATTCAGGCGAGACGAAGATATTTGACTTTCATTACCAAAATCGACCCGGCACTGCGCCGTACAGCCAAGACGGAGTTGTGCCTACGGTGGACGGAGATTACACGGCTACAGTTATATCGATCAATCCAAATTACAAACTAAAAGGCAATCCGCAGAGCGTCAACTTCACGATAGAGGGCGTAAAGGTCAAAGTGCCGACTTTTGCTACGTCAAGTATGCAATACAATGGCGGATTACGCAGATTTACTCTCAATGATTTTGACTCGGACATTATGGAAGTCGTGCAGAGCGATTTGCCAAGCGGAGTAAACTTCAGCGCGCCTAATGCTATTACGGCGACGCATGCAGGGACGTATAAAGTCAAGATTGCGCTCAAAGACAAGAGCGGTTCCGTTTTTTGGTCTAGCGGAATACAGCAAGATACGGCGGATAAAGAAATCGAATTTGCGATTGAGCCGTATATATTGCAGATAGAAATAAATCCCGACGCAGGCTCAACAGACGTCATAAAGGTATATGAAAACAGCAAGGTAAAAGTCAGCGGCACATTAAAGACGCAACCTATCGGCAGTGATTCAGTCAATGCAAAGTTTGTTGCAAAGATGGGGGATATTGAGTATGAACTCGCATACACAGATCCAAATACCGGCGGTAAGGTGACTACGGGATATCCTATCAATCTTCTCAATACGCTTATAAACGATTTGGAATTGCATACGGACAGCGAATTGTATCAAGGGGAGTGGGAATTGCTCTTTGAGTCGGACAACAGCGACTATAAAATAGAATTGGTCACCCCAATCAAATTGAACGTAGTCCCGCAAGCGATAGTTACGGCGCCTACTTGGGTGCTTGCCCGCAATGGCTCAAATATATCGGTAGTTCCTGCGATATTGGGAGATACAACGCCGATAGTATTCAGTGATAAATTGGTATTCAACGAAAGATATACGTATCAATTCAAGATATTGGCGTCTGGGTTTACTATAGGCGAGTATCAAGTGGTGGCAAACAAGGGCGCAAGTAACACGGCAATAGGTAAGAATGCCGACACTTATACCACGTCGGTACAACTCAAAGATAGCGAAGGTAATTCTACTATATATTCAATCACTTGGACTATAGATCCTGTCAAGTTCGACCTATCTCAAGTCAAGTGGCAATACGACGGACAGTTGCCGTATAACAAAGTCAACGGAAGCGAGGCTA
>CAMWVR010000090.1 GCA_947177795.1 uncultured Clostridia bacterium | reverse complement strand
TAGCCTCGCTTCCGTTGACTTTGTTATACGGCAACTGTCCGTCGTATTGCCACTTAACACCCGACAAATCAAACTTAACGGGATCTATAGTCCAGGTGATTGAATAGATCGTAGAATTACCTTCGCTGTCTGTGAGTTGTACCGACGTGGTATACGTATCTGCATTTTTGCCCAACTTCGTGTTGCTCAAATTACCCGGAACAATCTTATATCCTCCCGCGCCGTATGACGTATCTTGCGTTAAGCCCGGAGCAAGTATACGGAATTCGTACGTATTTCTGTCATTGTACGTCAACATCTTGCCATAGTTGATTGGCGTAGCGTCTCCAAACTTCGCATTGACCACGTCTATTCTCGCGCCATTGCGCATCAATAACCACATTGGGTCTATCGTCTGCACAGGACCAACGACGTCAAGCTTTATATTCGCAGGCGTGACGTCAAACTCATAATCTGTATTATCTGATTTGAATATCAAATCCCACTGCCCTTGGCTCAACGAATCGGTGTGCAGCTCTATGTTTACGCTCATTGTCTGACTCGTAACGGGATAACCTGTCGAGACGGTTGTAGTACTGCCAAGATCATTATAATCTAAAGAATATTTATATGGGGCGTCTTCTGCGCTGAAGAGCATATTGACGGCATCGCTTCCCAACGGCAAGCCTGCTATCAACGCTGTCAACGTCACTTTGCTGTTTGCCGAAACCTTGATTTTGCCCGAATTATTATCGGTGTCCACTTGCACACTTATCTTATACGGCGTGATTTCAAATTTAATTTCTTTGTCCGCTACGTCGTTGCGAATACCGCTGTTCCAAAATACAGAGCCTTGTTTGTTTTTGAGCGCAACTTTTATAGTATACTTATTCGCTTTTGTTGCGGTAATAGTACGCAAACCGTCAAAAGTCACGCCTGTGGGCAATGATGACGTCAAGATTTCCATTGTGTCAGGATCAAAATCATTGAGAGTAAATCTCACATCAGCGCCGGTATAAGGCATACTTGCAGTAGCCACCGTAGGCACAGTAAGATTTTGCACTGCCACACTAAAGTTGACTTTGTTGGACATAGAATTGTTGGGATCAGGTGTGTAATTGGGATTTACAGATATTACTGTAGCAATATAATTACCTTGTACCGTAGGCAAAACCTTGTCTGCGCTATAATATGGCGTGTCCAAAGGATTGTTGTCATAATGGAAATCCAAAATAGAACCTTGCGGCGAATTGATATCCGCTTGTACAAGGTCTGCGGGGTTGTGCGTGACAGTCGGCGGATCTGAACCGCCCTCGCCCGTCGTCGTAAATCCAATTGGCTTTGCGGTGATTTCAAAGGTTATCTTACGCGTCGCAGACGCATTGGAAGCATAATTCTTCCATTTAATCTTGCCCGTAGGGTCATTGATTGTAAACTCTACGCTATACGTATCTGCGTCTGCCGTATCGTACACTTGGGTATTAGTTTTATCAAGCGTTTTTACCAGAATTGTTCTGGCAGTTACCGCCGCTTTAAAAGATTCGGTATACCAAGTCGGAGGATTTGAGCCAGATGCGAAGTTTTGTGAGGTTCCGTCATATTCTATACTGACATCGCTCGGATCATCGAGCAACGTAACAGCGCTCTTTGCAGCAGACGATAAATTTAAGTGAAGCGCAGGACGTACAGCGAGCGAGCCACTCTGCACAGACGAAACATTGGTGGCGCCGTCCGTGGCCGAGGCAGTCGCAAAATAAAAACTGCCGGCAGCATCTAAGTAACCGGAGAACTGAGCAGTATACATATCTCCGGAACGTAGCCAAGTAATGTATCCTGTGGATACTCCTCTTTGGTTAGTATCGAGATTCCACAAGCCTCCGCTTACTTTTGTACCTGTTCCATTATTTCCATTTTGTCCTGTCTCCGATAATGACGGCAACCATATAAGGTCGTTTCCCCAATCGTAATAATTGGTCTTGCCCTGCACCGCTATCGTACCATTGCTGTGCCATTGGTCACTTGCCACGTCGTACTTGGAATTTTCATTCTGCGTTTGATACCAATCGTTACCTGCCGTCGTTGCAATTGCTCGCAAATTCTCGTATTGTTGATACAATACCTCGTTAGGCTTTACCAAAAAGTCAGTGATATGTCCTGTCTCATTAGTATCAGTATAAATGCTGAAAGGATATGAGCCTGTGCCCAATCCCGTAGCGTATAGTTTGTTTTTTTCAGTCGTAGTAAGCGTAGTCGTAGTAGTACCGTTGCTCGTTGAATAGTTGACTGCGCCATTGAGTAGTCCTGCTCTAATATAACTAGTGCTGTACATAGTAGCTGGATACTTCATACTCCAATCTTTATCGCTGTTGGTGGGATACCAATCTCCCCATTTACTATTGTATGCCACGTCCTTAAGCATTAGAGTAAGTATTACGTCGCTGGTAGAAGACGTATCTTTAGTCGACAAGGCTACTACAGTCCACTCTTTGCCGTCCAACTTGACTACAACATTTCGTCCGCCGTTGGCAGTACGTATTTGACCTGAATCCATTCCGGCGTGCATTGACTTGACGGAAGTCTCAGAAAACGTAGACTTTTTCGTTCTTGCCTTGTTTGCCACTGCATTAAAATCCGCGCCTTTACCTGCAAGCTTTTCATAGAGTTCACTCAATGCATTGCCATTGAATACTGACGAGGTAACCGTCGTACCGCGCGTAGCTTTGTCCATCAACAAGTCTGTAGCTATCGTATCCGCATTGTTTATTACCACCGCTTGAGTGCTTTGTTTTCCAATACTTCCTATAAATACACTGCATGCCAATGCCATTATCACTATAATGCATATGACAATTGAGATTATTCTTTTTTGTTTGCTAAAATACATTGTTCTTCCTCTCTTAAGTACAATTTATTTAAGATATTTCGACTCCACTGCGTTCCGCTCAATATGACTCGTTTAAAGCGAGAGTTACACATTCTATGCGTCACTCTGAGCGTAGCGTAACGTAGTCGAAGAGTCTAAATCTGACACCTTCTCACTGTGAATTATACTTTTCTATTGACTCTTTCGCAGTAGTTATAGAATTTTCTATACACAAGCTTCTTCTATACCAAAATTTGTATATTTTTTAATATATTACAAACTCTGTTTTGCGTACGAAAATTCCAA
>CAMWVR010000089.1 GCA_947177795.1 uncultured Clostridia bacterium | reverse complement strand
CTTTTTTTGGAATGGGGTAAAATCGACATTAAATTAGAATTTTAAATGAATAAAAATAGCCAACCGATTTTTTCGGTTGGCTTTAGATTTCTCGACTTCGCTCGAAACGACAGATTGTTTTGTCATCTCGACCAATCTTTTTATGTCACCTCGACCGCAGCGGAGAGGTCTCTATCCGATTGAGATTTCTCGACTTTTAATTAGTGAGCAAGAACATCAAAAGGAACAATATCGTTATTACCCACGTGACTATTGATATCTCTTTGACTTTGCCCGTAAAAACTTTGATGATGACGCAAGAGATAAGCCCCACGCCTATACCGAAAGATATCGAATAGCCAAAAGCCATTACTGCAATCGTCAAGAACGCAGGCAAAGCTGCCGCAGGATTGCTCCACTCTATATTCTTTACGGAAGACATCATCAAGACGCCTACCCATATCAACGCTGCCGAAGTGGCGGCTGAAGGAATGATTTGAGCAATGGGGCTCAAGAAAGTGGCAAGCAAAAAGCATATACCCGTGACAAATGCCGTAAATCCCGTTTTTCCGCCTGCTGCAACGCCCGAGGACGCCTCAACGTAAGTTGTGACCGTCGTTGCTCCGCATACCGAACCTACGCAAGTTGCAATCGCATCGGACAGCATACACTGATTCATTCTCAAAGGATTGCCCTCTTCGTCTATAAGACCGCCCTTTGAACATGCGCCGTACAACGTGCCAATTGTATCAAACATATCTATCATGCAAAGCGACAGCGCAGAAGTGAGTATAAGCACAACGAGCGAACCTGCATTGTTGCCTTCTATGCCCAAATATTGAGAGAAATTAAAGCCGTTGGCAAAGACTTGTCCCACGGATTCTTTGCCCCAACTTGCAAAAGCGGAAAATGGATTTTCTATCGAAAAATTCTTGAAGAGATCCAGACACGCTTGGTCTTTCCAGGCGCAGCCAAGTCCGGCAAATATATAATATAGAGCCGTTGCGCCAAGCATACCCCACAGAATTCCGCCCTTAACGTTCTTTTTGCAAAGTATAGCTATGGCAATCACGCCCAGCAAAGTAATTACGGCAGAAGTTGCGCCGAGATAAGACAGTCCGCCGCTCAATACGTTGAATGACGCAAAGCCTATGCCCGCATCGGAGATATTGACAAGTCCTGCGTTGTTAAAACCTATAAAGGCGATAAACAGACCTATACCGACAGGTATGGATATCTTCACTTCTTCGGGAATTGATTTGAGTATCTTCTTACGCAATCCCGTAGCGGTAAGCAAAATAAATATTATGCCGTCGATAAGCACGAATATCATTGCGTTGGCATAAGTGAGTCCAATCTGACTTCCCAACAAAGTTCCCGTCACGTACGCCGTTGCGCCAAGACCCGACGCCTGCGCGAGCGGCATCTTGGCAAGGAAAGCCATGAGCATAGTGCCTACTATCGCGCCCAACGCAGTGGCTATGTAAACCGCTCCGAAAGTCACGGTATTGCCGTACATTCCCGGCACGACGAGCAATGCGTAGACCATTGACATAAAAGTCGTCAGCCCTGCAATAATTTCCGTCTTAAAGGTCGAGCCGCTTTTGGTTATTCCAAAAAACTTGTCGAGTTTGTTTTTCTCTTTTACTTGCTCTTCCTTGCTTGCATCTTCTATCACAATTTGGTCTGTCGTGACTTCTTCTTGAGTGCTTTCCAATATGTCGTTGCGCTCTTCTTCCATAGTAAAAACCCCATATAATTTTTTGATATTATATCATACCGCTTAAATAGAAATCAAGATTTTGCAATCAAGTGCCTTCAAAGTTGAGTTTGCTAATCCAATTTTTCTATAAAATTCGGATATTTTTTCTTATATCCCATGTATGTATCGCAGACTCCGCATAAATCAATTTGATACGTTCTGAACGTAACTAAAATATCTTTTGGCTGCCATTGCTCTTGATAAGAATAACGATAAGTCATGCCTATCTTTTTCATCACGTCGCCGCTATGAGGATTTTTAATATCGTGCGTTGCCGTAACAAAGGGTAACTTCACTTGCCTTAACCTTTCCAAAATCGCAAAACACGCCTCGCTGACAATGCCTTGCCGCCAAAATTCCTTGCGCAATGCGTATCCAATATCGTTGCTTTCGCCGATATCGTTAATATGGACGTATCCTATCACTTTGTCATCACTTTTTTGCGCAATCGCATAACTGTAAGCAACGTCTTTTTGATAAAAAGGCATAATAGAATTAAATAGATACTTTTCCACTTCATATTTCGTCTTCATCGGAAACCACGGCAAAAACTCGTTGACTTCTTCGTCGCTGTAAAGCAAGAACATATCGTCAACGTCTTTTTCCGTAAATTTTCGTAAAACCAATCTTTCTGTATATAAAGTAGGCGTATTTTCTTTAAACATAATAATTCCTTGACATAATTAATTCAAATTGTAACATAATCATATAACTTTTACAAGAGATATCTTGACAAATATGTGCAACTCTACTTTAACACCTCCCCCCTACCCTCAAGGGAAGGGCAAGTTACCTCTTATCCTTGGCTTCCCCTTGAGGGGAAGCTCCGCCTTAGACGGTGATGAGGTGTATTCGTCACCTCGAGCGTAGTCGAGAGGTCTAATCATTTTAGATATTTCGACTCCACTTCGTTTCGCTCAATATGACTCGTTGAATGCGTATCTTTCGCTTTTAACGATTCACCCTGAGCGGAGTCGAGGGTCTAATGAAATTTTTATCCGCACTAATAAATGTTTAGATCACTCCGCTAAGGTCGAGATGACATAGTATATAAAACAAAAAAAGAGAGCAGAATTAACTACTCTCTTTTAAATGGAACCGGCGACGTCCTACTCTCCCGGGTCGTGTCCAACCAAGTACCCTCAGCGCTGGTAGGCTTAACTTCTGTGTTCGGAATGAGAACAGGTGGATCCCTACCGCCATTATCACCGGAATGGCTAAGTGTCTTTGCACACTCACAACTGCACAGTATTCTCTTTATCCAAGTATTCCAAAAATCTAACATTACTTACTCGATCTGTCTAGTTAATTAAACTACGAATAAGCCTTCGACCTATTAGTATCGGTAAGCTCAACACATTACTGTGCTTACACACCCGACCTATCTACCTTGTAGTCTTCAAGGGGTCTTATCAATGAGGGATATCTTATCTTGAGGTGGGTTTCACGCTTAGATGCCTTCAGCGTTTATCCCATCCAAACTTCGCTACCCAGCTGTGCCACTGGCGTGACAACTGGTGCACAATAGGTTTGTCCATCCCGGTCCTCTCGTACTAGGGACAGCGCCTCTCAAATATCCTACGCCCACGATGGATAGGGACCGAACTGTCTCACGACGTTCTGAACCCAGCTCGCGTGCCACTTTAATCGGCGAACAGCCGAACCCTTGGGACCGACTCCAGCCCCAGGATGTGACGAGCCGACATCGAGGTGCCAAACCTCCCCGTCGATGTGAACTCTTGGGGGAGATA
>CAMWVR010000088.1 GCA_947177795.1 uncultured Clostridia bacterium | reverse complement strand
AGTATTTAAAGTGTTTAATCCTTATTATATCTATATGCTTTATATTGGGAGCGTTAGCGGCTTGTATGCCCTTTAGTATATCCCTGCCCGACAAGTTGGAAGAAGATGCGATAGATAATACCGCAATGAATATTACTACAAATAGCAGTGACGGATTAGGTGAGTTTAATGACGGCTATACTTACATATATACCGATAAAGATTTGATTGCAAGTTTTAGGGGCGGCAATCCCGTGCCTGCTGATAAACCAACGTCTTTTGAAGATATGACGCTAGTGACTGTCGCAAAGACTTCGAGTAATAGAGGATCTCAAGCAAATCCTTATGTTATTGCTACTACGGATGATTGGGAAACGTTTGCTAAACTTGTTGCTGAGGATACAAACAAGGGAAGTGGGAAATATTTCGTACTAGCGGCAGACTTAGATTTCAATCCTACCGATACTTCTTCCTCGACTCCTGTGGTTTTTCGTCCTATTACGGAATTTAGAGGCACTTTCTATGGATTGGGTCACGAACTTAAAAATATAAGATGCTCGGAATGGAAATATTGGACAGGTTCCAATTGGGTAGATATCTCAACTTCACATAATTCAAATGATGGATTTAGCGTATTCTGTTCAGCAAAAGGCGGAACTTTTGCAGATATAATAGTAAGAGACTATTTTTACACAAACATTCCCGCTGCTACCAAAAGTACGGTGGCAACCTTTGGCCCAAACGTCGGCGGACTTATCGGAACAGGCTATGGCGCTGCAATATCAATTTTGAATTGTCATATGATTGGAGAGATTGATGAGTGGGGAAAATCATACGCAACCGGTTATTTGGGACTGGGAGGCGTCATTGGAGCGTGCGCAAAAAATACGACTTCTATTACTTATTATCGCTGCACAACAAATACCATTATTAGGTCGGGAACAACAACGAATTCCAGCGCTACAGGCTCAATAACGGGTGGTATTTGCGGGGAACACAATGGCGCTCCAGCAAATTCAGTATTTGTATATGATTGCGTTGTCACAACTGAAGTGCATATCAACAGTAATCATAATAATTCAACAAACAGACATTCAATTGTAGGATTTGCTGATTCGTCTGCTGTTATTGAAAACGTTGTTGGCTATGGCAAAATTGAAACTGTATCTGCAACTAATAATAGTCCTGCGGTTTCTAGCGGAAGTAGCGCCGCTAGCAAAAATGTATATCTTGAAGTTAAGTGGAAAGCCGGCAATAGCGCTTATTTAGATTGTTATCCTGTTTCTGGCGCAGGAACAAATATTAACGCAGTAAAAAACACCGCTTCTTATACAGGAACAGGTGGTTCTGCAAACGTAATTAATCACTCAACAACAAGTTCGCTTGTTACTGCGGCTAAAAATGCGGTTGGAAACCAATTTAATGAAAATATTTGGAATAGAGATTTAATAGATAATTTTGGCGGTTACACTCCCGACAATTCACCTGTCCGCAACTACTTAATGGCATTTGTCAGTTATCGCAACCTTACAAACAGCGGAAATAGTGAAGAGAGCGTAGGTATAGAAGACGGACTTGCATACCTACCCGGCGAAGAGTTGGAAAGTCAACCCGGCGCAGATTATTTGGCAGGCAAATCAAGTAATCAAGTGTTCTTAGGTTGGACTGACGACGTCACAGGCGAAAGCAAGCCTTTCAAGAATCTGCCAAGCGGAATGTTTGGAGAGGTTACGCTATATGCGGTATGGGGCTTATCTAGCGAACACGTAGATAAATACGTAACTCCTACGCTTACGGTGAAAGACGGCATATCGGATATCACCTACGACACCAAGGCAAGTATTACGCTCAACGCAAACGTAGAATATACAGGCACTTCAGACGGCGGAATGACAGATCCGCAAGTGACTTATCTTTGGAAGCAAGGCGGTAAAGACAGGACCGATACCAATACAGGTACGTTTAAAGCCAACAAAGTATTAGACAGCGGAGCGTATACTTACGACTATATAATGAAAGATAAGGCTCAACCTTTGTGGCTGTATAAAGACAGCAGCGGTTTGAGCGAGATAATTACTATAAACAAAGGTATAATCTCAATAGACACCTTTGAAGTGACCAACGAGCCATATTATGGCAAGGCGTTGTCAGAAGTGACGTTTGACGTTACGGCAAAGAATAGCGCAGACGTAAAAGTCGCGTTGAGTAGTGTAACTTGGAAGAATACTGTAGGTCAAGAAGTAAAAAAAGGTGACAATACACAGACTGTAAGACTAATACCTACAGATACGGACAACTATGGAGATTATGCAGATTTGACAGTCAAATTTGATTCAGAGACGTTATACGTTACTTTCGTATTTCCCGAGTTGATGGAGCAACTTCAAGCGGAGTTGACGTACGGACAAAACTACGGCTCAAAGGAGATAATCTACGAGTTTAACCAAGTATATATGGACGCATTGGCCAACAATCCGGAGTTTTCGTCAATATCGGACAGCGGACTTGCGCCGTATCTGGCAGACGAAGACGAGATAAAGGCAGATCCGACGTACAAGGGCGCGCCAATAGTAGAAGATTCGTCAGGCAAGGCGTTGTATAACAAGGTGCATAAAGACGTAACGGAAGAGTTTAGCATATACGTATATTTCAATGCTGTGACGTATACTGTGAAATTCGACGCTAACAGCAGTAGCAACACCACGGTGTTGCCGGATCCCGAAGCGTATGGCTACGGCAAGTTTGTCATAAAGCCGGACAAAGACCCGACCAACGAGGATTTGTTGTTTGTGGGCTGGTATTTCACGGACAGTGACGGCGAGTATAGAGCCTGGAGATTTTTCAGCGAGCCGCAAGAGGACGGCACGGTTATACCGCAAGACAGAGTGACCGGCAACCTTACGCTTACGGCAGAGTGGTTAAACGCAAGCAATCTGGACGAAGTGACGTTTACGGTCAATCCTATGGCAAAGTTTATAGCTCTCAACAAGATAGACAGCGGAGATTATCTGACGGTAACAGCTAAGTATTCCGGACACAAAAACGGAATGACAGCCACGAGTAACAAGACTATAGCGTACGGAGATTACGTCATAGAGTATGGCAGAATGGACGGCGATGACTTTGTGGGCGAATATAACACGCTCAAGGTAGTAGAGGGCGGAATGTATATCCGAGTGGGAGTTCAGTTTGGAGTGACCACTGTATATTCCGAGCCAAAGCAAATCAGCGTGGAGCCAATAGACATAACCGATTTGACGGAGCAGTTTAACTTTGGAGACGACGACAACGACGGCGTAATCACGTTTGAGTATGACGGCACAGGCAAGACGGTACGCAAATTGACGGCGCAAGACGTGCTTACAATGACGAATGGACAAATTGTCGGCATAACGTATGAGTACAAGAATAGTTTTACCAATCAAGTGTTAGACGAGCCAACGGATATAGGCACATACATCGTGACGATAAGTTATACTACAGCGTCTGGAGATTTTTACGCAAAGCCTACTGAACTGACGGTTAAGATCACGTCAACTATAAAGGTAAGAGTGGAGTGGACGGACTCTACGCTAATGTATTCGGGCGGAG
>CAMWVR010000087.1 GCA_947177795.1 uncultured Clostridia bacterium | reverse complement strand
AAAAGTATACTTTTTTTGGAATGAGAATATGCGTCTACAAGTCATTTTGAGCGTAGTCGAGAAATCTCAATTCAATTAAAAGCATACTTTCCGAAAGGAAGAAATATGTTGAAATCAAATAGAAGAATATTCACATTGACAGTATGCGCATTGATGCTCTTAATGATTTTAAGTTGCCTAGGCGCAGTATTTATGCAAATTAATACGGTCGACGCATTTATTTTGTCAGACGGCAAAGTGCCATCGTCTCAAGCAAACAATTTGGACGAGATGCTATTGGAAACATATTTAAATAGTGGAGAAGGCAAGATATTCAACAAAGATATATTTTGGCGACTTATTACTCAAATAAGCGGAATATCTAATCCTTCTATGAGCACGTTGGACACTTTGGGCGCAACTGCAAGCACGGCGCAAAATTTCAGAGATCTGAGTATAAATGATGGCAAAGATATTACGGTGGAAATAGGAGGAAAGAAGTGGACTGCAACGTATTTGTCTCGAAGCAATGCTACTCCCGAAAGACCTGACGGCGATCCGATACTTACGTTGTGGCTTGCTACTACCGAAGACAGCACGATAAAGACATCTAGATGGTCGGCATTTGCTAGTGATGGAAATGGCGATTTCCCTGCGAGTATGTACGGTACTAGCGAGATGCGCGCAAAAACGCTTAACAACGGCGGTACTTATGCGACAAGTTTAACTGAATTGGTAAGCGCAAATCAAGAAGCCGGTAGCGAATGGGCGATTTATACTATGACGCAAGAGCAAGGCGTAAAGGGCAGTATAAAAGATTGTCTTGCCAGCCCAACCGATATGGAATGGCAACATAACCAACGTGCAAAGGGAAATATTACCAATGGCGGATACTTAGGTGAATATAACTTTAATAACAGCAACGATGCGCTAGATAACGTAATAGGTAGTGATTGCGTGAGCGCATCAACCGTATATGAGGGAAAGGACGGTTATACAGATTGGGCAAATGATAAACTGTGGATTCCAAGCATAGCGGAAACAGGTATGTACGGTGTGGAAGGAATATGGGTTTTGTCAAATAATCAGCGCGCAAACAGTTTTAGTGATTCCAATTGTGTGTGGACGCGTTCGGCTAATCCATGGTATTATAATTGCGTTTATCCCACTAACGTCGGAGCTTTTCCTAGTACTTTTGTAACAAATAATTATGCTGTCAGACCGGCGTTTCATCTCAATTTGAGACTTGCGGCAGAGCGTACGGGAACGTTACCTTTGGCAGAGCCTATAGACGTCACAAGCGAGTATAACGGACAAGAGCAGACTTTGGCTAATATAACGGATACGAGCAAGACGAGTTGGTACGACAGTTCAATAATGACGTTGGAGTATACTCAAGGCGGAATGAAAGATGCAGATACTTATCAAGTGAAAGCCAAGATTACGACAGAAGATGAAGTATTTATAGGCGAGCCCGATGCGAGCAAAGGCGAAAGCGCAGATAACAAAGAGAGGGTATTTAACTTCACGATTACCAAGAAGAAGATAGGCGTCAAATTGACTCTGGATACTTCGGGGTTGCCTACGGTGTCCTTGAATAGTCAAGGAGATATATACTCAGGCGACACGGAAGATAACGGACGGGCGCCTAACTTTGGATTTCATTACGTAAGCACGGACGGCAATGGATATAACTCGGACGAATTGCCTACGGCAGTGGGAGCATATAGGGCGACGGTCAAGATACTCAACGAGTGTAATTATCAATTAGATAAAACGTACAGTATAGATTTCGTCAAAGGCAAGGATAAGGTAAACAAGCCAAGTATAGCCACTAGAGAAAAACCGTATACGGGAGATAATATCACGTTCAATATGGCGCAATACTCTGACAAAGTGACTGTAAGGATAACTCAGCCCGACGGAAAGCCTGCCCAACATGAAGACGGCGTAATTACTGTAAAATACGCAGGCACGTATACCGTGACTATATCTTTGGCAGACAACGGAGTATCTACGTGTTGGAATACCTCGACGAGCGACGACATAGCATCGTATACCATAGAGATAAAAGTCACACCAAAGAAGTTGAGTACGGATATCACTTGCAGTGACGCAGACTTCAGTTGGGAAGCAGGCGAGCAACCTACTATGACTATTACCGACGAGAGAATAAGCGGAGACAGCATAGATTATTACGTCTATTATCTCAAGTCGGGAGAGAGTAATAAATACGACGAGATAGACTCCACTAAAGAGATAGTCGGCGACAGCGTGATAGTGACGATGCCTAATGATTTGGGTATAGGCAGCTATACTTTCGTAGTTGAGTTGAGGAGTAATTCAACGAGTTCGGACAATGGCAATTACTATATCGACGGCGACAGTAAGACGAGATCGTTTACGGTGGTTGGCAACGGCATAACGGTAACGGAAAATGATATCAAGTGGAAAGTCAACAACGTGGATATAGGAGAGCTGACCGACGGCAAGTTGCTTTTGACGTACAACGGCAGCGCATTTGGATTTTCAGTTGATGAGAGTAATCTTAGAGCGTTGGGAGTAAAGATAGACACTAGCAAAGGCGCGAGAGGACTTGAAGGAGACATAGAGCGCACCGTCGTGGGATCGTCGTATAAAGTGACGGTATGGCTGTGCAATTACGACAATACTTACGATACATATAGCGCAAGTTTTACGTTGAGTTACGAGATAAGACAAGGCAAGTACGATATGTCCAAGGTCAAGTGGGACTATACCGACGGGGATCTGAAATACAACACGAATTACCAGACGGTGTTATTGACGGGATTGCCTAGTACGCTCAGCGTAATAGCAGACGGATATGAGGGCAACAGACAGAAGAATGCAGGCGAGGGATACGTGGCAAGCGTGCTTGGCTTTGATAATACCGATAGCAACTACGTTACGCCTATGTATGACAGACAAGATACCTACGAGGGAGACTTTGCCTGGACTTTGACTTGGAGCATAGGCAAAGCCACACTCAATTTGGAGTGGGAAAGCGTAGATACGCAAGACGGCGCAGGCAATGCGTTCAAACTGCCGAGAGTAAAGGGAGAGAACGCGCAGTTTATAGACGCTAATAAGTATAGATATTACAAGTCCAATGGAGTAAGCGTAGGAGACGAGATAAGCCTAGGAGATATCACTGTGGGCGAAAGCGCAGTGAGATATTGGATAGAGGCGGTATTGACGGACAATGCGTCGGTCAATTACGAGATAAGCGAAGCGACTAAGAAGACTTCGTTTAGAGTAGGCAGCGACGGCGAAAAGATAACGGTGGAATTGGAGAGCTCGTCGTATACGTACGACGGCAAAGCGCACGGCGAAGAGTTGAGAGTGACTGAAGGCACTATGAGACTCGAGAGGATCAACAAGACCTATTACAGAGGCAGCGTAAGCGAGGATAACAAACTAGAGGGAGCGCCGACGGACGCAGGAGATTATATAATAGTATTGAGTTTGAATGAAGAAGACGAGGTGGACTATGCGTTGACGAAAACGCATATCGAATTCAGCATAGCCAAAGCCAAGATAACGGCGGTATGGGATACTAGCGGACAGATACCTGAGATAGCCAACTTAAGCGAGTCGCAAAAGGGTGTGATAGGATATATCTATTACGACGCGGACGGCAACCAACTTGAGGACGGAGCTCAACTCGAAGTAGGCAAGACTTACAGCGTCA
>CAMWVR010000086.1 GCA_947177795.1 uncultured Clostridia bacterium | reverse complement strand
CGTAAAGGGGCAATAGACAAGTATAATTCACAGTGAGAAAGTGTCGGATATAGACATGTCATTTCGAGCGAAGTCGAGAAATCTCATCCTATTATAAATGGATAGAGACCTTTTCGCTACGGTCGAGGCGACAAAAAAATTGTACTTAAGAGAGGAAGAACAATGAATTTAGCAAAAACAAAAGAGAAGTATTTGAAGTGCGCAATACTTATTATATCAATATGCTTTATATTGGGAGCGTTGAGTGCTTGTTTACCTTTTAGTATATTTATACCGGACAAATTGGAAGAAGATGCGATAAACGATACCGCAATGGCGATTACGAAAAATCCAAGTGATGGCTTGGGTGAGTTTAACAACGGCTATTCTTATGTATATACCGATAAAGATTTGATAGATAAATATCGGGCAGGTGATTCAGATACGCCTTATGACATAACTCCTCACAAAGTCAATAAAACGGATATAAACAGAGGCACACAAGACAATCCCTACGTCATATCTTCTACTGACGATTGGGAGACTTTTGTCAAAAGAATGGAGACTGATACTACTCACGGAAGCGGACAGTATTACGTATTAGGCGCCGACTTGGATTTTACCGGTGTGACGTTTCACCCAGTAAGATTTTTCAACGGTACGTTCTACGGAATGGGACATACGATAAAAAATATTTCTTGCGACTCTTGGAAATATTATAACAACGGAACTACTCTTACTGATATAGCGGCTACTACGAACGGTTTTGGATTATTTTGTAGAACTTCAGCCGCTACCGTAACTGATTTAATAGTAGATAATTTTAGTTATCGTGAAGTTCCGCAAATAACACTGATAGAAGGACGTATATCTCATACGGGCGGAATTATTGGATTAGCAACTGGAGACGACTTGGTTTTAAATTGTCACACTCAAGGTGAAGTAACTAAATCTGCAGGTATTACCAGTTGGATGTGCGTGGGGGGAGTTGTTGGCGGAATATATACTTATTCTGTTACAAATAAGTCAATCAAGTTATATCGTTGTTCAAGCCAATTAAAAGTAGAAGTTAATCCTACAAGTGCATCTGCTGCCGCAGGTCCGCAGATAGGAGGAATTATTGGAGACGGATACAATAAAGATACAATCGTAAGTATATACATTTACGACTGCGTCGCCAATGTAAAAGGTAATACTACTTGTACAAATCATTATATGGGGAGTATTATGGGGCACAATAGCATTGGTTCAATCCATATAGAAAACGTTATTGGCAATATAGATATTACAAGTGTGGCGCAAATGAATGCCGGAGGCTTGATTGCGATAAATAGGAACGCTTCAAATACTAAAATAAAAAATTGTTATCAAGAAGGAAAAGTGGGACAAAATGATAGCAGTAAACTATCAATGTATGCTGTTTGCGGAGGTTATAAAATAACTAATGCTAGCAATATAAACGTTGTAAAAAGCACGAGTTCGTATGCTTCTTTTGGTAGTACAACTTTTGGAGATTCATTATCAAATTTATCTACCGAACCACACGAGTACAGCACTACAAATCTTCTTATATCTAAAGCAAAGAGTGATGTCGGCACATATTTGCCATCGCAAATATGGGATGAAAGCAAAATTGGAGGTTATACCCCAGATAATTCACCTGTGCGTAATTACCTTATGGCATTTATCAACTTCCGCAATCTTTTGTCAAGCAATTCAGATGGAGAGACAGTAGGTATTGACGATGGAGTGGGGTATGTTGTAGGAGACGCGCTTCCAACGGACGATACAAATACAGATTTTTCCAATTGGGTATCTGCAAATAAGTCAAGTCAACATATTTTCAAGGGTTGGACAGACGATGCGACTGGAAGTAGCGAGCCGTTTACTGAATTGCCAAGCGGCTATTTTGGGGAGGTTACTCTATACGCCGTCTGGGGCTTATCGGACGATTACGTAAAAGATAATATAAAGACCAGTCTTACGTCAGACAAAGACAAGATAGAGTATGACAGTGTGGAGAGTATTACTCTCACTGCATTAGTAGAGCATACTTCGACGTCTGGCGGTATGACAAGTCCATCGGCGAAATACTATATTAAGCAAGACAATAAAGATAAAGTAACCAACTCTACAGGCAAGTTAAGTGTAAAGACAGTTGCAGACAGCGGATTATATACTTTTAATTACCGAATAACAGACAGCAACGAGCCATTGTGGTATTACGACGGAAAGCATACGATAGGCAAGCGCATAGAGATAGAGAAAGGCAAGTTGACGAGTATGACGCTCAATGACTTCAAGATAGACGAAGCAACAATACCATATTACGGCAAGCCGTTGAGCGAAATAGACTTTACTTGCACGGTTAAGAACAAAGCAAACGTAAACGTAGAGATAGCCGAGTCAGGTTGGGAAGTAAACATATATACGGTAGCAAAAGGTACTAATAAGTTTAATATCGTAATCAAGCCAACGGATACGGATAATTACGAAGCGTCGTATATGTTCCCAGTAGAATTTGACTCTAAAGCATTGCAGATGATATTCAATATCCATCAATTCAGTGACGAGAAGTTGACGCACGATATCGAGTATGGCAAGAGCATAGCGTCGGGTACGGTAATAGCGTACTTTGAAGAAGTGTATCTGAATGCAATGAACAACAAATGGGATGAGACAAGAGTCAACTTCTTGTTGAATTCGTCTTATGCGCCATATCTCAACGGCGCGCCAATAACCCCGGACAGTGGCAATGGCGCAATATTCTCAGAGAACTATACGAACGTAAAAGAGGAATTGACGATAGAAGTCACGTTTGAGAAAGCAGTATATAATATCACGTACTTGGACAGTAATGGCGTAACAATCAGTCAAGAGCAACAGCCGTACGGACAGAACTTAATACCGCCTGAAGATCCAACAAATTCTGACGATAGTTATCTATTTGTAGGCTGGTATTTTGATACCAAAGACGAGGCGGGCAATGCAATAAGAAGAGCGTGGAGATATCAGCCGGAGGGCGGATTGGAGCCGGACAGAGTTACAGGCAACACCGAGTTGAAGGCGGAATGGATAAGACCCAACCAATTGGATAGCATAGAAGTAACGTATGATCCAAGCAAGATCTTTATGGCGTTGACGGAAATCAAAGAGGGAGATTTGACGGTAAAAGCGCATTTCTCGGGAGTTGCAGAAGACGGTACAAAGGTATACGGAGAGAAGTTGATACCTTGGGGAGACTATACTATTACTTACGGAGGCAGCGGAGCAATAGACCACAAATTGCACGTTACGGACGGCGGTGCGCCGGTGACAGTGAAGTATACGTATGGCGCTTGGAGTAAGGACGATACAGTAAACTTACCGGTGCAGGCAATCAAGATAGACACAAGCGGCTTGGACTTTGGACAGAACGAAAGCAACTTAATATTGAGAGAAGCAAACGGCGAGGCGCAGAACGTAAAAGGACCGGATAAAAGCGAGTACGTAGGCTTGCAAATAACGGATATAGAATACGAGTATTACGACGGAATAACCAAAGTAAATCCCGAAGACGTAATCGAAGCAGGAGACTATACGGTAAGAGTAATATTCAAGGTAAAGCCGGATTACGAGGCAGATACGTTGGTACTGACGTTGAGAATAGGCACGTTTACCGAAGTCACAATCGTATGGGATTACGACGACTCTCAACCGTATATGTATAACGGCAAACCTCAAGCGCCTACCGCAAAGGTATATAGAAGCAACGGCACGGAGATAACCAATCTCAACTTAAATTACACAGGCGATACAGAAGTGTCGTCAAGGGGCAGTTATACGATCTCGGTGGAGATTGTCGGCGGTTCGTATAAGATAGTTGAGGGAGAGAGTTGCGACTTCAGAATCGTCAAAGCAGTGTTGG
>CAMWVR010000085.1 GCA_947177795.1 uncultured Clostridia bacterium | reverse complement strand
AATTCTATAAGTACTGCGAAAGGGGCAATAGAAAAGTATAATTCACAGTGAGATAGTGCTTTCTTTTCTTGACAAGAAAAGAAACAAAAGAGTTGGGGGTGCGATTCCCCCCAAGCCCCCACAAACGCTTTTGTCAAATTGATATTTATAATGTCATTTCGACCGCAGTGGAGAAATCTAATTGGAATAAGTTGTACTTAAGAGAGGAATAACAATGATTTTAGCAAATAAAAAGAGAATTTCCTTGATTATCGTCAGTATTGTAATAATACTGTCAATGCTTTTTGCTATTTTAGGAATAATATTTGAGAAAAATGAAAGAACTGACGCAATTACGTCAACAAATATACCGTCGCAGTCTACAAATCTCAGCGAAATGCTACTTGATGGATATGAAAACGATCTAACAGGTAAAGGATATGTTTTTGACAAAGATATATTTTGGGAGTTGATTGGTCAAATAAGCAATGGGACAGTGACGGATAAAAGTGGATTAAGTACGTTGGGCACTAGAACTTCGGCAGATTTTCGTTCGTATAATGGCAATAAAGATGTGGTTGTAACAATAGGAGAAAAACAGTGGATAGCAACGTATTTGTCGCAAAACTCATCCGGTGATCCAATACTAACTTTATGGCTAGCAAATACTAATATAACAGCGCGATGGCACGTGCAGGCAGAACTTGAAGATGGTACTTATCCCAATAATATGTACGGTACTAGCGAAATAAGAGCGGTCACTCTTAATAATGGTGGAAGTTATGCGGAAACTTATAATGCATCTTCACTTACGACAGTCAAGCAAAAGGAAAGCAATGAGTGGGCAATTTACACGATGTCAAGCGTTAAGGGAAGTCTAACGCAATTTATAGAAGTGCCAGATAATATGTCATGGCAACATTCGCAAAGCGCTTTAACGTCATCTCCAAATCAACTGTATAAATATAATAATAACAATGATGCTCTTGACTCTGGAGGAAACAGCAGTACAGGTTCGTATTTATCTAAGACGGGTTATAAAAATTGGGCGAATGATAAATTATGGTTACCGAGTGTGGCTGAGGTTGGCATAAATGGAGAGGAAGGAATATGGAAAGCAAGTAATTTATTGCGAGATGCAGATAAGACTATTTGGTTACGTTCGGCGAGCTATGCGAATCGCCTTTCTTCCTATGTATTAACTGCAAATGGTACTAGTATGGGAGGGGCTACTCTTACTGACGATTACCGTGCATTATGTCCGGCATTCCATCTTAATTTAGCAAAAGCAGAAGGATATACTGCAACTGTTTTGGAAAATGCTACACAATTATCAAGCATATACAACGGCGAAGAACAAGATTACTTTAATGCAGACGGCGCAAGCAGTTGGTATGACGCCACGTTGTTTGCCGCAGACAAAGCCAACGTAAAGGTAGAGTACTTTACTTCAAGCGGCGGAACGATTTCTACTCCTAAGCCAATAGAGCAAGGCGAGTATAAAGTGCGTCTTACTATCCAAAATGAAGATTATGTTTGGACAGGTGTAAAATTGACACTAGAGCAGGAGATAGATTTGACCATCAACAAGAAATCATTGAACGTCAACTTTGATCCTAACGCAACGCCGCCAACTGCAACGCCTACCAACTTATGCTCAAGAGATAGCGCTTTGGCAAACAGTATACTTAAGATTAGATATACGGCAAATGGATATGATGCCTTTGTTCCTCCGACGTCTACGGATATATACGTAGCGACGGTGGAGATAGACACTTCCGTAAGTAATAACTACGTCTTGTCAAGGACGTACAACGTGCAGTATCTAGGTAAGCCCACCATAATTGGAGATAGTACGCAAGTTTACGACGGCACGGAGTTACAGTATTATATACAATTTGTCAACACATCGGATATGGGAGAGATAGAAATAACAGTCCCGGACGAGTTTAAAGATAAGGTTAAGTATGAGGACGGAGAGATCAAAGTCACTGACGCAGGGGAGTATTGGCTTAATCTCAACATACGCAAGACCGACGGCACGGTAATGTGGTCGACTAGAGACACAGATGAAAAGCGACTTGAATTTGAGGTTAAAAAGGCGTCAATGTCGTTGAGCATAGATTCCGGCGGTAGCTCGAGAATAGAAGTTACGAAGGGAGATAAAGCAACGGTCAGAATAGACAGTATGCAGAAAGTCTGCGTAAATGACGTAATCAATTTGGATATCTTGGCAGAAATCAGCGGTACGAGCGTGATGCCGCGAACAGTGTATAGTAATCTGCAAATAGACAAGGATACGGCGTTTCCGTTTAATATAGATTTAGAGACGCAAGGACTTGGCGCGGGAATGGAGTGGACGCTCAAGATTGTACCTTCTGGTAGCGGTAATTCCAACGCAAACTATGAAATAGATTTGAAGAACAAACCCGTCACGTTGGTCGTCAATTCCGCCGGAGTAGAAAATAGTATTAGATGGACGTTTACGAGAGACGGCAATGAGGCGGCGATATACAATCAGTCTACTTCAGATACTACGGACGAGTATTTCATGCCAATAGAATACGATGGCAATGAAGTCAGCGTAACCGCAATGGCGAATGATTACACGGTAGATACGTCATATAATATGGACGGCTTTACGGCAGGATATAAGAACGCAGTTGCAACAGACGCAGGGACTTATACCACGCAAGTGGCAATGCTTAAGAAAGGAACTACTACGCCTGTGATATATACTCTCACTTGGACTATAAGCAAAGCCAAGTTCGATCTTTCTAACGTCAAGTGGGTAAGCGACGGCAAGTTGCAGTATACGGGAGACACCGTGCATGCAGTGTTGGAGAACGTACCTGAAGGCTTGACGGCGAAGTATAACAACAATGACGGAATAAAGGTGGGAGATAACTCAACTGCTACGGTTACGTTTGAATTGGCAGACGATTATTTGGCTAACTATGAGAAGCCTGCGCAAGGCGGAAAGGGTACCAATTATATCTTCAACGGAAGCGGAGACTTTGAATGGACGAAGCAATGGGAAGTGGTCAAGGCAGAGATAGCGTTAGAGTGGGCGACTGAGGATTACACGGATAACGACGGCAATATCTTTGGTATACCCAAACTTAGTGACCCATTGGCAGAGGACTTAGTAGAGTACGTTTACTACGAGACAGACAGCAACGGCAATATCTTGGCAGGCGCAACGCCGATAGAATTGGAAGACATAGAGTATTCGGTCACTACCCGTAAGTGGTATAAGGCATATCCAAGACTTACAGACGCAGATAACTATACCTTCCCAGTCGGAGTGACGGAAGAAGGATTGTATTCTCCCTTCTTCTCGGTAGGCGGCGGAGCGTCGTCGGTCACAGTCAGTCTAGTAAGCAATAAGATAGAGTACAACGGCAAGCCGAGGAATGTAAAACTCAATATAAGCAGCGGAGCGACGCTGAAGGACTTGACGTTGACGTATTACAGCGGAGATATAGCAGACGAGGCTCACAAATTGGAAGGAGCTCCGACGGAAAGAGGTAATTACTTGGTTGTAATCACTTCGAACAAAAACAGCGTGGTATTGAGCGGAACTACGCAATACGCGTTTGAGATAATAGCCGCTACTATAAAGAAAGAATGGAACAAAGACGCAAAGCCGTACGTACTCAACCTCAAGTACGGACAGATAGACGGAATAAGGTACGAGATAGTCGACGCTCAAGGCAATCCTGTAGAATACAGTCAATTGAGCGCAGGTAACAAGTACCAAATCAAGGCTGTCATTAAAGAGGAAATGCGCAACAACTATTCGTTTACAGACGGCACTTACGAGACGGCATGGGAAGAGTTTGAGTTGAGAGCGGAAGATATGCCAAACTTGCAGGATCCCAATGATCCGAATAATACTCATTATCCGCAAGAAGACGAGGATGATTCAAATCCCGACGACAATAATCCTAGCGGAAACGTACCGAGTAGCGGAGATCAAAACGGCGGCGGTACTGTCGACTTTGGTAAGGTTGGAGAAATACTCAAACAGTGGTGGC
>CAMWVR010000084.1 GCA_947177795.1 uncultured Clostridia bacterium | reverse complement strand
GTTAAAGTTATTGTAATTATTACAGCCATAGCGTTATCTTTAAAAAATGTTGATACAAGCGGTAGAATAAGAGATAAGATCGGAATTAGCGAGAAATTGAATTCTTTAGTAGTTGCAATTTTTGTACGGTAATGCTCGATAGCCTCTTTTAATAAATCATTATTAGTTATCCCATATTTTTTAATAATTTCTAATATAGAAGGATATGTTTTTAATATTAATCTTTTTAGATAATCAATCTTAGAAGTTTCAAATGCATAATCCCATTTAATAGGTTTAGAGAAGTCTAATTCTTTAAGTATTTTTTTCGCTTTTCTCTCAGTTTTTGCTTTTTCTTCAATGATGCTTTGAATTATTTTGCGATTATTTTCATTTTTAAAATACTTAATAACAAGCAGGCTAGGAGCAAAAATGGTATATAATGACATACAAAAGAAAACTGCTCCTAATACGGGCCAACCAATTTCAGAATACAATATTATTAAAATGGCAGATGCAAGTATCAAAAAGTAAAAAGCAAACATTAATATACCATCTATGCGATTACCCATTCCAAAATGTTTATATTTTTTTACCTCTTTCTCAATATTATCATAAATACTATTATTTTTATTCATAAAAACCTCCTTATTATAATATCATTAACTATATTTATTTTCAATAAATAATCATGGTTTGAGTGATTTAAATTGGTAAAATATTTACTTTTAATAAATGAACAACGTAAATCGGAAGTTTATTATAGAGTTTTATGTCGGAAAAAGTAGAGACCTAATCATAGTCAATCCAAAAAGCCTTAAACGATATCGTTTAAGGCTTTGTATGGTGGAGCAGTGGTAGCCTAAAACGAATTTTATTAATAATGCTGTTGTTGGTTTATTCACTTTTCAATTGCAATAAAAAACCGCTAGATTAGCGGTTTAAAATTTTAATTCGGAAGAAGTTTGGTTGTTTTCGCTATTTGTATTTTCGTTTATCGAATCTATATGCTCTCTAATCTCTCTCAACAAGTCATAGGGATTTTCAACGTATTGAAACTTTATGGAACTAGAAGAACTTTTAAAAAATATAGTGCCGGTCGTTGCGTTTTTGCTTTTGTCAAACAGACCGACGTCAACGGAAGATGCGGTAATATTCTTAAAGTCAAGCGAATGGTAGTCAACGCCTATTATTCCTTTCCGCACGATCAAACGCTTATTAGTATATGCATAATATAAATTTTTATAGCCGTGCATATAGAAAAACGGAAGTGTAAACAACGTTAAGACCAAAATTAAAATCAGGTGCGGCCAAAATATAGGAATAATAAAAGGCGCAAACAAAGCTTTTACGTATCTACTTTTAGACGGTTTGATAATTTTTATGATTTGCTCGTTTTTTTCTAAAATATCGTCAAATAAATGTTCCATATAACGCCTTTGATTAAACAAAACAATTGTATTAGTATTTTGATTGGTGGGCAATATAGGATTCGAACCTATGACTTTCTCCACGTCAAGAAGACACTCTCCCTCTGAGTTAATTGCCCATATTGATTTGTTTGCTTGCGTGGCAAGTATTGTTATTATACACGCTTGAGAAGGAGTTGTCAACTGTTTGAATAAAATGCTTGAGGGGCATTGAAAATATTGAAGATTTAATATATAATATATATACAATTTATATTAGGGGCAAAGTATGGCAAGTTTTTTAGACAAGCTTATTTCAAAAGCGCAAAAGTTATTCGATAAATTCAGCGGTACGTCGCTCAGTCAAGAGAGTAACGTGCCTGTGGGCGAAAGATACGTGACGGCGGGATTGCCTGGCTTGATAAGGCAAGCGGGCGCAGACGGAAGCGTACTTCTCAAAAATGACGGAGCATTGCCGCTCAATAAAGGCGAGAAAGTTGCGATATTCGGCAGATGTCAGATAGATTATTTTTACGTAGGATACGGCAGCGGAGGAGACGTAAAGCCGCCTTATAAGGTTAATCTTTTGCAGGCGATGCAAGAGGTGGAAAAGCAAGGTAAAATATCTCTCGACAAGTCGCTTGCGGACAGGTATACTCATTGGTGTTCTTGCAAAGAGAATTTGCCCTTTGACGGTTGGTGGGGGCATTGGCCGATGAATTATCCCGAGATGCCGTTGGATAAAACTATAGTTGAGGAAAGCGCAAAGCAAAGCGACACGGCAATAATCGTGATCGGCAGAGCGGCAGGCGAAGATAGGGAAAATACTTTGGAAAAGGGAAGTTACTATCTCACGGACGAAGAGAAGAATATGCTTGACTTGGTCACTTGCGCCTTTAAAAAAGTCGTCGTGTTAATGGACTGCGGCAATTTAATGGACATGGCTTGGACGGAAGAATACAGGGATAAGTTGTCGGCGATACTTTTTGTTTGGCAAGGCGGAATGGAGAGCGGGCATTCAATTGCCGATATTCTTGTCGGAGACGTCAACCCTAGCGGAAAACTGCCCGACACGATAGCAAGACGATACGAGGACTATTCGTCGTCGAGTTGTTTTGGCAACAGGGAATTCAATGAATATAGAGAAGATATATTCGTAGGCTATCGCTATTTTGAGACGTTTGCAAAAGACAAGGTTCTTTATCCATTCGGCTATGGTTTGTCGTATACCCAATTTGAGATTTCACTTAAGAATTTTATCGCAGATAGCGGCAAAGTAAAGTGCGCGCTTGAGGTTAAAAACGTCGGCGAAGTTGCAGGCAGGGAAGTTGCGCAGTTATACGTGTCTTGTCCGCAAGGTAAGCTTGGCAAACCGTCAAGAGTACTCGTCGGATTTAAGAAGACGGACGAATTGCAACCAAACCAAAGTCAAGTCTTGGAAATCGTATGCGACGAATACGATTTTGCAAGCTTCGATGACACGGGGGCTACGGGCAATGCCAATTGCTACGTGCTTGAGAGCGGTAATTATGAATTTTTTGCAGGCAATAGCGTCAGAGCGGAGCTTTTGGCGGGAGCGATCCGACTTGAACAAGACAAGGTATTACATTGCTTGAAAGAGATATGCAAAGTTCAAGACCAATTTGACAGACTCAAGGCTGTCGAAAAAGACGGCAGGGTCATGCTTGATAAAGAAATAGTGCCTCTAGGCAAAGTCGATATGAAGGCTCGTATCTTGGACGGTTTGCCCAAAGCAGTAGGATTCAAGGGAGATCAAGGCTATACTTTTGAGGATTTGAAAGAGGGCAGAACGGATATGGATACGTTCGTCTCGCAACTGACGGATAGAGAACTCGAGGCGCTGACGAGAGGCGCAGGCGGGATGAATGCTCAACAAGGCGTGGTAGGCAATGCGGGGGCGTACGGCGGCATAATCCCCTCGCTGGCGGAGAAAAAAATTCCTGCGGTAATCACGACAGACGGTCCGTCGGGTATCAGAATAGGCAAATACACTGCGTTACTTCCTTGCGGAACTGCGCTTGCTTCCACTTGGGATACGAATCTCATAATGCGGCTGTATGAGAAGATCGGCGAGGAAATGGCGCATTATGGGTCGGACGTGCTTTTGGGCGCAGGTATGAATATTCATCGCAATCCGCTATGCGGTCGCAACTTCGAATATTTTTCCGAAGACCCGCTTTTGTCGGGCAAAATGGCTTGCGCATTTGTCGACGGCGTGCAAAAAAACGGCAAAGCCGCTTGTCCCAAGCATTTTGCTTGCAACAATCAAGAGACAAATCGAAATTACAACGACAGTCGCCTCTCCCAAAGAGCGTTGAGAGAAATATATCTCAAGGGCTTTGAGATATGCGTCAAAGAGAGCAAACCTCTCAATATCATGACGAGCTATAACAAGATTAACGGCGTTTGGTCGCATTATAACTATGACTTTGCGACCACAGTATTGAGAGACGAGTGGGGATATGACGGACTTGTAATAACAGATTGGTGGATGCGCAAGAGCAAGAGCCCCGAATTCCCGAATATCAAAACTCACGCATACCGTGTTAGAGCAGGCGTCGACGTATTTATGCCCGGCAATCACAGCAGGACTTCGGGCAAGTATAAAAGTGACGGCACGCTCCTTGCCACGTTGAATAAGAATGACGGCATTACGAGAGGGGAGCTGGAAAGAACTGCTAAGCGAACTTTGAAGATTTGTCTGGCAATAAATGCCATTATATAATCGGTTAGAGACCTCTCCACTACGGTCGAGGTGACAAAACAATCTGTCATTTCGAGCGAAACGAAGTGAAGTCGAGAAATCTAAAGCCAACCGAAAATAATTCGGTTGGCTTATTTTATTCAAATAATTTACTAATTTAATGCTTATTTTACCCCATTCCAAAAAAAGTATACTTTTACTGACTGCCTGCGAAAAGGCATATTTTTACGATTACATTATACTTCACGAACGTTAATTTTGCAATATCTTTGGGTCAGTAAAAGTATACTTTTTTTGGAATTTTCGTACG
>CAMWVR010000083.1 GCA_947177795.1 uncultured Clostridia bacterium | reverse complement strand
CTCGCACGAGACGCACCTGCTTGCTCGCTATGCCGTCGCTGCGCTCCTTACGACTTCGTTTCGCTCAGAATGACTCGTTTAAAGCGAAAGTTGCACCTTGAACGCGTCACTCTGAGCGTAGTCGAAGAGTCTTTTCTATGTCACCTCGACCGTAGTGGAGAGGTCTAATCATTTTATATCGTTGAGATTTCTCCACTGCACTTCGTTTCGGTCGAAATGACTTTAGATTGTCCAATTATAAAATCATAAGTCACATACGAGCGTGGAGAGTGCTGTTCATTTCGCTTTGCGAAATTGTCCGAACAGGACTTTTTTGTCCGTGCTAGGGCGAGATGAAGTCGTCAAGTGTACTTGCCGTACACGTCGACTTCTTGAGTCCCGACGTTAGGACTAAAAGAGCGGCGCTATACGCGCTCGGTCACCCAAGTGTACTTAACTTACTTATTACTTACCCAAACAGAATTTGCTAAAAATAGTATCAATAATATCCTCGCTTGCGGTATTGCCGGTAATTGCGCCAAGCGCAAAATAAGCGTCTCTCAAATCGATAAGAGAGCATTCCGTGGGCAGAGTAGCGTAACTTGCCTTTGCGTTTTTAAGACTTGATATAGCCTGTCTGATGGCTTGCGCATGCCGTTCGTTGGTGATTATATTGCCGTTAGTATCTACGCTAGAATCAATGAAAGTATTTACAATTTCTCTTTTAAGTTCTTCAATACCTACGTTGTTTTTTGCGCTTATTTTTATACCTTTGCGATTATCTTTTGCAGTATCGCACTTGTTTATTACCAAGAGGACTTTGTTGTTGCCGTCAAAGCTATTGATAAGATTATTTTCGTATTGATTTAGTTGACGTCCCGCCTCTGTGACAAACAAGACTATATCACTGCCTTTTGCCGCCTGTATACTTCGTTCTACGCCCATTGCCTCGACTATATCGCTCGTATCTCTAATACCTGCGGTATCAATGAGTTTGAGCATAACTCCGTCGACTTCGACGTATTCCTCAAGGCTGTCTCTCGTAGTGCCTGCAATATTTGTCACAATAGCCCTGTTCTTGCCGACGAAAGCGTTGAGAAGAGAAGACTTACCCACGTTGGCTTGACCTACGATTGCCACGTTGATACCTTGACGGATATATCCGCCCACCTTTGCCGTGGAATTGAGTTTTTCCAATTCGTCAATAAGATAATCCGTCGTCTTATCGGCGTTGGACTTTGCTTCTTCTTCCATTTCTTCGGGATAATCGAGACTTGCTTCCAACTCAGATACGCAATCGAGAAGAGTAGTTTGCAATTTGTTGATTTGTTCGGCTATATCACCGGTGGATAATCTATAACTTGCATTTAATGACGCCACGCTTTCGCTGTTTATCATATCTATTATGCCTTCTGCATCGCTCAAAGCAATCTTGCCGTTGAGAAAAGCTCGCTTTGTGAATTCTCCCTTATCGGCTATCTCGCATCCGTTTTTAAGACACGATTTAAGCACTTCGTCAATAAGTCTCACGCCGCCGTGACATTGAAATTCCACAATATCTTCGCCGGTATAAGAATGCGGCGCTTTGAAATATACCGCCAGTATATTGTCCTTAAAAGCACCTAAGTCTATGCTGCCGTAATACATATAATTAGGCTGAGCGTCTTTAAAACTTGCAAGTTTTTTACAAGTGAAAATCGACGAGGCTATCTCCAAAGCCTTGTCTCCGCTCATTCTTACTATTGCTATTGCTCCGCGCCCTACGGGAGTTGATACAGTGGCTATAGTTTTCATAATTAAATTATATCACAACCACTTATTATTTGCAAACGCAATAATTATTATGGTATAATAATTAAAATTCAAAATGACATCGACATTAAAGAATATTTGTTAAAAGGGAAAAGCAATATGCCGGACAGTTACCAAAAGAATTACGACGCAATAGTCATAGGTTGCGGACATGCGGGAGTTGAAGCGTGTCTTGCTTTGGCGCGTCTTGGGCATAAGACTTTGGCAGTAACTCTCTCTCTTGATGCAATAGCTTTTATGGCGTGTAATCCTGCTATCGGCGGTACGGCAAAGGGTCATCTCGTAAGAGAAATAGACGCTCTCGGCGGTCAAATGGGACTTTCCGCCGACAATAATTTGCTTCAGATTCGTATGCTTAATATGGGTAAGGGCGCGGCAGTACAGTCTCTCAGAGGACAAGCCGATAAGACGCTTTATCACCACTATATGAAGAATATAATGGAGACTACGCCTAACCTTGATATATTGCAAGGTGAAGTTGCCGAAATACTAACAAAAAACGGCGCCGTATACGGCATTACCTCGACTTTGGGACAGACTTTCTACGCCGACAGCATAGTAGTTGCCACAGGCGTATACCTCAACGCTCATATTATAATCGGCGACAACGTGACAAAGACGGGTCCCAACGGTTTTTCAAGAGCTACAAAACTCACCGACAGCCTTATAAGTCTTGACATACCTACTCGCAGATTTAAGACGGGCACTCCCGCCAGAGTAGATAAAAATACTATAAATTTTGACGTTATGCAAGTTCAAAACGGCGACGATAATATTTATCCGTTTTCTTTTATGACAAAAGGATATATACCCAATAAAGAGGTATGTTATCTCACTTATACTACGCAAAAAACAAAAGATATTATTATGGCGAATATAGATAGGTCTCCGCTTTATAACGGCTCTATTCACAGCATAGGACCGAGATATTGCCCATCTATTGAAGACAAGGTAATGAGATTTGCCGACAAAGAGCGCCATCAGATATTTATTGAGCCTGAAAGTTCGCTGACTAATGAAATGTACGTGCAGGGCATGAGTTCTTCAATGCCTTTCGACGTCCAACTTGAGATGTATAAGTCGGTAATCGGATTGGAAAAAGTCAAGATAATGCGCTTTGCTTACGCTATAGAATACGACTGCATAGATTCGCTTTGTCTCACGCCGTATCTTATGGTAAAGCATATCAAAGGTTTGTTCCTTGCAGGACAACTCAACGGTAGCAGCGGATATGAGGAGGCGGCGGCGCAAGGTCTTATTGCAGGTATAAACGCATCGTTGTATCTAAAAGAAAAACAGCCGCTTGTGTTGACAAGAGACTCGTCGTATATAGGCGTGCTTATAGACGATCTTGTAACAAAAGGAACAAACGAACCGTATAGAATGATGACGGCAAGAGCAGAACACAGACTGTTGTTGCGTCAAGAAAACGCAGACAGAAGACTTACTCCGATAGGCAGAGAAGTGGGCTTAGTAGACGACGAAAGATGGCAAGAATATACTCAAAAAATGCAGACGATAGAGGATATATCGCATATTCTTGACAAGACTTTGCCGCCAAAAGAATATAAAGATTTCTTTGAAAATATAGGCGAACCCGTGCCAAACAACGCTCTTTCTTACAAAGATATGCTCAAGAGAGCGGCAATATCTTACGATATGCTAATGCAAAATTTTGAGGAACTAAAAGACCTTGACAAGAGATGTTTTGAAGAAGTGGCGACGTCTGTAAAATACGAAGGTTATCTTAACAAACAGCAATCGATAATAGCCGATATAAACAAACTTGAGAACAAAACTCTTCCGCAAGACATCGATTATTCTCAAATTAAAGGCTTAAGAATTGAGGCAAGGCAAAAGCTTGACAAAATCAAACCTCTTAATTTAGGGCAAGCTTCGAGAATAAGCGGAGTATCACCTGCGGATATAACGGTGCTTTTGGTATACCTTTCAAAGGTAGGTAAGTGAAAATGCAATTGGATATACTCAAAGATTATTTAATAAATATGAGTAATAAAAATATCTGCGAAAATGATGAAAAATCACTTTATCACGATAAAGTTTTACTTTACTTGACTAAATTTTCACTTTATTACGATAAATTGATAGAGTGGAACTCTAAATTCAATTTGACTGCGATTACACAGCCTAAAGAAGTGCAGATAAAACACTTTATCGACAGCATTTTGCCTAACGATTTACTTGGCAAAAGCGAGAGCATTTGCGACATAGGCTGCGGAGCAGGCTTTCCGAGCATACCGCTGGCAATACTCAATCCCGACAAAAAATTTACGCTCGTGGACAGCGTAAACAAAAAGGTGTCTTTTATAAATTATATCATAGAAATTCTCGGTTTGCAAAATGTTACTGCAATACATTCAAGAGTAGAGGACTTTGCAAAAAACAATTTTCAATCTTTTGACGCATGCGTGGCAAGAGCCGTAGCAAGTATGCCTACTCTTGTGGAATACACTTTGCCGTTGATTAAAAAAGGCGGTATTTTGTTGGCGTATAAAGGTATAAATTATCAAGAAGAATTGGAACAATGTTCAAAAATTCTCGATATTGTCAAAGGCAAAATACAAGACGTAAAACAATACGACTTAACTGATGAAGAGAAAAGATATGTTTTGATAATCCAAAAAATAGGCGATTGTCCAAAAAAATATCCCAGAATAGGCAATAAACCTAGGCTTCAACCTATTTTAGGATAAAAATTTAAGTTGCATATCTAAATTTTCTTTGTTATAATAGAAATACACAATAAAAAAAATAAATTTTTTTATTGCATGCTTAAATTTAGGAAATAGCAAA
>CAMWVR010000082.1 GCA_947177795.1 uncultured Clostridia bacterium | reverse complement strand
AAAAGTATACTTTTTTTGGAATTTAAGGATTTTTTATAAATTTTGTCTTAAATAAGAAAATTATTTGCGGTAGACTTTGCATAAATCTTTGTATAAATATATAATTATCAAAGCATTTATTTGACAATGTTCTTCAAAAAGAGTACCTTTATAAATATGAAAAATATTATAGTTATTTCCGATACGCACGGAAGACTGCCCGACAATGAAATTTTGTGGGAAGCATTTGACAACGCCGACTTTATATTTCACTTGGGCGACGGCGCAAAAGAAATAGAAAAACTCAAAGCCGCCTACCCCGGCAAAGTTAAATCTGTCTACGGCAATTGGGACGGAATGACGAATGGGTCGGAAGAAATCGTGGAAGTCGAGGGCGTTAAGTTTTTTCTCACGCACGGACATAATTATAAAGTCAATTCATCGGATCTGACTTTGCAGATGAGAGGATTAGAACTTGGCGTAGACTGCTGTCTTCACGGACACGTGCATAGACCGCAGATGACAGAATACGGCAATCTCAAGATAATCAATCCCGGCTCGCTGACCTACTCAAAGACGTATTGCTATATGAGCGTCGTAAACGGCAAGGTATTGGCAAAGATAGTGGAATTAAGGTAAAATATTTGTCATTCTGAGTAAAACGTAGTGAAGTCGTAAAGAGCATAGCGACGGCGCAGGTATGTCTCGTGCTAGCGTCAGAATATAATGTGATGTCATTTCGACTGGAGCGTAGCGTAATGGAGAAATCTCAACAGTGTATTAATCGGATATAGACCTCTCCGCTACGGTCGAGGTGACAATGAATAACAGAAATGACACAAAAATCAAGAAATAAATTTTAAGGTATATAATATGAAAAGACAAGATTTGAGAAACATTGCAATCATTGCGCACGTAGACCACGGCAAAACGACTATGGTCGACCAACTTCTCCGTCAAAACGGAGTCTTTCGCACCAACGAGGCGGTCGTGGACAGAGTCATGGACAACGGAGATATAGAAAGAGAACGCGGTATCACTATACTTGCCAAAAACACTGCCGTACACTATAAAGGCGTAAAGATCAACATTATCGACACTCCGGGACACGCAGACTTTGGCGGCGAAGTTGAACGTATTCTGTCAATGGTCGACGGCGTACTCTTGCTTGTCGACGCGGTCGAGGGCTGTATGCCGCAGACGAGATACGTGCTCAAAAAGGCTCTCGGACTCAACAAAAAAGCCGTCGTCGTCATCAACAAAGTCGACAGAGGCGGAGATCCCAATCAAGTCATCGACCAACTTATAGATTTGTTTATAGAACTCGGCGCCAACGACGATCAGCTTGACTTCGTCACTGTCATGGCAAGCGCAAAACAAGGTTGGGCATCGCTCAAAGTTGGCGAAGTGGGCAAAGATATGACCCCGCTTCTCGACACTATTATCGAACAAATCCCCTGCCCCGAAGGCGATACGGAAGACGGATTGCAGACTATAATATGTAACATAGACTATGACGAATACGTGGGCAGAATTGGTATCGGCAGAATTGCAAGAGGTACTATAAAGAGCGGTCAGCAAGCAATCATTTGCCACACCGACGGCACACATCATCAAGCAAAGATATCCAAGCTTTATCAATTTGAGGGCTTGAGAAGAGTCGAGTGTGAAAGTGGCAGCGTGGGAGACATAGTCGCAATCAGCGGCGTGGACAACCTCAATATCGGCGAGACGATTTGCGACCTCAACAAAATCGAGGCGCTGCCATTCGTCAAGATCGACGAGCCGACGCTCTCGATGCTCTTTATGGTCAACAACTCCCCATTTGCAGGCAAGGAAGGAAAGTACGTCACTTCAAGACACTTGCGCGCAAGACTTTTTAAAGAAGTGGAAACCAACGTGTCAATGCGCGTGGAAGAGACAGATTCCGCAGACAGCTTTAAGGTCTTCGGCAGAGGCGAATTGCATTTGTCAATACTCATCGAAACGATGCGAAGAGAGGGATATGAATTTGCCGTATCTCGCCCCAAGGTAATATATAAGAATATTGACGGCGTACTATGCGAACCTATGGAAGAACTCGTCGTAGACGTACCTGAAGAATACGTGGGCGCAGTGATGAACAAGATCGGCGCAAGAAAGGGCGATCTCAAGAATATGACTCCCGACGACAGAGGCGGAACCAAGCTTGAGTTCGATATCCCCTCTCGCTGTCTTATAGGATACCGCAGCGAAATGCTCACAGACACAAGAGGCTTTGGCGTAATGCACCACGTGCTGAAAGGCTACGAGCCGTATAAGGGCGAAGTGCAAGAGCGTAACAGAGGCTCGCTCGTTGCTTGGGAAGACGGCGTGACGACGTCTTACGGACTTTTCAACGCGCAAGAGAGAGGCAATCTTTTCATCGGCGCAGGCGTCAACGTATATGAAGGAATGATCGTGGGCATCAACTCCCGCGAAGAAGATATGGTCGTCAACGTATGCAAGAAAAAACAACTCACCAACAACCGCGCAAGCGGAAGCGAAGAGGCTCTTAAACTCATTACCCCGACGATTATGTCGCTTGAGCAGTGCCTTGAATTTATTGCCGACGACGAACTCGTCGAAGTGACGCCAAAGAGCATAAGACTGCGCAAGACGATACTCTCCAAAGACTTGAGACTAAAGCACGAAGCAAAACTAAAAAAGAATATGTAAATAAACTGCAAAGATTTCTCGGCTACGCTCGAAATGACGTGGTTGATGTCATTTCGACCTAAGCGTAACGGCGTGAAGAAATCTAGATAGATTGAGTACACCCCCTCAAAAGGACGGCAAAAATACGGATAGAGACCTCTCCACTATGGTCGAGGCGACAATTTAGACAGCGGATTATTCCTCCGCTGTTTTTTATTGCAATTCAAATTCGTGTAAAATCTACAACAATTGCGTAAAACCTAATCTAAAACAATCTTGAACGTCAATTCGCATATTGATATAATAAATATACAAGGTAGCCGACGGCGATACCAATAAAATAAGGAGGACAAAATTATGGATAGAGTGAGAAAAGAAGACTTGGCAATATACAACGATAAAAGTAGCAACGTCGTTGCAATTAAAGGCGCTTTCGGCAGATTATATACGCTTACTTTAGAACTTGCGATAGGTGGAGTAGCAGTATTGCTGATTGCTGCCAACAATATTGCCAATCAATATATTGATAAGGGAGTCTGTGACAACTGGAGTCTTCTGATATTCTCTATCGTACTCATTGTCATAGCGGCTATAATAACGATAGTAAGAATGATAATGTTAAGACAACCAAATATATATTTCATTGGCAATGATATGTATATAAAAGAAGATGAATGTTATTATCTCAAAGTTTCGGCGAACGAAATCGACGAGTATGGCTGGATGCCCTTCGTATTGCAAAACTATGCGGGCTTGGCAGCCGCCTCAATGCGTTACGCATCTTGCTCGCACTGGGGAAATTTGAACATTGTCATCAACGGCAAGACTTACAAGTTGAATTGTTCGTCTATGAAAAAAGCAAAGCACTATATCGAAGGCTTTATGAACGGAGTATCCGTCGAAGAAAATAACTTTGACGGTGACAGTCTCAGGGCACTAAATATACGTATGCTCGTTGCGGCTTCAGTCGTAACCGCTATGATGTTTGCATTTTGCTTTCTTATGTTTGACAGCGCAAACAACGTAATTTCCACTATATCAGTAATATTGTTTGCCGGCTCAATCTTTGCAGGAATCATCCTTATGATAAGATTCTTTGTCAAATACAAAGACATAAGACGTATGGAACTACAATATTATCAAGACTTCGTCGTAAATCAACCTGTCAAATTGAAAAAGTCTGACGAAAGCGACTACGGCGAAAATCAAGACTTTGGAGAATATGACAATTACTAAATTAGCCTTTTTCTAATACATACAACCCCTAATGCAGAAGGTCGACCGCAAGGTCGGCCTTTTGTCCGCATAGATTTCTCGACTGTGCTCCAAATGACAAAACACAATTACATTGACACTATTTCAGGCATTTCTAAACAAACAAATCGTAAGAGACACAAGAACAACTATCTGTCTTTTACTCGCATATCCTTAAACTTACTTGACATCAAAGATACTAAATTCCACTGTCTTTGCATATAGGACTTTACTTCTCGTGAATTTTGTTGATACTCCGTCAACACGGTTTTGGGGTCTTTAAAATGTTCTGCAATAGCCTTTGCGACGCAATACCCACTCTCCATACCGCAAGATATCCCCTCGCCCATTGGATTGAGAAATCCTGCGACCTCGCCGGCAAACAAAACTCTTCCGACTCCGTAATCAATATTGAAATCGGGACGTATGCGCGGCATAATCCACTTCTCTTCCTTGACCTTTTTGTCAATCTCCAAGCCGTGATTGTCTTGCATATATCTTATAAAATTATCGTTGTATTGTTTTATTTTGCTTATATCCTCTACGGCTACTCCCAATACCGGCATACCGTCCTTGACGTTAAACCAAGCGTCGTACTCAGAAAATGCAGGTTGAAGATATGCATAGAAATAAGGCGGATCTAGATTGATTTTGCCGTCATAAAAAGCCTGATAAGTGACGACGTAATCTTTTTTGCAGTTGAGCAAACTGCGTTTGATTACGCCCATTGCGCCTTCGCAATCTATGAGATACTTTGCTCTCTTGTCGCCTATATCTTTATCCGAAAGAGTGACTTCAACGTAACCGTCAAAGTTTTTGCAGCCGATCACGCTTACGCCGTCGATTACTTCTGCTCCGCACTCCTTTGCCTCGCTCAAAAGAAAATAATCAAACTCGCTTCGCCACACGTTGAAGCCGCACTGCTCAAACTTGTATTCCTTGCCCTCGTCGTTGACGAAAACCATTCCGTAATTGTCATACGGCGTACATTTCACGCTATCGGGAATCTCAACCCCAAAATACTCTTTGACAAGCCCTGCCGTCTTGGCTATTATCATACCAGAGCAAGACTTATATCTTGGCAATTTGCATTTCTCGACGACTAAAACACAATACCCTTTCTCCGCCAAAATCTTTGCGCAAGTCGCGCCCGTAGGTCCTGCGCCGACAATTATTATATCGTAATCTATCTTCATATTTTTATCTTAACAAAAATGTAGAGCAAAAGCAAGGTGTTTTCTGTCTGATTTAATGTTAAAATAAAATATACCAGTGCAGGCACTGGTATTAATACTGGGGTCCACAATGAGGTAATATAAATCCTGATGTGGAACTTATTGCTTATTTATTATATATTAGCTTCTTAGTTTTGTCAACTCTACAAACAAAGTTTTTTATGCTTTTTGCAAAAAATTTTAATAATACTTTTGAAAAAGCAAAAACAGGACTTCAAAATCTCATTCTTACTATAATATTTGCCATATTTTTGACATATATGACGCAAATGGCAAAAACTTTTTCTTAAATCTTTATCTAATTTTCCATTGTTAAGAAAAAAATACAAATATAAAACATTACAAATATCATATATTATTG
>CAMWVR010000081.1 GCA_947177795.1 uncultured Clostridia bacterium | reverse complement strand
GACAGGAGCGTACTTGCCGTACGTGACTTAGGCAAAGCGGAGTTTGACGAAGTATTGCGACGCTTATAGTCGCCGAGATTGTCACTATACAATCAACCCCAACATAATATGTAGTGTCAATCTTTAGGAGGTAAAAATGAAAAAAACTATTTGCATTATACTTACCTTGGCAGTCATATTGACGATGTGCCTGGGATGTATGGCAGGTTGCAATCAAGACGATGGCAACACTATCAAACTTATTGAAGTAACTCATTCCGTATTCTACGCTCCGCTTTACGTGGCGATAGACGGCGGATATTTCCAAGAGGAAGGGCTGGAAATCAAACTTTCCAACGGCGGCGGCGCAGACAAATGCATGACTTCCCTTATTGCGGGACAGTCCGACATTGGTCTTATGGGTCCAGAAGCGGCGATATATATTGCCAACGAAGGCAGATCTGACTACCCCGTTATATTTGCCCAACTCACGAAAAAGGACGGATCTTTCCTTATGGCAAGACAACCCGACGCAAACTTTTCTTGGACGGATATTGCCGGCAAAAACGTCATCGGCGGTAGAAAAGGCGGCGTGCCTGCAATGGCTCTTGAATACGCTATCAAAAAAGCAGGTCTCGTAGACGGCAAAGACTATACGCTCAACTTCGACGTTCAGTTTGACTTGATCGGACCGGCATTCGAAGGCGGCACGGGAGATTACTGCACTATGTTTGAGCCGTCGGCGTCGGCAATGCAAGACGCAGGCAAAGGATATATCGTGGCTTCGGTCGGAGAACAAGCGGGAGACATGCCTTTCACGGCATTTATGGCTACGAAGAGCTATATGGAAAAACACGCCGACAAGGTCGAGAAATTCACGAGAGCAATCATCAAAGCAATGGACTTCGTAAATACGCACAGCGCAGAAGAAGTCGCAAAAGTGCTTGCTCCGTCATTCGTAGGCACGAGTCAAGAATCGCTTGCTACGGCAATTCAAGCGTATAAAGATATCGACGCGTATTCAACCACGCCGATAATGAAGGAAGAAGATTTCAATTTGTTGCAAGACGTGATAATCGATGCGGGAGTCATGACCAAAAAGGCAGACTTTGCAAAGCTTTTCGACGGTAGCGTTGCGCAAAAAATACTCAACAAATAGAGGTAAAGATGAAAGCAATCTTACAAATGCAAAACGTCAGCTTGACGTACCATACCCCCAAGAACGAAACGCTCGCCGTCCAGGACTTGTCTTTTGAGTGTTACGACGGCGAACTGCTGGGTATCGTAGGTCCGAGCGGATGCGGAAAAACCACTATTCTGTCGCTTATGGCGGGCATACTCACTCCTACTCGGGGTGAGGCGCTCATCGGCGGTCAGAAGGCAAATTCCCGATCGGGCATGACGGGATATATGTTGCAAAAAGACGAACTTATGCCCTGGAGGACGATTTTGAGCAACGTAACTTTAGGGCTGGAAATCAAAAAGCAAAAAACGCCTGAAAAGGTGGAATATGCAAAAGAGTTGCTGCAAAAATACAATCTATACGATTTCAAAGACTTCTACCCCAACCAACTGTCGGGAGGTATGAAGCAAAGAGTTGCTTTGATACGCACGCTGGTGCTTGAGCCTAAGCTGATGCTGTTAGACGAGCCGTTTTCGGCGCTTGACTTTCAGACGAGACTCAACGTCGTCGAAGACGTATATTCAATACTTAAGAGCGAAAACAAAAGCGCCGTCTTCGTCACTCACGACATCAACGAAGCCATATCGCTGTGCGATCGGGTGATCGTACTCACCCAAAGACCAAGTCGGATAAAGGAGATAATCGACATCTCTCCGCTCAACGAGCTCTCACCGTTAAAGCGACGGGAAAACGCAAATTTCAGCAGTTATTTCGACAAGATATGGAGCAACTTACAAATTACAACGGAGAAAAGTAATGAAACACTTATCACGCAAAAATAGTTCCCCCGTCGAGTATACTCCCGAGCATATCTCGTACGTGAAAAACCTGCGTAAAAAAAATGCGGTAATCACGCTGTCAAGGGTGGGACTTCTCTTGATTTTTCTATTGCTGTGGGAACTGCTTGCAAAGTTCAACGTAATAGATAGTTTTATTTCGTCGAGTCCGTCGCGAATGTGGGCGTGTTTTGTCGAACTTGTCAAAAACGGCGAACTTGGCGAACACGTGGGCATAACGCTGCTCGAGACCGTCATAAGTTTTTTCCTTGCGACGACTTTGGGCACGCTCATTGCAATAGTTCTGTGGTGGTTTGAGGGCGTGCGGAGGGTCTTGGAGCCTTACGTCGTCGTCCTCAACGCGTTGCCCAAAATTGCGCTCGGTCCTATCATAATCATTTGGATGGGCACCGATATGTCGTCGATAATAACGATGGCGTTGGCGATATCCCTCTTCGTGACGATACTCAACACCTTGAGCGGATTCTTGAGCGTAGAAAAGAGCAAACTTATGCTCATGCAGACGCTGGGAGCAAACAAGTGGCAGACCTTGACCAAGTTGGTGCTTCCGTCGAATATACCCAACATAATCGACGCCCTCAAAATCAACGTGGGTATGTGCTGGGTGGGCACGATAATGGGCGAATACCTCGTCTCGCATGCGGGACTTGGCTATCTCATAATCTACGGCGGACAGATATTCAAACTTGACTTAGTAATGACGAGTACCGTAATACTCTGCTTTCTCGCAGGCGGTATGTACTACCTCGTCGCGCTGCTTCAAAAAATCGTCAGCAAAAAACTCAATATCGAAAAATAACGTTGCAATACGAAAATATAGAAGTCCCGAGCAATCGGGACTTTTTGATACGTCGCAATTACCGTCCGATTCTTTTGCTCAATACGATTCGTCTTGAATGACCTTTTAAATGCGTCAACTTTTCTGCTATAGGCAAGACGAGCATAAAACAAGTGTAAACTATGCCGACGTAGCCGATGACGGGATAGCAATACCCCACTATCGTCGAGAAGTCAAAGTTGAGAGATATCAGCGCAAAGATTATCAAAAAGCCTACGCTGAATATCCGAGGAATTTTTATAGAAGAGTTTTCTTGACAAATGAGTTTTGCGCAACCTATCAGCGTGGAGAAAATCGCAAGATATATTATCAAACCGCTCAAAGAAGACATGCCGCGCGCCTCGGCAAACTCCCATATTGGCATCGACGCATCTGCGTATCGAATCGACACCGTATATACCATTGCAATGCAAAGCGCAAATATCACGCCGCTGACTGCGCTGATAAATATCGTTTGCTTTGCGGAAAAACTCTCCTCTTGCTCGGCTATGATATATCCGCCCATCATTATGTTCATTCCGCAATAGCCAAGTACGCTCTTGGCGTCAAATTGAACGTCCGCCGCTCTCTCGCTTTGACAAAACAAAACCACCAAAAGCAATACGATAAGCGGCACGATTACGGTGTTGAGCTTTCGAGTTACGCTCATCTCGCAAATGCCCAAAAACGATACCAATACCCCCGTCCACAAACCAACGTTGGAAATGCCGTAAGTCTTGGCGATTATCTCTTCGCAACCGCTGACCATACATACAAAACTTGCCAAAGTACATACCCAAAGCGCAACTTTGACAATGACGCATAAAGACCTTAAAAAGCCATTGCGGCTCGATTTGAGCCTCGCAAAACTCTTTGCCGCCCACAGAAACAGTCCGCATAATACGCCCATTGCAACGCCCGCCAAAACGCCGCTCAATAGCCCATTGTCACCAAAATACAGCATTATCTCCCGCCCCGTAGCAAATCCCGCTCCGATTATCGAGCCTATATAGATAAAGCATATCTGAAGACACTTAAACGCTTTCATACTATATGAGTATTTAAGCAATAGCCTACTTATGCCATTGAATTTTCTATCGTTGAGATTTCTCCATTCATTGGGATTTTGTCATTTCGAGCGTAGTCGAGAAATCTAATCAGATTATCATACTGTAGAGATTTCTCCGTTTCAGTCGAAATGACGCTTTGAATACACAACTCTCGCTTTAAACGTGTTACCCTGAGCAGAGCGTCAGCGTAGTCGAATTGGTTTCTAAAAGATAAATGGAACGCAAATGCGTTCCATTTATCTTTATTTCTTGCTTCTCATAGCGCGTTGCTCTTTGAGTAGTTCTTGATAACGCTCTATCTGGTCGTCTCTCAAGTCCACCATCTTCTTTGCCGTCTCAAAGGCTTGCTTATCGCTTACTACGACTTCAGTCTCTTTGACTCTCACTTTCGTGCCGTCTCCCGTCGCGTCTCTTCTGATGTCTTTCATATACTCGTCTTCCATTTTCAAAAGAGCTACGGTCGTGTCTTTCTTTATCGTCAGTTTGACCAACGGATTAGTGCTCGTCTGCCCGTACACTACGAAGTAAGTCGACTTCTTCTCTTTGCACTTATACTTTGTCAGCGCGTAATCTCTCAATCCGTCAAAGTACTTCTTTTGCTCTTTGCTGAGCAATGCGTAAGCTTCGTCGAGTGTAAGTCTCGGAGTTTTTTCTATTTTCGGTTTTGCAGGTGCGGTAACTTTTACCTCTTTCTCCACTACCTTCTCAACCACTTTTTCTATAGGTACTTCGACTATTTTCTCGACTTCGACAGGCACCTCTTTCTCTACTATCTTCTCAACCTCTACGGGAACTTCGACGACTTTCTCCACAAACTTTTCAACGACTTGAGGTTGAGGCTGATTTGCCGACAATTCCAAGATTTTTTCCATAAGCTTTTCTATGCGCTCATCATTCTTTTCACTGCGGTCAATGAGTTTTTGTATCGCCTCGTCGTTTTGTCCTGTCTGCGCCACGATTTTAAGCATCGTTTCGTCATTTGTCGCAAGATGCAATTTGCTTGCAAGTTTTTCAAGTGTCTCGTCGCTTATAGTAGACGCTACGACTTGCTTTTCCACAACTCTCTCTTGTGACTGCTCTGACATTTTCTTCATCAAAAGTTCTTGATTTTCTACAAGTCTATTGATCACTTCGTCATTGGAAGACGCTTGTTGGGGCAGATACTGCTGGAAGTTGGGCAACATTGCCGTCATAGTATCCGACACTATTCCCCTTATCTCGTCTGCGCCAAGTCCTTGCTGAGCATAAGAATAATTCGGCTCGCCTCCGTTCACGTTGCCGCCCATCATACGCATGAACATCATCTTCATATCTTCTTCTTTTTTCTGAGCCGCCTCTTCTCTTGCGTCGTCAAGCTCTGTTTCTGCGCTTCTGCGTCTCTTTGAAGAGATTATCAACATCACGAGAGAAATCGCCGCAACGCCCATCAATACGCAAGCTATGACCGTCCAATTGGGTACGCTCAATCCCAAGAATGCCGCCGCATAGTAATTACCGTATTTCTTCTCGATAGTCTTCTTTGCGTTCTTTCTCTTGCTCTCGTTGCTGATTGTCTTGGACAAGAATATTATTATCAGGATAATAGATATAAAGCTTGCTATCAACTGCCACAAAGGCAAATCCTTGAGTTTGTCGAGGATATCGTCTATAGTTCCGCCTCCGCCGTTGTTCCCGCTGTCGGGAT
>CAMWVR010000080.1 GCA_947177795.1 uncultured Clostridia bacterium | reverse complement strand
AACGATATCGAAGTCGCAGAGTTTTTGAGCACTAGCAAAAAGCCCGTCACTATCGCCGTCAACAAACTTGACAACAACGAGCAAGACACCATTTACGATTTTTATTCGTTGGGCGTTGGCGACGTGGTAGGCATATCTGCCGAGCAGTCAAAGGGCATAGGCGACCTTTTGGATATCGTGACGGAAAACCTGCCCAAGAGCAATCCCGACGAGCAAGAAGAGATAATCAATATTGCCATAGTCGGCAAGCCCAACGCAGGCAAGAGTTCGATCACCAACAAACTTTTGGGGTATGAGAGAGTCATCGTCAGCGACGTTGCAGGCACGACGAGAGACGCAATCGACACGGCTTTTGAGTGGAACGGCGTCAAGTTCAATCTCATCGACACTGCCGGTATTCGCAAAAAGAGCGCAGTCGACGAGGGTATAGAGCAATATTCGGTATTGCGATCTTTGGCGGCAATCAGGCGAGCTGACGTTGCGCTTATCGTCATAGACGCCGAGGCAGGCATGAGCGAGCAGGACATCAAGATATGCGGATACGTTCACGAGCAAGGCAAGCCGTCGGTCATCGTCATGAACAAATGGGACGCAGTAGAGAAAGATACGTTCACTATCAACACGTTCAACAAAAAGATGCAGGGCGATCTCAAATTTATGGATTATTTTCAATCCATTTACGTGTCTGCTTTGACGGGTCAGCGTGTGGACAAGATTCTTGCTTTGGCGAGCGAAGTATACGAGCAGTCGGTGCGCAGAGTGCAGACGGGATTGCTCAACGACATAATTGCCGACGCAGTCGTCGCAGTCGAACCGCCGTCGCACAACGGCAAACGGCTTAAGATATACTACGTCACTCAGGGGGGTATTCAACCGCCTACTTTCGTGTTTTTCGTCAACGACAGCAATCTTATGCATTTCAGTTACGAGAGATATTTGGAAAATACGCTTCGCAAGACCTTTGAATTTAAGGGCAGTCCGATCAAGTTGATTTTCCGCAACAGAAAGGAAGATAATTAATTATTGCTATTTGTTACCACGAGCGGAGCCAGGGCAAGTCGAATTTTTGAGAGATGTCGCCTTGAGCGGAGGTAATAAATAATTATGTCACCTCGATAAATAATAATGTCACCTCGAGCGTAGTCGAGAGGTCTAATCCGCTAGGAAATAAAGGAAAATATTCAAAAACCTTGCAAGAGCGCAATGGGTATGATAAAATAATAAAAAAACGGAGAGTGTTTATGAACTACAGTCAGTTGTCAAAAGAAGAACTTCAGCAGATTTACGATTTACAAAAGAACGAATACGACAATCTCGTATCGCAAGGCTACAGCGTTGATATCGCAAGAGGCAAGCCTTGCAACGAGCAGCTCGACATTGCCATGCCGATGTTGAATATCGAGGGCTTGGAGAACATGCCCAAGAGCTACCGCAACTACGGTATGCTTGACGGTATACCCGAGTTGAAAAAGATATTTGCTCAAATGTTGGGCGTAAATACCAACGAAGTTATTTTGGGTGGCAGCAGCTCGCTCAATCTTATGTACGACACTATCCAAAGAGCTTTGCAGTTTGGCATAATGGGCGCGCAGCCTTGGAATAAGACTGCGGTCAAGTTTTTGTGTCCCGTACCGGGATACGATCGCCACTTTGCGATATGCGAGCATTTCGGCATTGAGATGATCAACGTGCCAATGGACGAACACGGTCCCAACATGGATCTTGTCGAACAGCTTGTTGCCAACGACGACAGCATCAAGGGAATATGGTGCGTACCTAAGTATTCCAATCCAACGGGCGTAACTTATTCCGACGAGGTAGTCAAGAGACTTGCGAGCATGAAGACCAAAGCCAAGGATTTCAGAATTTTCTGGGACAACGCTTACGTCGTGCACGACTTGACGGACACTCCCGACACCTTGGCAAATATAATGGAGCTTTGCAAAGAAGCAGGCACGGAAGACAGAGTATATCAATTTGCGTCGACGTCCAAAGTCACGATGGCAGGCGCAGGCGTAAGCTGTATCGCGACGAGCGTCAACAACGTCAAAGACATTCTTTCGCACATGACCATGCAGACTATCAGTTACAACAAGGTATGGCAATATATCCACTATCTTTTCTTAAAGGATATGGATAACGTACGCGAGATAATGAAAAAGCAGAGGGATATTATCAAACCCAAGTTCGACACGCTTTTGAGAGCCTTTGAAGACAGCTTTGGCGAAGACAGCGGCATTGCGACTTGGACGAATCCCAACGGCGGATACTTCATCACGTTGGACGTGCTCGACGGTTGCGCAAAGAGAGTATGTATGCTTTGCAAGACGGCAGGTTTGACTTTGACTGCGGCAGGCGCGCCATTCCCATACGGCAGAGACGTCAATGACAGAACTTTGAGAATTGCTCCCACGTTTACGTCGGACAGCGACCTTATCGTCGCAACGCAGATACTTACTTGTTGCGTGAAGTTGGCTTGCGTAGAGAAGCTACTTGAGAAGTAATGCATGTTAAGACCGACCGCATATAGCTAAATATAATGTCATTTCGACTGAAGCGTAGCGGAATGGAGAAATCTCAATCGATATAAAGACTCTTCGACTACGCTCAGAGTGACGCATTCAAGGTGTAACTATCGCTACCAACGAGTCATTCTGAGCGGAGTGAAACGAAATCGAAGAATCTAAAATGATGTCATTGACGCTCGCACAAGACAATTCAATGTCATTTCGACTGAAGCGTAGCGGAATGGAGAAATCTAATCCGTAACTCGACGTAGGCGAATATAACTTCGATGAAGTCGGAATATAACTTTGCCAGAGGCAAAATATAACTACTCGCAGAGAGAGTAATATAACTTATCCGCAAAGTGGATAAAGGAGAACGTATGAAGATAATAATTGCGTCCGACTTGCACGGCTCGAGTTATTACGCTCAAAAGCTAAAAGAAATCTTTGCAAAGGAGCAGGGCGAATTGCTTGTGCTTTTGGGAGATATCTATAATCACGGTCCGAGAAATCCTTTTCCAAAGGACTATGCGCCTATGCAAGTGGCGGAGATACTCAATTCTCTCAAAGACAGGCTTTTGGTAATCAAGGGTAATTGCGACAGCGAAGTCGACACGCTTATCAGCGAGTTTGACTTCAGCGAGTTTTCGCAGATATTTGCCCACGGACTTAAGATCACGCTTACGCACGGACACAAGTTCAACAAAGACAACATGCCCGTCAATGCGGGAGACGTGATGTGCTACGGACATTTCCACACGGGTTTTATAGATACCGTGGGCGGCGTAGTAGTAGCTAACGCAGGTTCGCTGTCTTTGCCCAAAGACGGCACGGCGCACAGTTATTTGACGATACAAGAGGGTATTATTACGCTCAAGGACGTTGACGGTAATATATTGGATAGCAAAAAGATAAAATAAATCGAGGTAATTATGAGTAAAAGTAAGTTTGACACAAGGGTACAGGTACTCAAATACGAAGTTCTCAAGCAGTTGGTCGAGGCGTATGACAGGGGCGATATGTCGCAGATATACATGGATATCCCCAAGGCCATTTCCCCCGGACCAAAGCCTAGCTTCAGATGTTGTATATACAAAGAGCGAGCAATCGTTCAGGAGAGAATCAAGTTGGCGCTTGGCGGAGACAAGAGCAATCCCAATATCGTGGAAGTCATCGAGGCGGCTTGTGATTCTTGTCCTATCAGCGGCATGTATATCACTCCCGCTTGCAGAGGCTGTATCGTCCACAAATGCCAAGAGGCTTGCCCAAAGGACGCTATCACGATAGTTGACAACAAGCCAGTCATTGATATGGAAAAGTGCATCAAGTGCGGCAGATGCGCCAAGTCGTGTCCTTACGACGCGATAATAGAGCAGTCCCGTCCTTGCATCAAGAGTTGCAAGGTCAAGGCGTTGTCCATGGACGAATACGACAGAGCAAAGATTGACAATGACAAGTGCATCGCTTGCGGAGCGTGCGTATACAACTGTCCTTTCGGCGCAATCGTCGACAAATCATTCCTTATCGACACTTTGGATATACTCAAAGACGCCAAGGAAAACGACGGCAGAGTATTTGCGATAATAGCTCCCGCTATTGCTTCGCAGTTCAAGCCCGCCACGTTTGGTCAGCTCGTCACGGGTATCAAGAAATTGGGCTTTGACAGAGTATACGAAGCGGCTTTGGGCGCAGACATTACGCTATATAAAGAGGCAAAAGAATTTGAAGAAAAGAAAGTCATGACGACTTCTTGCTGTCCTTCTTTCGTTATGTTTATAGAGAAGAATTTCCCCGAGCTCGTCAAATACATATCTTCCTCGCCGTCGCCTATGGTGGAGACCGCAATGTTGCTCAAGCGTAAATATCCGGGCATCAAGACTGTGTTTATCGGACCTTGCACAAGCAAAAAACTCGAGTTCAGAATGGAAAAGACTCAAGGCGCAATCGACAGCGTGATTTCTTTTGAAGAGTTGCAGGCGCTTTTGGACGCAAGAGGAGTAGACCTACTCGTGCAAGAAGAGATGAATATCGACGACGCTTCCGATATGGGCAGAGTATTTGCAAAGTGCGGCGGTATATCTGCCGATATAGCAAAACTTGCCGAGGGCGTAGAGCCTGTCGCAATGAGCGGTATCGACGAGTGCAGAGCCAATCTTCTCAAGCTCAAATTTAACAAGACGACAGCCAACTTCTTTGAGGGTATGGCTTGCGACGGCGGTTGTCTCAACGGAGCGCTTTCGCTTCACCACGATGTTAAGAACGCCGCAGAGATAGACAAGTATTCCAACAACGCTACTCACAAAGGCATTGACAGCGCAGTAGAAATGTATCACGAAAGCCTTAAGAAATAATCAATACAGTCTGAATATAAAAAACGCAACGCTTGCCGTTGCGTTTTTTTATTTATGATAAAATATTTTATATATAATATCGCGCGTATTTACGTATACTAGTTATATGATTAAGAAATACGATAGACTGACTCAACTTGACAAAATCAAACTTTTTATTGCTTTGGGAGTGATTTTGACGGTAATTTTAGGCTCGATAGATCACTTCGTATACGCCTGGACGGGGCGCAATGCTTTTATAGGACTATTTGTCGCCACGAATGAAAGCATTTGGGAGCATATCAAGCTTGCTCTCTTGCCAATGTTTGTTATATTTTTGGTAGGCGGTTTTTTGTTTTCCAAAAAAGTCAACAATTATTTTCTTGCGGTATACGGGGCATTGTCAGTGACGATATTATTTATCATTTTTGCATTTATGGGCTATACTGTCTTTACCCGCAAGTCCATATTGCCGCTTGACATCACGATTTTTACGGTTGCAATAATACTCGGCTATCTCACGGCGTACCGCATATTATTTATGCCTAAATTCAAGTGGCTAAACTATGCAGCCGTATTGGGCATACTCGTCATAGTGATAATGTTTTTGACTTGCACTTATCATGCGCTCGACTTCTTTCTCTTCCAAGAACTTTACGTCAAGTAGCAATCATAAAAGGATTAGATTTCTCGACTACGCTCGAAATGACAGGATATAATGTCATTTCGACCGAAACGCAGTGGAGTGGAGAAATCTCCAACCGTAAAAAAACTGACACGTAACAAACTTGCGTGTCATTATTTTTTATTCATTTAAAATTCTAATTTAACGTCGATTTTACC
>CAMWVR010000079.1 GCA_947177795.1 uncultured Clostridia bacterium | reverse complement strand
GCCCATGACTACTCCGCCTCTGCGTCTCACGGCAACGACGTTGTTTTCAACTTCTTTATCGCCGATGATAAGCATATAAGGCACCTTTTCAAGTTGAGCCGATCTGATCTTGTAACCGACTGTCTCGCTGCGAGAATCGACCTCGGATCTTATGCCCATACTCTTCAACTTTTCGCTTATCTTTTTACATTCCTCGACAGTTCTGTCCGTCAAACTGATTACTTTGACCTGCGTCGGACTCACCCACACTGGGAATGCGCCCGCAAACTTCTCTATCATGAGCGCCATAGTTCTCTCATAACATCCTATTGACGAACGGTGAATGATGTAAGGTCTCTTCTTCTCGCCGTTTTCGTCGACGTACGACATATCGAAATTCTCGGCAAGGAACATATCTACCTGAATCGTGATAATGGTATCCTCTTTACCGTATACGTTCTTGATTTGAATGTCAAGCTTAGGTCCGTAGAACGCAGCTTCGCCTTTTGCCTCGACGTAGTTTATGCCGATATTGTCGAGAATTTTGCGCATAGTATCTTCTGCGACTGCCCACACTTCGGGTTCGTTGATATACTTCTCGATATTTTCGGGGTCCCACTTGCTGAATCTATAAGTAACGTCGTTTTCAAGCCCCATGCATCTCATCATATATTTGACAAGATCGACCACGCCTCTGAACTCCTCTTCCAGCTGCTGCGGCGTGCAGACGATATGACCTTCCGACAGCGTAAACTGTCTCACTCTTATAAGCCCGTGCATTTCGCCCGACGCTTCGTTGCGGAAAAGCGTAGAAGTCTCGCCGTATCTTATCGGCAAGTCTCTATACGACTTCAGTCCGTTGTTGTATATCGTATATTGGAAAGGACACGTCATCGGACGCAATGCGAACACTTCGTCGTCCTTTTCTTCGTCGCCCATGACGAACATACCGTCCTTATAGTGATCCCAATGCCCCGAGATCTTGTAAAGATTTGACTTTGCCATATACGGCGTCTTGGTGAGAACGTAGCCTCTGCGCTCTTCTTCGTCCTCGACAAATCTTTGCATTATCTGGAAGAGTTTTGCGCCCTTTGGCATGAGCAGTGGCAAGCCTTGACCGATGTTTTCGTCCGTCATGAATATGCCCATCTCTCTGCCGAGCTTGTTGTGATCTCTCTTCTTAGCCTCTTCGATTGCGTCAAGATAGGCTTGCAAGTCTGCTTTCTTGTCAAAAGCCGTACCGTATATTCTCGAGAGCATCTTATTCTTTTCGTTGCCTCTCCAATAAGCGCCCGTAAGGCTCGTCAACTTAAAAGCCTTTACCATACCCGTAAACGGCAAGTGCGGACCTGCGCACAAATCTACGAAATCTCCCTGCTTATAGAAAGATATCTCCACGCCCTCGGGCAAATCGTTGATAAGCTCGACCTTATAGTCCTCTCCGTAACTTGCCATGAGCTTTACTGCCTCGTCTTTTGGCAACGTAAATCTTGTGATAGGATAATTGGCTTTGATGATGCTCTTCATCTCCTGCTCGATCTTGACAAACTCTTCCGTCGAGATAGGAGTCTTGAAGTCAAAGTCATAATAAAAACCCGTCGCAATAGCAGGACCGATTGCCAACTTAACGGTCGGGAAAACGTTTTTGATTGCTTGCGCAAGGATATGCGCCGTCGTATGTCTGTAGATAAGTTTTCCCTCGTCGTCTGCAAACGTAAGTATCTCAAGATTGCAATCTTCGTTGACGACGCTTCTCATCTCAACGACCTGTCCGTTGATTTTTCCGCCTACGGCAACTCTCGCAAGTCCTTCGGAAATTTGCTTGGCGATTTCGTATACGCTCAAACCGCTTTCAAACTGCTTGACGCTACCGTCCTTTAAAGTAATATTCATTTCACACCTCTATCTTAATATATCTAATTTATATACTTAATATATTTTCGTCACTGCAAATAAAAAATCCTTAAGTCATTGGTTGACTTAAGGACGATTACTCGCGGTTCCACCTTAATTACGGCTGTATGCCGTCGCTTCTTTTTGCCAATTCGTATGGCCGACGTGTTTTTCCTCAAGCGGTATAACTTATATCCTCGTACGCCTCTCTCAGCATCGGGCGCTCTCTGTGACGATTTCCTATAAATCACGTGTCTTCAGGTACGCAAATTTATGCGTTACAATAATTTTGTAAATATATTATAATCTCGTATTTTTTGCTTGTCAACACAATTTTGAGGTAAATTTTTGGAAACAAAATCGCTTAAAAACGCCTTTCCACTATATATTGTGTATTTTATATCTTTTTCAAAAATTCAAATACAACAAGTTGTTTACAAAATTTTCACGTCGACCAAATTCCGCAAAGCGTTGAGCAACTCTTTGTCGGCGTTGCCCCGCTCGATTACCACTTCGCTTGCGCCGTACTTGACTATTGCGTTGATGATATTGTGCGACTTGTCGGGATAGATCTCGGGCACGTTGACGAGTCCGCCTTGCGAAACGTTGGTTATGAGTATCTCTTTGCTGTCGGCAATAAACAAACTCGTTTTTTCCCTGTCTCCCAGCATATAGAGCGCAAGCGAATAGATTTCTTTTTCGCCATATCCCTTTGCGAGCGTGGAAGACAGAATGTTCCCAAGCTCTCGCCACTCTTCGACGATTTGACGAAGACGGAAGTTGACGATTCCGTCAATGCAATAATTTTTTAGATCGGACATTTGTTTGAGCACGTAATCGTGCTCTCTGTCGTTGTCGTAATAAAGCATCGACGATATAAGCGCGCAAAGCGACGAATCTATCTTTCTTCTGCCTATAGACGAAAGAATAAACTTCAGCTTAATATTATTCAGTATCACGTCGCAAATAATTTCCTTTACGGCGCTTTCGCATCTGTCCTTATCAAAGTCTTTTGACGCCACGTCATAACTTATCCAATCTTCATCTCCGCCCTCAGCAAAATACAAACCTTCTACACGTTCCAAACCTTTTTTCAATGCGTTATCTTTGTTGAAATGATTACTTATCAAAATATTAATTTGCCACATATTTTCCTCATTAGGTATTGTATGCAGGCGGTTGTGATTTATGCTTTTGCAACTTGCCAAAATAAGTATTTTTCAAAGTTTGATAAATTTTGATATTTGACACTGCGCATATTTAAAGATATAATTATTTATATATTGATAATAAATATTATATATAATATATACGGAGAGGACGATGAAAGCAAAAGTATTGAGAGAATATGCAAAACTCATAGCGCAAAAAGGCGTGAATATCCAAAAAGGTCAAGAAGTGTGGATTACGGCGAGCTTAGACCAACCCAAATTTGTAGAAACGCTTGTCAAAGAGTGCTACGCTTTGGGAGCAAAAAAAGTCGTCGTAGATTGGAATCACGACAAGTTGACGACGCTTGATTCCAAATATATGACTCAAGAGGCGATGAACGAAATGCCTAATTGGCAAATCGAAAAAATGAAATACCAAGTCGAGGTCTTGCCTGCGAGAATATATCTCGATTCCGACGATCCCGACGGAATGAAATACGCCCGCCAAGATAAGCTTGCAAACGAACGCATTGCCAAGTATGCGATACGCAAGCCGTATATCGACGCAATGGACAACAAATATCAATGGTGTATCGCCGCCGTAGCAGGCAGAGATTGGGCGAAGAAAGTATTCCCTGACGAAAGACCGTCAAAGGCTGTGGAAAAGCTGTGGGAAGCGATTTTGTATACCTCGAGAGCGTTGTCCACTCCCATTGAGAATTGGAACAAGCACAACGAGAATCTGCACGCAAAGTGCGATTATCTCAATTCTTTGGGGCTCAAATACCTTAAATACACCTCTGCCAACGGCACGGATTTGAAAGTGGAATTGCTCGAAAACGCCAACTTTCTCGCAGGCAGCGAAAAAAGCCTGCAAGGCGTAGAATTCAATCCCAATATCCCAAGCGAAGAAGTATTCACTACTCCAAAGGCGGGAGCTGCGGAAGGCATCGTATATTCTACAAAGCCTCTGTCATATCAAGGCGCTTTGATAGAAAATTTTTATATGAAGTTTAAGAACGGCAAAGTCAGCGAAGTACACGCCGAAAAAAATGAAGAACTGCTTCGTCAAATGGTATCTATGGATGACGGCGCAAAAATGCTCGGCGAGTGCGCGCTCGTACCCTACGACTCCCCTATCAACAACAGCGGAATACTCTTTTACAACACTTTGTTTGACGAAAACGCAAGCTGTCATCTCGCTCTCGGCAGAGGCTTTTCCAACTGCATTAAGGACTTTGATAAATACACCCAAGAAGATTTTGACAATATGGGCGTGAATACGAGTATGATACACGTAGATTTCATGATTGGCGACTCAACGCTTGACATAGTCGGCGAAACCAAAGACGGCAAAAAGATTCAAATCTTCAAAAACGGTAATTGGGCGTTTTAAATTTTACACCTCACCCCTACCCCTCCCCTCAAGGGGAGGGCAAGTAATCTCATATGGGTGGTTTGCTATCCAACTCTTGGCTTCCCCTTGAGGGGAAGCTCCGCCATTGGCGGTGATGAGGTGTATTCGTCACCTCGACCATAGCGGAGAGATCTATTTTAATTTATTAGTCTCGCACAACCGCAGAGATTGGTGTGATTTTTGCCCGTGCGGCGGCAACCGAGCGGTGAGCGTACTTCCCGTACGTGACCCCGAGGGCGTCCTAGCCGTTAGGGTAAAAGGCGTGCCGATATATGCGGTTGCTCTTACTTCTTGCTTCTCATACTCCGTTGCTCTCTGAGCAGCTCTTGATAACGCTCAATCTGATCGTCTCTCAAATCCACCATCTTCTTTGCAGTCTCAAAGGCTTGTCTGTCGCTTACTACCACTTCAGTCTCTTTGACTTTTACCTTTGTGCCGTCTCCCGTTGCGTCTCTTCTGATGTCTTTCATATACTCGTCTTCCATTTTCAAGAGTGCTACCGTCGTGTCTTTCTTTATAGTGAGTTTGACCAATGGATTAGTACTCGTCTGTCCGTATACTACGAAGTACGTCGACTTCTTCTCTTTGCACTTATACTTTGTGAGAGCGTAGTCTCTCAACCCGTCAAAGTATTTCTTTTGCTCTTTGCTTAGCAATGCGTACGCTTCGTCAAGAGTGAGTCTGGGAGCTTTCGCTACCTTTGGTTTTGCAGGTGTGGTAACTTTTACCTCTTTCTCCACTACCTTTTCCACCACTTTCTCGACAGGCACCTCGACTATTTTCTCGACAGGTACTTCCTTGACTACCTCTTTCTCTACGACCTTCTCGACCTCTACGGGTACTTCGACAACTTTCTCCACTATCTTCTCGACGGGGACTTCTTTCTCGATTATCTGCGTCTGAGGTTGAGTAGCAGAGAGTTCAATCATTTTTTCCATAAGCGCCGCTATGCGCTCGTCATTCTTCTCGCTGCGCTCCATAAGCTTTTGGATAGCCTCGTCGTTTGCATTGCTTGCCACGACTTCTTTCTCGACAATTCTCTCGGCGGGTTGTTGATCTGCGAGTTTTTGCATCAACTTCTCGTTTTGTTCTATGAGCTTATTGACAAGCTCGTCGTTAGCGGACGCTTGTTGAGGCAACAATTGCTGTACGCCCGGCAACAATGCGCTGACCGTCTCGGATATAAGTCCTCTCATATCTTCCACGCCGATTCCATAGCCGCCGCCCATATATCCGCCTTGTGGCATACCTTGAGCCATTCCGCCGTTACCGCCATTTCCGCCCATCATACCCATGAACATCATGCGCATATTCTCGTCGCGTTGGCGAGCCTCTTCTTTTTCTTCTTCTTTTTTCTTTTGCTCGTACTCGTCTCTTGCCACGTCTTGCTCAAGCAACGCCTTATTATATCCTCTCTTCTCAATGAGCATAAACACAAGACTCAACACAGCCAATCCCATAAGTACGCAGGCAATTGCCGTCCATGCTGACATAGCGAGTCCAAACAATCCCGTTGCGCCTGCATAGTAATTGCTGTACTTGCGCTCCGTCGTCTGCTTGGTCTGTTTTCTCTTGTTGGCGTAGCCTATGCCCTTTGCCACAAAGATTATTATCAATATTATGCTTACTG
>CAMWVR010000078.1 GCA_947177795.1 uncultured Clostridia bacterium | reverse complement strand
TTTAAGATAAATTAAATTTTAATATCCCAAAAGGAAGAAATGAAAAAATCTAATATAAGTAAAACAACATCATACCATTACGTCAAATTGGCTTGGCGTACGCTTTTATTATTGACGGCGGCGTTATGATAATTCTTGCGTTGTTTTATTCGGTGTGCGATATGATTTGCATATTGTTTTTCTGTCCGTTTCAAACGTGGATTATGAAAAACCGTTGTTGTGTATCTTGCCGCATATACAATTGGGATTATGCAATGATGTTTACACCTGTGGTTTTTATAAAAAATCCTTTTACTATTTCGCTTTTTGTCGTAGCAGCGTTATTGTTACTTGAGTGGGAAATTTTATACCGCAAATTTCAAGAGCGTTTTTGTATCAATACCAACAAGACACTTTCGTGCGCAAATTGCAAGGAAAAACTTTGCAAGCACAAAAAACAGTTGGGAAATTTTGTTAAAAAAATAGCTGAAATGGAAAAGCATAAAGACACCGACAATGGGTAATTGGCAAAATTTAGCCGATTTTCGAACGGGCGCAAATTATTGATTATTATGTTTTTAAGTGCTATAATATGTACAAAGATAGATATTTTAAGCCTTTTCTGGTTAGCGCTTTAAGGATAAAGCGAAAAGAGGTGTTTATGCTTTGTAAGAAAAAAATGAGTTTTACTATTGTACTGTGTTTTGCAGTTTTAGTATTTTTATGTGTGTTGTGCGCAAGTTTCTCAAATACAAAACAAGTTGGCTATGCGGAAGAAGTAGAGCCAAGCACTTATTATTGGGCGGCATTCGGCTCGGAGTTGATAATCAGCAGCAATCAATCCGACACGCAGGGTGACGGCGTTACGGACAGCGGCACTTTCTTATCCGACGTTGGGTATAGTTTTATTAATATGCCGTGGATGGCGCACAGAGATTCAACAAGTGTAAAGATATTGGGCAACGTCACTCCTATAAGTACTAATTGTTGGTTTCAAAATTTTGCCTATTTGACGGAAATCGACGTAACGGGATTGAATACGAGCAACGTCATAGGTATGACGGATATGTTTTCTTCGTGTAGATCATTGCGGAAAATCGACTTGTCGAGTTTTGATTTATCCAACGTATATGATATGATGAATATGTTCAGCGGATGCGTGAGTTTGGAATCGGTTAAGTTTGCGAGTTCCAACGATTCGCCGAAGTTGGAAAACATACATTTTATGTTTGAGATGTGTGGCAGGCTGAAAACAATCGAATGGGCTTTTAATACGAGTAATGCACTGTATGATGTGTCCTCAGCGTTTGTCGGATGTTCGAGCCTTGAATATTTGGATTTGTCCGGGTTTGACTTTAGTAACGTCAACGACACTTACAATCTAATTGATGATTGCACCAGTCTAAAAACTTTGATAGCGCCCAAAGCAATAGGTAATGCGCCCATATCTTTACCTATGAACGGGACTTCTACAATGCATTTTAGAGCAGGGGACGAAATTATTACGGAGATTACCAATGAGTATGCAGGGCAAACGCTTACTCGTGACGACATATTTTGGGGCGTAACGGATAATTATGAGTTGATAATAAGCGATAACATACACGATTTGGCGGGTATATATGACACGGAGAGAAAAGGTAATTTCCCGTTTGATACACAGTTTTCAAGACAAGATAATTTTTCCAACACTCCTTGGCGGAAGTTTTTTTATAACACTAACGTAGGTATGGAAAAATACATAACTTCGGCAAAGGTAGTCGGCAATGTTGCTCCGTTATATTTAGACGAATGGTTTGCTTTTGGGTATAAAGTGGAGAGTATCGATTTGTCGGGATTGGATACGAGTCAAACTATAAGTATGGCAAATATGTTTTATAATTGCGACACAATTACGAGCCTGGATTTTTCGCACTTTGATACGAGCAACGTCACGGATATGCACGGATTGTTTAGAGGTTGTTTCGCGTTTACTCAATTGGATTTGTCGAGTCTCGATATGAGTAAAGTCGTCGATATGAATTCAATGTTTGAATGCGATTTTCGGACGGAATCGATTATATTCCCATCCAATTGCGCCATAAGTTCGGTAAGTGATGTTTCGGCAATGTTTGCAGGGTGCGAAAGTCTCAAAGAACTTGATTTGTCAAGTTTTGATATGACCCACGTCGCGGACGAAAGCGATATGTTCACTGCGTGTGACGCCTTGAATACATTGCGTACGCCGAAGGCAATGGGCGAAACTACCATAGAATTGCCGTCAAAGTTTTGGAATGGATACAAGGACATTCAAATTTTAAATTCCGACGAAGAGAATAAGACTCTTACGTTGCACAATGCGCATATTCTTGAAAAGCGCGACGCAAGAGATGCGACGTGCATTGAAGACGGCAATATTGAGTATTATGCTTGCAGTATATGCGGCAAGTATTTCCAAGACGAGTTGGGCGAAAATGAGATAATTGACAAACACGACGTGGTCATCGATGCATTGGGACACTTATTTGACACTGCGCCGACTTATAGTTGGGACGGCGCGAAATGCACGGCAGAACGCGTATGTTCGAGAGACAATCACAAAGAGAGCGAAAGCGTTACGGCGAGCGTAAGCAGTACCGCCACTTGTACGCAAGACGGACAGGACGTATACACGGCGACGTTTGAAAATTCGGCATTTGATACGCAGATAAAAACTGAAGAAAGAGAGGCTTTGGGACACGATTTCGGCGAATGGACGGTGACAAAGCAGGCTACTGTCGACGAATTCGGCGAAGAACAGCGCGTATGTCAACGCGACGGAGCACATATCGAGACGAGACAGATACCAAAACTTGAACCCGAGCCTGAGCCCGGCGATACCACTCCAAGCGGTGATATAAATTCTGGAAATGTCCAAGAACCCGACAAAGAGCCAATGCAAGAACCTAAAAACGACGAATTGATTTGGATAATTCTTTCTGCAATTATGGCGGTTGTAATAATATGCGAAATATGTTATCTCATAGCGCATAAAGTTCGCAAGGACAAATCAAAGGAGAATAAATAATGTTTAAGATATTGTTTATAGTATTGCTCGCAATTGCAATCATACTCGGTATAGTAATTATAATTACGCTTTTGAGTGACAGAAAGAGATCTTTGAACAAAAAAGACGCCGAAAACAACGAAGAAGAAAGTCCTGCCAATGCTAGTGCTGACATCGAAGAAAGCATTTGCAATATCGACGAAAATCAAGAAAACCAACCCTTGAATACGCAAGAAACTTCTGATATAATTGCGCAAGAACAAGAGGTTGACGAAAGTCTGACGGCAGTTGAAGAAGTCGAAACAGCCGACGGCGATGACGAAGAGTTCGGCGAGTTGCAAATGATAGTCGAGAATGGCGAGACGCGTTATATAGTCATCAAATACAGCAAGAGTTTTAAGGCAAAACTTATACAAAGCGACGACAAAAACAAAGGATATTATTCTGAGTTGAAGAATTGGCTTTTGTCTTTTGACGGAGTCAAGAGCCGCATTAGTTGGAAGTGGGAGGCTTTCCGTTGTGGCAGAAAAACTCTTGCAAAGTTGAGAATGCGCCGCAAAACGCTGTCTATAGTCTTGGCGTTGGATCCGTCGCAATTTGAAGAGACAAAATATCACGTGGAGAGCATTGAAGATATTGCTTTGTACGTTGATACGCCCTGTCTTTATCATATCAAGAATGACAGACGGCTCAAGTACGCCAAAGAGTTGATAACCCGTCTTATGCAGGAGAACGGCATCAAGCAAAAAGAAGAATTGCAACCAATAGATTACGCTCCGCAATTTCCATACGAGACTACGGACGCGCTTATTGCAAAAAAACTTATCAAAGTCCTCACCAATGAAGACGAAAGCAGAGGAACGCAATTCAAGCCTCGCCAAAGCGTAAACGCGCAAGAAGTCGACAAGATTTTGCAAGACGAAATCGCCGTTGCGCTCATAGAAAGGGGAGACGGCATAACCGACAAAACCAAGACTGGTATAATAAATATAGATACGCTGTCGCAATATTTCCAAGACGGCGAAACAGTCACTCTAAGCGAAATAAAAAAGCGCATCAAGGGATTTTCTCCCAAAATTACTTATATCAAAGTGCTTGCTCGCGGAACGCTTGACAAGAGACTTACCGTTGAGGCTGACGACTTTTCACTTCAAGCCGTAAAGATGATAGTTTTGACGGGCGGAAAAGCAGTAAAAGTATAAATTTTCCTTTTGATAAAAGGAAAATTTGTTTGACAAAAATTTTTAAATTTGATAAAATTATTGGCGTTGAACAGCCAATAGAGCGTAGAATTTCGACAGATTCTACGCTCTTTTTATAATGTTCTTCGCAGGTTTCACGCGTTCTTTACTCCGACAAAGACGATAAATCTATCGGAGGTTTTTATTATGGAAGAAACAGCCCAAAACAACTTTTTAGGTACTGAAAAAGTTGGCAAACTTATGAAGATGTTTGCCATTCCTTGCGTATTGAGTTTGATTATTCAATCGCTTTACAACTTAGTAGACCAGATTTATATCGGTCACTGCAACACGTTGGGTACGGCGGGTAACGCTGCGACCGGTATAGTATACCCGCTCACAATAGTGGCGCTTGGCATAGGTCTGTGGATAGGTGACGGTTGCGCGGCGTGTATGAGTCTCAATCAGGGTCAGGGCAATACCAAAGGCACTGCAAGAAGCGTTGGCACCGCGCTATTTTACGGCGTTGCCGCGAGCGTAGTGCTTATGATAATATGCTTTTGCTTGAAAGACAAAATCTTGGTTGCTATAGGCGCGCAAGGCGATATATTGGCTAAGTCGAGCGAATACGCCAACTTTATTATAGGCGGATTTTTGTTCTTTACGTTGGCTTGCGTGCTTAATCCGATTATTCGCGCCGACGGCAGTCCTAAATTTGCAATGCTTGCAATGGCAATAGGCGCAATAATAAATATCGCGCTCGATCCGCTCTTTATCTTTGGATTTAATATGGGTATGACGGGCGCGGCATTGGCAACTTTCCTTGGACAGTTGATTACTTTCGTATTGCACGTAGCGTATCTATTCAAGTCTAAGACTTTCAAATTGAAGATTGCGGATTTTATTCCATCCAAGGAGATTGGACATATTCTCAAGTTTGGAATATCGTCTCTTTTGACCCAACTTGCCATAGTCATTATTTCTATCGTCAACAATATTTTGTTGTTTAAGTTCAGCGCGGGAAGCGGTTACGATACCGCCATTACGCAGGGCGTCGTAACGGTAGCATTCAAGGTATTTGGTATCGTTGTATCAATTGCGATCGGTATTGCTTCGGGCGCGCAACCTGTCATAGGATACAATTACGGCGCAAAGAAGTATGACCGTGTCAAGAAGACTTTGCTTTATATGATGATAGCCACAGTCATAGTAGGCGTCATAGCAACAATCATTTTCGAGGCATTTCCCGAGGTGTTTATCTACATATTCGGCAATGGCGGAGAAGGCGTAGATCAAGAAGCATACAAGCAATTTACTTGTCTTACGTTTAGAATATATCTTGGCTTTATTCTCTTTACTTGCGTAGTCAAGAATTTGGCAATATTCTTCCAGGCAATCGGTTCTCCAATCAAAGCCACTTTAATTTCTATGACAAGAGACGTAATATTACTCGTACCGCTTTCAATCATATTGGCAAACGTCGGCGGTATTCAAGCGCTTTTGTGGTCGGCTCCTATATCTGATATAGTCGGTTTTGCGCTTGCATTGGGACTGACTTTGCACGCGCTTGTCGTTATGAAAAAGAAAGCGTCAATTGAGGTGAATCGAGTAACTACGACTTGACGGTAGACAGTTCTATCGGCGTGGAGAACGCAGTAGACGTGATACTTGAGTTTATCAACAAGAATGGAAATTGGACATAACTGTAAATAAAAAAGCACACTACGATCTTTAAGTAAGTGCTCTAATTTTTTATATAATACAAGGTTTATACCTAAAATAATCAAAATAGTAATTGACAAATAATGATATATATTGTAATATAAAGTTATATTATTTAAAAAAGGTAATTAAACAAGTGAAGATTAATTCTGAGAAAAGCGAAGGAAAAAAGTGTAAAGAATATAAAACCGAGAAAAGAGAAATTAATAAAAAATTAAAAGATAAGGTGATTAAATACCTGTCTCTTATAAAAATCTCCGAGCCCCCGAGACCGTACTAGATCTCGTATGCCGTCTTCTGATTGAAAAAAAAATGGGGGGG
>CAMWVR010000077.1 GCA_947177795.1 uncultured Clostridia bacterium | reverse complement strand
TAATAATATTTTACAATTATACAATGATAGATTTGGTAAGATGAATCGAAGTGATATTGAATTGCACTTAAGTAATCAAAAGCGAGAAACTAATTGTAGAATACTAAAACAGATTAACTCAAAAAACGATAAGGCTAAATTAGATACTAGTAATCCATTTATGAACTATGAACTCAGTTGTGAAATTAATGCAATTCTTGATGATTTTCTCGAAGAAGACACTGAATCAAAAGTTATGGACTTAGAGAAAGCAACTAAAAAATATAGAGAAAGGCGCAAGGAACTAACAAAATTATTAATATAAAATTCGGTACTAGCGGACGGCATAACTGCCGTCCGTATTAATATATAAAGGAGAACACTAATGATAATTACTTTTAATCGTCCCCCACCCTAGATTCATTGGGTAAAATGCAGCAAAACATCTACTAAAAACTTTCCACTTTTTCAATTTCCACTTTAGGTGTATTTTGACTAGCGCCAAGAGTAATCTTTCCACTTTTTTCACACTTACCAAAGCAAAAAGGATAGGCATTTCTACCTATCCTCTTGGTGTTTTAGAAGATTATTTTACTTAAAGTACTTCTCGTAAAGACCTTTGAAACCGCAACCGTGTCTAGCCTCGTCCTTAGCCATTTCGTGAACGGTGTCGTGTACGTCGTCGTAACCGAGTTGTTTTGCGAGTTTAGCGAGTTCCAACTTGCCTGCGCAAGCGCCGTTTTCTGCTTCCATACGCATCTTGACGTTTTTAGCGGTGCTATTCGTCAAAACGTCGCCGAGAAGTTCTGCAAACTTAGCGGCGTGTTCTGCCTCTTCAAAAGCGTATCTCTTGAAAGCCTCCGCTACGTCCGGATAGCCCTCTCTGTCTGCTTGTCTTGACATCGCAAGGTACATACCTACTTCTGCGCACTCGCCGTTGAAGTTGTCGATCAAACCTTTGACGACTTCTTTGTCATAGCCTTTTGCGCTGCCTACGATATGCTCGCAAGCCCAGGACAATTCGCCTTCTGATTTTTTAAACTTTTCGCCGCTTGCTTTGCATTGAGGACACTTGTCGGGAGCGCTGTCTCCCTCATGAACGTAACCGCACACTGTGCATACGTATTTTGCCATAATAAATTACCTCCGTTGTATATGATTTTTGATTATTTGTGTCTGCATTCTTCGCAAGTATTATAAAAACTCAAAGCGTACCTCGACAGTCCCATACCGTCGCGACAGCCGTCGAGAACGTCTTTTAATTCTTGCGGATAATTCATATCTACTATCCTGCCGCACTTGTCGCATATCACGTGACAGTGCGTATCAAGTTCGACGTCATATCTCTCCTTTTCTCCTGCGCCAATCACTCTGCCCAACTCGCCCTGCTCCTCAAGATACGCTAAATTACGATACACCGTGGCAAGAGAGATATTTGGGATAGTCTTGCGACATTCCTCGTATATCATATCCGCAGACGGATGACATCTCATTTTTTGAATTACCTCAAGCACAGCTTGTCGGCGCGAAGAAAAATTTGCCATTTGCATATTCATGGTAACACTAAAAAACATTATATGTCAAGCAAATTTATAAAAATAATAATGATTATCATTTTTATTTTATTATACTAAATATGCAAATACTCGCGGTATAATACCGCGAGTATTCGCTAAACGTAATCATATATTTGGGAGGTAAATTCAATTTTTATGAGGTAGAGATTTCTCCACTTCGGTCGAAATGACATTGTATTAAATTCTACCGCTCGCACAAGGTCTATTTCGATTCATCTTTTTGTTTTGCCGACGGACATACTCCGCAACCCGAACAACTTCCGCAGTCGCAACCGCAACCGCATTTGCCGTGTCTTTTTGCCCATATCTTATATCCTATATATCCGCCGAAACCGCATACAATAATAACTGCAACGACGATACCTACGACGATTTCCGCAACGCTTGCGCACAATAAACTAAGCATTTTTTGACGCCTCCGTATTATTCATATCGTCTTTTGCAAAACGCTTTTTGTTGATAAAATGCGCCGCTACGATAATACCTGCTATTACTGCTGCAAAGATAAACACCGTCCACCAATACGTGCCGACCAGATATATCATCATTGACACCAGATATGAAGTGAGTATCCAGAATAGTACTGCAAACGCCGTACGTTTTGCCGAGCCAAGTTCGCCGGAAGCCGCTCCGACTGCCGCCATACACGGCACCGTCAGCAAATTGAACGCCATAAAGGATACTACGCCCGCCGTCGTCACTCCGTTCATCGATACAAACGCCTCGACGCTTCCCGAGAGCACCTCAATCGAAGATACGACTTCTTCTTTTGCTATAAGTCCCGTCACGGCGGCAACAATATATTTCCAATCTCCGAATCCGAGAGGCTTGAACAGCCATTCAAACCAACCTCCGACGATTGCAAGAATACTGCCCTCTTCGCCCACCATTTGGAACTTGAAATTGAAGTTGAGCAAATACCATATTATTATCGTCGATGCGGCAATGACGGTGCCTGCGCGGAACACGAAGTGCTTGAGTTTTTGCCAGATATGTATCGTCACGCTCTTGAATTGCGGAGTATGATATGTCGGGAGTTCCATAATAAAGGGAGTCACACCCTTTTGTCCGCTGACTTTCTTGAGTATCAGCGCCGCAACCATGGCGACTAAAATACCTATGACGTACATACCGAAGACCGTCAATTCGCTGTTCCAACCGACAGTTGTCGCTAAAACTGCCGCAAAAGCATACCATATCGGACTTTTTGCTCCGCAAGAGAAGAATGGCGCAAGAAGTATCGTCGAGCGTCTCTCCTTGTCGTTTTCGATAGTACGCGTAGCCATAATTCCCGGCACGGCGCAACCAAAGCACATAAGAAGTGGCATAAAGGATTTCCCTGACAAGCCTATGCGTCTGAATGCCCTATCCATAATAAAAGCCACTCTTGCCATATATCCCGTATCCTCAAGTATCGTCAAGAATAAGAACAGCAACATTATCTGCGGTATGAATGACAGCACTCCGAACACTCCCGCCAAAACGCCGTCGCAAATGACGCCGTAAGCCCAATCGGGAGCGTCTTTGAGAAGCCTCGGAATCCATCCGCCCTCTTCGACGACTTCTTGCATAGGCTCTCCGTTTTCATCCAAGACTGGTTCATCGTTTTCGTCGACGATATCTTCGACTTCTCTTGCTCCGTTGACGAGTTCGCCGAGTTCTTCTACTAAGCCTTGCAAGAACACGCCCGGCGACTTTATGGAATTTGCGCCCGAAATATTGCCCTCTTCGTCTTCTTCGTATTCGGTATCTACGAAAAGCGAAGAAAACGTATTGACGTCTTTAAAAGCTCCGTCGGGAATGACCGCCGACAGATAGAAAAGATTTTCACTGAAAGTGAGGTGGAATATCGCAAAGATGATCAACAAAAATATCGGTATACCCCAAAATCTGTGCGTAAGCACCTTGTCCGCCTTATCGCTCTTGGAAAGCGCAGGTTTTTCTTTGTCGGACGTAATGACTCCGCTGAAATTATCGTTAATATATTGATATCTTTGGTCGGCGATGCAAGTCTCGAAATTACCGCCGTATCTCTCACGTACTTCTTGATTCTTGTCCTTTATCTCCTTGATCTGCGCCGATAGAGCACTATACTTCTCTTGCATAAGTTTGTCGCCCTCGACAAGTTTGACGCTGTCAAAAAGCTTATGATTACTCTCTTCCATGAGCAGCATTATTTCGTCGACGCTCTCTTTGAGAATACCCGACGATATAAAGGATATCGCCTTGCGCTCTACGCCCTTTTGCTCTTTGACGGCTTGCATAAGTTCTTTAAGTCCCTTTTGCTTAAGCGCGGATATAGCAACGACGGGCACGCCCAACTTCTGCGACAGTTCTTTGACGTCAATGCGTTCGCCGTTGGCCCTCAGGCAGTCCGCCATATTGAGCGCCACGACCATAGGCATTCCTATCTCCAAAAGTTGAGTAGTCAAGTATAGATTGCGTTGCAAATTAGTCGCATCAATGATATTGAGTATCACGTCCGCATCCTGCGAAAGCACGTAATCGCGCGATACGACTTCTTCGGGCGAATATGGAGAAAGCGAATAAATGCCCGGTAAATCCACTATGTCTATTCGCAAATCACTCTTTCTATCTCTATAATTGCCTTCCAATTTTTCGACGGTTACGCCCGTCCAATTTCCCACGTGCGCAGTCGCGCCAGTCAATGCGTTGAAAAGCGTGGTCTTGCCGCAGTTGGGATTGCCTGCCAATGCTACCTTAATATCACAGCGCTTGGTCTGTCGTGACTTCTTCATTACGCACCTCCACGATAATATTCTTTGCGACGTCTTTATTCAGCGCAACTCTGCACTCTCGCACCTTGACGATCAAATCGCCGAAATTGGATTGCAACACCGCAATTTCACAGCCCGCTATTATGCCTATATTCTGCAAACGGTTCTTTGTCTTTTCGTCAGTAGTCACGTCGACTATCTTGACTTGCTTGCCTATAGGCGAAGATAATAATTGCATACAACCTCCAAAGTTATCTCAAACTAACTTTTTGATTTTTAAATAATGGATAAAAGTTATCCTACGCTAACATTATATATATTCCGTCAAGCCTTGTCAAGTACTTTTTGCAAATAATTGCAAATTTTTTTAGATATTCTTGATAGGACATTTGCGTACCTTGTCACAAAAGTATATGACTTAAAAAATAAGGATATAATACTGTATATAAAATAATAAAGGAATTAAAAAATAGCCATGAAGAAAAAACTTAAAAAACTAAACTTCAAATCTGACGTAAACGACCAAAAATCACTCTCAAGCGACTTTGACGTCAACGGAGCTTATACCGGAACTCCCGCCTACGACGACCACAGCGCGCCTACGCAAGACGTCGACGACCTGTAAGCGGTGAGATATATTCGTCACCTCGAGCGAAGTCGAGAGGTCTAATCATTTTAGATACTTCTAAGATATTTCAGCTTCGCTTCGCTCCGCTCAATATGACTCGTTTGAAGTATAAGTCACGCTTTGAACGAGTCACCCTGAGCGTAGTCGTAAGGAGCGTAGCGACGGCATAGCGAGCAAGCAAGTACGTCTCGTGCGAGCGTCAATGACAAAATAAATTAGTTTCGCACAACCGCAGAGATTGGTGCGATTTTTGCCCGTGCGGCGGCAACCGAGCGGTGAGCGTACTAGTCGTACGTGACCCCGAGGGCGTCCTAGCCGTTAGGGTAAAAGGCACGCCAATATATGCGGTTGCTCTTACTTCTTGCTTCTCATAGAGCGCTGCTCTTTGAGAAGCTCCTGATACCTCTCAATCTGATCATCCCTCAGATCTACCATCTTCTTTGCCGTCTCAAAGGCTTGCGCGTCGCTTACCACCACTTCAGTCTCCTTGACTCTCACTTTAGTCCCGTCTCCCGTCGCGTCCCTTCTGATGTCTTTCATATACTCGTCTTCCATTTTTAAGAGAGCTACCGTCGTGTCTTTCTTTATAGTGAGCTTGACTAGCGGATTGGTACTCGTCTGTCCGTAAACTACGAAATACGTCGACTTCTTCTCTTTGCACTTATACTTAGTAAGAGCGTAGTCTCTCAATCCGTCAAAGTATTTCTTTTGCTCTTTGCTGAGCAATGCGTAAGCCTCGTCTAAAGTAAGTCTCGGAACTTTTTCTATCTTTGGCTTTGCAGGAGCGGTTACTTTGACTTTTACTTCTTTCTCCACTACCTTTTCCACCACTTTCTCCACAGGTACTTCGACTATCTTCTCTACGGGTACTTCTTTGACTACCTCTTTCTCGACGATTTTCTCAACCTCTACGGGCACTTCGACTACTTTCTCCACTATCTTCTCGACAGGGACTTCTTTCTCTATGATCTTTTCCACAACCTGCGTTGCCGCAACTTGCTGAACTGCGTCTCTTTCCAACAGCTTTGCTATCAAAGCCTCTTGGGTCTTCATCATTTGCTCAAAACGCTCGTCGTTCTTGCGCATCTCTTCCTTATTGTCCTTGACAGCTTCGGTAAGACTCTTAATTACTTCGTCGCTGACAGAAGCTTGCTGCGGCAAAAGTTGTTGCATTCCCGGTAACAACGCCGTGACGGTGTCGGAGATTATCCCTCTTATCTCTTCTGCTCCTATGCCGTAGCCGCCACCCATATATCCGCCTTGAGCCATGCCTTGTCCCATGCCGCCTGCGTTACCGCCGTTTCCGCCAAACATACTCATAAGCATCATGCGCATATTCTCGTCGCGCTGTCTTGCCTCTTCTTCTCTTCGGCGATTCTCTATATCCATTTGATTGCGCTCGAAATCCTCTCTTGAATAAGCAAGTTCGTCTTCGGCTTTTCTGCATCTGCTCTTGGCTATCAGCATTATTACAAGACTTGCAACTGTCAAACCTATGAATACGCACGCTATTATCGTCCAGCTAGTAGAAGCCCAACCAAACAAACCTATAGCTCCTGCGTAATAGCTCTTGTATCTCTCATTAGCTGTCTTATTGGCTCTCTTGCGTCTGCCCTCGTAACTTGCAGTCTTTGCCAAGAAAGCTATTATCAGTATTATACATACTCCGCTTACTATTGCCTGCCAGTACTCCTTGA
>CAMWVR010000076.1 GCA_947177795.1 uncultured Clostridia bacterium | reverse complement strand
ATAGAATTTTCTATACCCAAGGTTCTTCTATACCAAAATTTGTATATTTTTTTAACACATTACAAACTTTGATTTAAATACGAAAATTCCAAAAAAGGTATACTTTTACTGACCCAAAGATATTGCAAATTAATTATTCGTGAAGTATAATGTAATCGTAAAAATACGCCTTTTCGCAGGCAGTCAGTAAAAGTATACTTTTTTTGGAAATATGAAAATTTTGCGTTAAAATAGTCTTTTATATGAATAAATTTTGCTTCGCTACGTTCCGCTCAATATGACTCGTTTAAGCGCATTTATCAAGACTTGACAAATATATGCTACGTGGCATATAATATAAACTATGGAAAACATAAAAAAACTTTTAGAAGAGCGAGAGGCAAAAACTCTTTGCAAATACGCTACCCTTTCGCAGAATACTAAAGGCAGACAACGAGAGATTTCGCCTTGCAATCTGCGTACGGAATTTCAAAGAGACAGAGACAAGATATTGCACTGCAAGTCATTCAGACGGCTTAAGCACAAGACTCAAGTCTTTCTTGCGCCCGAAGGCGACCACTACCGCACTCGATTGACGCATACTCTCGAGGTGTCGCAGATAGGCCGCACCATTGCAAGGGCGCTGGGTCTCAACGAAGATCTTGTGGAAGCCATCGCATTGGGTCACGACCTTGGACATACGCCTTTCGGTCACGCAGGCGAACGCAAACTCAACGAACTCGTGCAAGGCGGTTTTGTCCACTCTCAACAAAGTCAAAGGGTCGTGGAATTGCTTGAAAACAACGGCAAAGGACTCAATCTCACTTTGGAAGTAAGAGACGGCATAGGCAATCACAGATACCACGACAATCCAATGACCTTGGAAGGCGAAATAGTCAAGTACGCCGACAGATTTGCATATATCAATCACGACATCGAAGACGCAAGACGAGGCGGCGTGATCACCGACGACGACCTTCCCAAAGACTGCGTGGAAGTTTTGGGCGGCTCAAAGTCAAAGAGAATAAACAATCTCATTGCGGATATGGTGGAAAACAGTTGGGACAAACCTTATATCAAGCAATCCCCCGACTTTGACAAAGCCACGGAAAAATTGCATACTTTTATGTACGAAAGAGTCTATTTTAATTCTCAAGCAAAAAGTCAAGAGCTAAAAGCCGTCAAGATGATAGAATTGATATTTGAATATTATCTCAAAAACTTGGATAAACTCCCCGACTTTTATAAATCATTGCTTGACTTATATCCAAAAGACAGAGTCGTGTGCGACTATATAGCGTCGTTCTCTGACAGATATTGCGTGAGAGTATTTGGCGAACTCTTCGTTCCCGACGAGTGGAAAATCTTATAATGGATTGACGTGAATAACAATATGCTTGACCTCTTCAAAGGTCTCCTCTATTTTGTCATGTACTCTCTGCGCAATCGCATGCGCATCGACGATATTCAACGAGCTGTCAACGGCAATTTCAGCCTCGACGTAGATTATCGACCCAGATATGCGGGTCTTCAATAAATCGATATTTTTGACGTCTTCGTCATCATTGATAGTCTTATAAATCTTGCTGACAAGTTCTTCCGGCGCAGCGTGGTCGGTAAGTTGTCTGATAACCACTTTGACAATATCGTAAGAAACCTTGACGATAAGCAAGGCGATGAGAACCGTCGCTATACCTTCCAATACGTATACGCCGAGCATTGCTCCCAAAATACCTACAAAGCCCGCAATTGAAGAAAATGCGTCGGATCGATGATGCCAAGCGTCTGCCTTGAGCGCTTGCGAATCGAGTTTTTTTGCGTAATATATCGTATACCAATACATTCCCTCTTTGACGACGATAGACACGATTGCCGCAATGAGCGCCAAGAGCGTGGGCTTGACGTAATCTCCGCCGTCTTTGCTTGCGGAAATGATGTCCTTTATGCCCGTGTATCCCAATCCCAACGCAGTGGCAAACAAAAGCATGGCAAGCATGATAGACGCTATGCTCTCGAATTTGTCGTGTCCGTAATTGTGATCTTTGTCTTCATTCTTGACGGCAATCCTTGCGCCGATAAGCACGATGAGCGTCGACAGCACGTCGCTTGACGAATGCACGGCGTCGGAAATCATTGCGGTACTTTTGCCGAAGATACCCGCCAAAAACTTGCCGACTGCCAAAACAAGGTTGACGATTATCGTGACTATCGCAACCTTGTTGATTATCTTTATTGCTTTTGCATTGTCTTTAATTTTCACTGTTTTTCTTCTTTATATATTATTATATATCAATATAATATATGTTTTTCATGTCACCTTGAGCGCAGTCGAAAGGTCTCAGTTTATAAGATTTCTCCACTCCGCTACCCTACGGTCGAAATGACGGAACAACCCTAAATCAAAGCATAATTATCTAAAATTTTTTTTACTTCTTTTAGATACGACTGCAAAGGTTTGTATTTGTCAGACACAGACAGCAAGCCAATCCACATTGCCCTGACGAGTTTTGCTCTTTGGGTGTCAAAAGAATAATACAAGCCGTCCAAAAGCGAAATTATCTCGTCTTTTTTTGCATCGGATATCAGCGAATCTCCCTCCACGATATGCGTCATCTTGGAGATATAGGGAGCGACTTCTTCTTTGATCACGTTGTCGACTTTTTTCTCTTCTTCTGCTTCAAGGACCTTTTCTTTATAAGTCACAACGTCGCCGAAAGCTTTTGCGTACGCAACCAATACCGTATTGCAAAAGTGAGAATATCTCGCCGAATAATCGTCGTATTTGTAATACGCCGACAAGAACTTATCCATATCTATATTATTCCTGTCGAGATCAAAAAGCAACTTGGTCACAACCGATACGACAGCCATATTATCTTGCGGTAAATTGAGCGACGTTTCGCCGAAAATAGAATTGTAAGTCTCGTTGAGTCTGATCGACGAATTGCACTTTGATATATAATTGGTCAAACACGGCGTCGAGGCTATGAACTTCAAAAGATTTTTTATCGCCCTGCTTGAGAGAAGATAGGACGAGTTGGCAACCTCATCACAATAATTCAAAAATATGCTATACGCTCTGCTTGGAGACAATTCTATCATTTCGATTACCCCATTGTTTTTTTACATTATACTATATCAATATAAAAATATCAAGTGAGCAAAATGCAAAAATATCTTAAAGCGCTTGAAAATTCCTACGCGTTAGTATATAATTATTTTGTATTATGCTAAATCAATGCAATTTATTCACGCAAAATTGCGTAAAGGACTGATTATGAAATCTATATCTTTACTTCTCAATACTACTCAAAGCGTAAAAACTTTTGTCAATATCATATCTCAATATGACTTTGACATGGATTTGCGTTGCGGAAGATACGTTGTGGACGCAAAGTCTATTCTCGGAATTTTCTCCCTCGATCTCAACCGCCCCGTCGTGCTCGAAATCCACAGCGAAAACGACTGTGAAGAACTTCTTAATAAAATTTCCAAGTATATCTGCCAATAATGCTAGAGACAAACACCGTAAACAAACTTATTTTGCTATATGCGCTCGACAAAATGGAAGTTCCTCTCCAAGAGGACGTCATTTTGGATATGATTACGGAAAATAATTGGCTCACTTACATGGACTGCAAAGTGGCTCTGACCGATCTTATCAAAAACGATATGATTACCAATATGGCGACGAAAGGTTGCAATCCCAGATATGCGATCACAAGCGATTCGAGAGAAGGACTCAAACATTATTTTGTGGAAATCCCCTCTTCCGTCAGAGAAAATATCGCAGAAGTCGTCAAACTCAACAAACTCAAATACAGAAAAAAACAAGATTATTTTTCAGATTATTTTAAAAACGCCGACGGCACTTACACCGTGGTATTGAGAATAGACAGCACGTCCAATTCTCTCATGGAACTCAAGCTCGTCGTCCAAAACAGAACCAAAGCCAAGTGGCTTTTCAAAAATTGGAGCGACAAAGCCTCGTCGCTTTATGAATTCATTTTAGAAAACCTTATTGATTAATAATTCATATTATAGACTCATTCGACTTCACTTCGTTTCGCTCAGAGTGACGCATTAAATGCGTAACTTACACTTCAAACGAGTCACCCTGAGCATAGTCGAAAGGTCTTTCCTTTGTCACCTCGACCGTAGCGGAGAGGTCTAATCATTTTATATCGGATGAGATTTCTCGACTTCGCTCGTAAGGAGCGCAGCGACGGCATAGCGAGCAAGCATGTGCGAGGACGTAGCGAGCGTCAGTGACAAAATAAATTAGTTTTACCCGACCGCAGAGATTGGTGTGATTTTTGCCCGTGCGGCGGCAACCGAGCGGTGAGCGTACTAGTCGTACGTGACCCCGAGGGCGTCCTAGCCGTTAGGGTAAAAGGCGCGCCGATATATGCGGTTGCTCTTACTTCTTAGTACGCATACTCCGTTGCTCTTTGAGCAGCTCTTGATATCTCTCAATCTGATCTTCCCTTAGGTCAATCATATTCTTTGCTATCTTGCAAGCTTGAGCGTCGCCTATTATTACTTCAGTCTCTTTGACTTTGACTTTCGTTCCCTCGCCCGTTGCGTCTCTCTTGATATCCTTGAGGTACTCGTCTTCCATTTTGAAGAGCGCTACGGTTGTGTCTTTTTTGATCGTCAGCTTAACGAGCGGATTGACGCTTGACTGCCCCAAGAGTATAAAGTACGTCGACTTTTTCTCTTTGCACTTGTCTTTTGAAAGAGCGTATTCTCTCAAGCTGTCAAAGTATTTCTTTTGTTGTTTGCTCAGCAATGCGTACGCTTCGTCTAAAGTAAGTCTTGGAGCTTTCTCTGCCTTTGGCTTTGCGGGTGCGATTACTTTGACTTCTTTCTCCACTACCTTTTCCACCACTTTCTCTACGGGTACTTCTACCCTTACTTCCTTTTCGACAATCTTCTCCACTTCGACAGGTACTTCCTTGACGACTTCTTTCTCGACGATTTTTTCTACCTCTACAGGAACTTCTTTCTCTACTATCTTCTCTACCTCTACGGGTACTTCGACGACTTTCTCCACTATCTTCTCGACGGGAACTTCTTTCTCGATGACTTGCGTTTGGGATTGATTTGCAGACAACTCCATTATCTTATCCAAAAGCTTTTCGATACGCTCGTCATTTTTCTCCATCATCTTTTGAATTTTTTCGTCGTTTTGATCCAACATTTTTTGTACGGTATCTTCGCTTATACCCGCCTGTTGAGGCAACATTTGTTGCATACCCGGAAGAAGCGCAGTGACCGTCTCGGAGATTATACCCTTAATATCTTCTGCGCCGATACCTTGCTGAACAAAGCCGAATCCGCCCTGCGGCATGCCCTGTCCCATATTGCCGCCTGCGCCTGCGTTGCCGCCCATCATACGCATAAACATCATCTGCATGTCTTCGTCCCGACGTCTAGCCTCTTCGTCACGGCGCATATATTCTTCTTGGCGCTTACGCTCCTCAATATCAGCCTTGTTACGCTCGTATTCGTCTCTCAACTCCTCGGCGTATATCAACGATTTGTTGTACTTACTCTTGGCTATTATCATAAATACTATGCTCAATACCGCTAAGCCCATAAGTACGCAAGCTATTGCAGTCCAGCCTGCCGTAGCCAATCCCAAGAATGCTCCCGCATAATACGTCTTGTATTTGCTCTCTGCCATTCTCTTGTTCTGCTTACTCTTGGACAAGTATCCAAAGCCCTTGCTTGCAAATATAAGTATCAATATTATAGATATCACGCTTGCTATCAACTGCCAAAGCGGTATCTCTTTGAGCTTAGCGAGTATCTCGTCCAGCGTTCCGCTTCCGCCGTCGTTTTGATCTCCGCTACCCGGCACGTTTCCACTCGGATTATTATCGTCGGGATTGCTCGGCTCTTCGTCCTCGTCTCCCTTTGGATAATACGTATTATTAGGATCGTTGGGATCTTGCATATCAGGTATATCTTCCGCTCTCAACTCAAACTCTTCCCACGCCGTCTCGTACGTGCCGTCTGTAAACGAATAGTTGTTGCGCATTTCCTCTTTAATGACAGCCTTGATTTGGTACTTGTTACCTGCGCTCAATTGACTGTATTCTACAGGATTGCCTTGAGCGTCGACTATCTCGTACCTTATTCCGTCTATCTGTCCGTACTTGAGGTTGAGTACGTACGGCTTTGCGTCTTTGTTCCATTCTTTCTTTATAGTAGCGGCTATTATCTCAAACGCGTATTGCGTAGTTCCGCTCAATACCACGCTGTTTTTGTTCGAAGTAATCACTACCAAGTAATTACCTCTCTCCGTCGGAGCTCCTTCCAACTTGTGAGCATCGTCCGCTACATCTCCGCTATAGTACGTCAAAGTAAAGTCGTTGAGCGTTGCTCCGCTTCCGCTTATCACTAGCTTTACGTTCCTAGGCTTGCCGTTGTACTCTATCTTATCCGTAGCTATAGATACGCTTACTTGGTTTGCTCCGCCGCCTACCGAGAAGAATGGAGAATAATATTTATCTTCCGTCAATCCCTCTGTAAACGTATAGTTGGCTGTATCTATTATCTTCGGCAACGCCTTGTAATACTTTCTCTGTGTGACAGAATACTCTATATCTCCCAACTCTATTGGTTGAGCTCCCGCCAATATATTGCCGTGACTGTCTGTCTCGTAATATTCGTATTCCACTACGCCGTCCGCCGACTTGTCTACCAGTACGGGTATATTGTAGGTGTTACCGTCATCGTCGGTATGACTCTTAGTCGTCCAATCTGTATCTTGTCCTACTTTTATCTCTGCCTTGACGACTTCCCATACCTTCGTCCATTCAAAGTCTCCGCTTCCATTGAAAGTATAGTTGACTCCCTTACCGCCTTGCGCAGGCAACTCGTAGTTGATTGCGTAATCTCCCGTCAATGCAAATCTTACGCTTGCAGTTCCGCCCTCTCCTACGGATAAACCGTCGTTGTTGCTGTAAGTTGCGGTAAGCCCCGTAGGCAAGTTCTCCAACTCTGCGTATACCGTGTAGCCCGTATATTGCAACTTGCCGCCACTCTTCCACTTGACGTCGGATAGATCAAACAACGCTTTGTTGATCGTCCAAGTGATTGTATACTCTTGCTCGGCATTCGTCGTGTCGTTGATCAAATTTATCTTTGTAATATAA
>CAMWVR010000075.1 GCA_947177795.1 uncultured Clostridia bacterium | reverse complement strand
AGAAGTCGACTTACTTCGTAGTGTACGGACAGACGAGCACCAATCCACTTGTCAAGCTGACGATAAAGAAAGACACGACGGTAGCTCTCTTGAAAATGGAAGACGAGTATATGAAAGACATCAGAAGAGACGCGACGGGAGACGGGACTAAAGTGAGAGTCAAAGAGACAGAAGTGGTGGTAAGCGATAAGCAAGCCTTTGAGACTGCAAAGAAGATGGTGGATTTGAGAGACGATCAGATAGAGAGGTATCAGGAGCTGTTGAGAGAACAAAGAAGCATGCGTAACAAGAAATAGCATAGCGGAGTTATATTGTTGCTTTGCAACAGTTATATTCGCCCACGGCGAGTTATATTCCGACTGCGTCGGAGTTATATTAAAAATGTGTGTACAAATTAGTACACACATTTTTAGTTACGGATAAATAATATCAGATCTTATACCGTCGTTGTCAGCGGACAATTTGCGCTGGACAAAAATGCCAACAGCAAGCAGAGCATACCTGCATTGTTGCCGAACAATCCGTTGTTACAGTTATTGCAATTGTTGCAACCGCAATTATTACATCCGCAGTCGTTGTTACAGTTGCAATTATTGTTGCAGCCGCAAGAATTGTTGTAACTTAAAAGCGCCACCAAAAGCAAAAGACTTGTACAATTATTATTCATATTACCTCCTTTTTGTCAAAAAGCCTTATCAATCTACAATATGTCTTAAAAATCAGATGTGTGATTGATTTATAATGAGATACGGCAAAAATCGTCAAAAGGAGAATATTATGATTTGTCTTACCGTCAGCGAACAGCAGGAAAATTTTGTAAGGGATTGTCTCCCGCCCAACGGGGTATTGCGCAACTCGGCAGATTATTTTTATATATTTTCCGACAGCACTCGGCTGAAGATACTTTGCGCATTGTGCAGTATGGAACTTTGCGTGGGAGACTTGAGTTATATACTTGGGCTCAATCAGACGACTATATCTCATCAACTCAAATTACTTCGCGACAACAAGATCGTCGGGTGTCGCAGATACGGCAAGATAGTATTTTATCGTATCGTCAACCAAAACGTAGAGCGCACGCTGACTATAGGTATTGAAAACGCTTGTCCGTCCAATTAAAGGATATTACTTTTTATTGTCATGCCGCTTTAATAGTGATATAATATTGATATGGACAAGATAAGACAAAAGCTCAAAGACTTGCCTACGCAAAGCGGCGTATACATTATGAAATCCGCCGGCAATCAGATTTTGTACGTCGGCAAGGCGAGAAATCTCAAGAACAGAGTCAATCAATATTTCTCAAATTCCGCCAACAAGACGGAAAAGACGGTGCGTCTTGTCGCTCGCATAGCGGATTTTGAATATATCATTACCGCCAACGAGATTGAGGCGCTCGTGCTTGAGAACAATCTTATTAAAAAGCACAAACCTCCTTACAATATTCTTCTCAAAGACGACAAGTCCTATCCGTTTGTCAAAATCAACGTCAAGCAGGACTTTCCCAAAGTCGAGGTCGTGCGCAAGCTCAAGAACGACGGAGCGAAATATTTCGGTCCGTATATGCAGGGCATAACCAGCAAAGACATCTTGGAGCTTGTCGAAAGCGCATTTTGTCTGCGCTCTTGCAATCACGACTTTTCACGTTTGCCCAAAAATCACAGACCTTGTCTCAATTATCATATCAATCGCTGTTTAGCGCCTTGCGACGGACGTTGCGATAAAGAAGGGTATGCAAAGCAGATCGACGAAGTGATATCTTTTTTGTCGGGCAACGACAAAAAGATAGCTCACTTATTGCAGCAAAAGATGAGCGACGCAGCCGAAAACGAGGATTTTGAGCTTGCGATATTCTATCGCCGCAAGTTGGAGATATTGGACAAGCTCGTGCGCCGACAGGTCACGGCATTGCCAAAGGATTTTGATATCGACATATTTGCAATTGCTTCCAACGGACTCAATACCGTCGTCAGCGTGCTTTTCGTCCGAGGCGGCAAACTTGTCGGCGGAGACAAGCAGATTGTCAGCGATCTTTCGCCCAGCGACGAAGTCGTGTTGTCCAACTTTATTTTGGCGTATTACGACAAGGTCAACTATATCGCCAACGAAATCGTCATTGCGTCGCAAATCGACGAGTGCGAATTGCTTGGAGAGTATCTCACTCAGAAGAAGGGCAGCAAGGTAAACATTATCTTGCCGCACCAAGGCGTGAGACGGCAGTTGGCGGATATGGCTGTCAACAACGCAAGCGACTATCTTGAAAAGTCGCTGTCAATCAAAGAGCGAGAAGACAATATGACCGTGGGAGCTATAATTCAGCTTCAAGAATATCTCAAGTTGCCCAAGATGCCCATTAGAATGGAGTGTTACGACATATCCCACGTGCAGGGCACGGATAAAGTTGCGTCCATGGTGGTGTTTACCAACGGTTCTCCCAACAAGGCGCATTATCGTAAGTTCAAGATGAAGTATGCGCTTGGCAACGACGACTTTGCAGGACTTCAAGAGGCGCTGACGAGACGTATCGACGAGCTTGTCAAGGGCGAAGACGAAAGCTTCGGCGCCCGTCCCGACTTGCTTGTCATCGACGGCGGAAAAGGACAGCTCAGCAGCGTGGTAGAGATATTGCAGGCAAAGGGAGCCGACGATATTGCCGTCATTGGTCTTGCAAAGAGAGAGGAAGAAGTGTTCTTGCCTCATCAAAGCGCCCCCATTATCTTGCCTCGCAACAGCTATGCGCTCAAAGTCTTGCAGCGTATCAGAGACGAGGCGCATAGATTTGCTATCACTTTTCACAGATCGCTTAGGCAAAAACGTCAGACGCACAGCAAACTTCTTGCAATCGACGGAGTGGGCGAGAAGCGTGTCAAAGCGCTATTCGACGCCTTTAAGAATATCGAAAATATTCGCAATGCGACGGTCGAAGATCTTTTGTTGGTCAAGGGGATAGACCGCCGCGCCGCAGAGAATATATACGCTCACTTTCATCACGATAAGTAACCAAGCGTGTATACCAGCCGTCTTTTAGTCCTAACGTCGGGACTCAATAAGTCGACGCGGTCTATTTATGTCACCTTGAGCGTAGTCGAAAGGTCTAAATCCGATAGAGATTTCTCCACTTCACTGCGTTTCGGTCGAAATGACAGACGATGTTGGTTGAAATGACAAATCACTCGAAATGACGCAATGCATTAAAAATAATTTACTTTTTTCTTAAAATGTAATATCATAAGGCTATGAGATACAAAGCAATATTTTGCGATTTTGACGGCACTCTTTATAGAGAAGACCACACGATATCGCAAGTCAACAAAAGAGCAATCAAAGAATTTACGCAAGCGGGCGGCAAGTTTGTCGTATCGACGGGCAGACTTTTCTCTGCGATCTATCCAAAACTTCAAGAGCTTGAATTGGACGGCGACGTCATCGTCTATCAAGGCGGCGGCATTTTTGACATCAAGAGCAAAAAGCAGATTTTCGGCAAGTTTTTTGACAAAGACGACACTATCGCCGTGCTGAAATACGTCGAGTCGTTGGGAGAAGATTATACGCCGCTCGTGTATATCGACGACACTTGTCACTGTCAGGAATACAACGAGGCGGTCGGAGTATTCGTAGGCATTTGCGCGATAGGATACAAGGTCACGCATAAGTTGTTGTCGGAGTTTGTAAAAGAGAGCAAGTCGCTTCCCGTCAAGGTAGTCGTGCTTGCCGACGACGAGCATTGCAAAAAGTTGGTCAAAGAGGGCAGAGAAAAGTTCCCTCATCTTGCGATAATGCGTTCGCACCAACTCGTCGTAGAGGCTATCACGAAGGGCATCAACAAAGGCGAGGCGATCAAATGGCTGTGCAACGAATACGGCATTGACGTCAACGAGGCTATCGCAATGGGCGACAGCGAAAACGATATCGAAATGATCAAGGCGGCAGGTCTGGGCATCGCCGTCGGCAACGCTATGCCCAACGTAAAGCAATCGGCAGACTTTGTCGCAGACACCAACGACAACGACGCCGTGGCGCAAGTGATTTATAAATTTTGTCTTAACGAAAATAATTAACGTAACGAAGTCTAAGAGCAAAAGGGATATCAAAAGGAGTATATAATGAATACCAAGCAACACATGACAGAAGAGTCGATTGTCGAGACTGCAAAGCTCGGAGATTTTTGCGAGCAATGCGAGTTGGAGATTTTGGTCGGCAACAAAAACGACGACGTTACGTTCAAGTCCGTGCTTGTCAACCGTCCGGGACTGTTGCTTGCAGGCTTTGAGGATTATTTCAGCAACGCCCGTGTGCAAGTGATAGGCAATGCAGAATATTATTATCTTGCGTCTCTTCAGCCTGCGGAAAAGAAAAAGGCTTTGACAAAACTCTTCGTGCAGAGAATACCTTGCGTGATATACTCTAGGAGTATCAAGCCTACGCAAATGGAGATTGATATTGCCAAGAAATACGGCATACCCGTGCTTTTGTCGGACATGACGACGACCTGGCTGATGCAAGAGATAAGCGCTTATCTTGACGATTTGCTTGCGCCGACGGAAATGGTGCACGGCTCGCTGCTTGATATCAACGGCGTAGGCGTACTTCTGACAGGTTCAAGTGGCATGGGCAAGAGCGAGACGGCAATAGAACTTATCAACAGAGGTCATCGTATCATAGCCGACGACGCCGTCGTCGTCAAAAAAGTGCGCAACGATCTCGTGGGCAGCGCGCCCGACAAAATAAAGCACTTTATCGAGGTCAGAGGACTTGGCATAATCGACATCAAAAGTATGTACGGCGTTGGGGCAGTGCTTGACAGCGAGGACATAGACCTTGTGATTCATCTTGACAAAGACGCGAATCTTGAAGACTATGACAGACTCGGGTCTATGGACAACACTTGCGAGATATTGGGCGAAAGCCGTCCGCAAATCAACGTGCCCGTGCTTCCGGGACGTAACTTGGCGGTCATCGTCGAAGTCGCGACCCGCAACTTCCAGCTCAAGAAACAAGGCTACGACGCTTTGGAAGAACTGCGTAAAAGGACTAATCTAAAATGAATAATTACGAAAAAATGAAACTTGCCAGACTTTGCGACGAAGATTGCGAGGGTATGGACGAAGAAGACTTGTTAGCCTCTGAAAAATACGAGAGCGAGAGCGAAGCCTTTAAACGCAAATATAAAGAGTTCTATACCGACATCAAGATAGATCGCCACGAGGATTGGTAAGGAGTTTGCCTAGCCTCCCTTCTCGCCAAACTTAAGGCTCGAAGTAATGCCTTGAACGAGTCATTCTGAGCGTAGTGAAACGAAGTCGAAGAATCTATATATCCGTAAACAAATGACACGCAACAAACTTGCGTGTCATTTGTTTTATTCAACTAAAATTCTAATTTAACGCAAATTTTTCAAAAATTTGAACATTTCCAAAAAAAGTATACTTTTACTGACCCAAAGATATTGCAAAATTAACCTTCGTGAAGTATAATGTAATCGTAAAAATACGCCTTTTCGCAGGCAGTCAGTAAAAGTATACCTTTTTTGGAATTTTCGTACGTTAATCAGAGTTTGTAATATATTTAAAAAATATACAAATTTTGGTATAGAAGAATCTTGGGTATAGAAAATTCTATTAGTACTGCGTAAAGGGGCAATAGACAAGTATAATTCACAGTGAGAGAGTGTCGGATAAAGAAGTGTCATTTCGACTGTAGTGTAAGCGGAATGGAGAAATCTTTATCAAATTAAAATTATATCTTTCGATAGGTGGTACTATATGGAAAAGAAAAATTACAAAAAGGCTTTGGGGGTTATGACTATTACGATTTCAATAATTATCGTGTTGTCGTGCGTAATAGGCATTTTTGGAGAATTTGCGAATTTAAAGAATACAATGGGAGAAGATAGTTCTTCTGAAAAAATTATAGTTAAGCCACTTGATAATGAGATCTCGTATCCACAAAGCGGAGAGCTCGGGCAGTTTTCCAATGGCTCGACGTATTTCTTTACTGATGCGACAAAGGTCGATGGATATAGATCAGGTACGGAAAAATCAGATATGACGGTCGTAAAGGTTGATACTTCAAAGTCTCGAGGAAGCCAGGAAAATCCATACGTTATAGCATCCGTAGCGGATTGGGAAATTTTTGCTAAAATGATGGGTCCAAGTACCTCGGATAGAGGCGTCGGAAAATACTTTGTCTTGGCTAAAGATTTGGATTTTTCTGAAGGCGGATTTTATCCAATTCCAATATTCAAAGGCACGTTTTGCGGTTTTGGCTATTCTTTGACAAATGTGTCGTGCTCGTCTTGGACATATTGGAACGGTTCTAATTGGACTGCGATAGGAAAATATACTTCTGCTGGATATGGACTTTTCTGTAAGACGAGTGGAGCAACAATTACCGATATAGTACTGCAAGATTTTTATTTTACAGGTATGCCAAATACCACTATGTTGGAATATAGCAACTATCATGGAGGAATTGTAGGAGTCGTATGTGGCAACGACGATATTCTTAATTGTCATTTGCAAGGAGAGATAAAATATGGTACGACGTCCTATCCGAATTATACTTGGACAGGCGGAGTAGTCGGCTTTTTGTACAATGAGTTGTCGAGTGGAAATCCAACAGTTCTACTTTATCGCTGTAGCGCTAATTTGACTACGGACAGTGGAAATAAAATTTCGGATAATGCTCATATAGGTGGATTGATAGGCGAAGCAAATAACGGTGTAAATACTTTTATATATGATTGCGTAAGTTATCTTTCTTTTACCAGAGGCGTTAATTTGGGATATATGAGCGGTATTATTAATATAGTTAGAGAACCAAAACGCGTTGAAATTGAAAACGTTGTTACAAGCATTAGAGCAAATGCTGCTTTGCCAAGTTCTCATGCGCTTTTTTCTTACGGCAACGTAAATTTATTAAAGAACGTATACGCAGATTCACTTATCGGCACCAATGGTAAAATCAACGTTGCAGCAGGTAATCCTACTACTTCTTCAAATATTAACATTGGACCTTATGTCAATACATCGCCTATTTCTCCTGCCCCGACAACATTTGCTACTACGGAAGGACTATTGGAAAAAGCAAAAAGCGACGTGGGGAGCAATCTGCCTAAGCAAATATGGGATGCATCTAAAATAACCCAGCAAGTGACTCCGAATAACTCTCCTGTGCGAAACTATATAGCGGACGTATCTTTCAAAAATTACTTGAGTAACGGAGCGGAAGAGGATTTGGAAATAGATTCGGATTATTATTATTTTGGAATGTCCTTGCCAGAGCCGAGCAACGACGTTATAAAACCTAATCATATTTTCAAGGGCTGGACCATAGATAAGACAGGAGCGACCGAACCTGTTAAGACAATGCCGCGCGGAATAGGCGGCGAAGTGACTTTATACGCAGTATGGGGAGTGCCCGACGGAACCGTATCGTCGAGTATTACGCCAAGCGGCAACGATACTACCGTATCAGGTAATAAAA
>CAMWVR010000074.1 GCA_947177795.1 uncultured Clostridia bacterium | reverse complement strand
TAAAAAATCATTGAATAAAAGCTTTTTAATATGTCAAAAATATGAATAAAACAAACTAAATTAAATTTTTTAAATTTATTGCATAAAATTGTTGACAACAAAAAAATACGGTGCTAATATATAGGCGAAAAAAGAAAGGAGGTAACGGCAATGAAAAAAGTTTGGAAAGAATGGAAAGAATACGTTGCAAAGTACGGCTTAAACATTAAATTTTGGTAATCGGGAAAATTATTGAGAAAGTTTAAGCTAAATTTCACAGGAGAATTATGAGGCAATGCGAAAGCATTGTATTTTTTTACCCAAAATAGCAAAATGCAAGCCGTCAGACCTGCATTTTAGATAATTGCAAATAATTTGTTTTATTCTTCTACTATCTCTTCGCTCAGCTCAAGTATCTTTCTGCAATACTTACTCTTTCTCTTTTTAAGAATTTGCTTGTAGATAGGATAATTGACTGCGACCATGATAATTCCCACAACGCCCACGACGATGCCTACAGCCATAAGGTCGCCCAGCACCTTCATTGCAAAGCACATTCCCGTGCCCAAGACGAGCGATCCGATGACTCCGAAAATATACGCAAATATCCTCGCAGGTCTTTTGACTTTTTTGTCGAGCGATTTGAGCTCGTCCAATTTGGTAAAAGGTTTTTCGCAATAACTGTCCTTGATTTTGTTTACTGCAATCGTTTGATCATTCATATTTAATACCTCCGTATCTTATTTTTGTACTTAGATTATACGCAAGGTATATTTCCAAAACGCTAAAATAAAGTAAGCGTATCGCAAGTGTTTTGTAAGAATTTTGTTAACGCCCTATTCTTCGTCTTTAGACTCTCGTTTGATATCAATGCTGACGTTGTCTTCATCGTCGCCATTTAACAAACTCTGAGAAAGTTCAAGTATTCGTTGAGAATATTTTCTCTTGCGATTTGCAAGTATTTTATTAAAGACAGGATAAGCAAAAGCCATAAGGACAAGTCCGACAATTCCCACGATCGCACCCCACACAATTTTTTGCCATTCCAACGACATCGTCATACCCAATCCAAAACAACAAAAACCAATGACGCCCATAATGCTTGCGACGGCTTTTGCAGGCGCTTTGACAAGGCTGTCCAGCTTCTTTAGTCGAGCGACTTTTTCGTCTTTTGCCTCGTCGTCTTTAGGCAGGTATTGACTCCGTATCTTGAGTATTTCTTTTTTTTCTTGAGCAGTCGGCGCAGAATAAGTGTATTTGAATTCCTCGTCAGCCATATCTATCCCCTCTCCTATATTATTAAAATAATCCATTAAATTGTTTCTTGTTCATATGGTTACCGTAAAAGTACTGCCTTTGCCAAGTTGACTGCTCACGGAGATGCTCCCGCCGAGTTTGTCAATCACTTTCTTGACTAGCGCAAGACCAAGCCCGTTGCCCTCTTGAGTATGCGACGTGTCGCCTTGATAAAATTTCTCGAAGATACGATTGCCCGTCTCGGGCGTCATTCCCACTCCGCTGTCGCTGACAGATACCACGGCTTTGCCGTCCACTTGCTTTGCCGACACTTTTATCTTGCCGCCCCCGTCGGTAAACTTGATTGCGTTGGAAAGCAAATTGGACCACACTATCTCCAAATATCCCGCAACCGAATTGACGGTCACCTCTTGCAGATCCACTTCAAGCTCTATGCCCTTTTCCTCAATAAGATCGACGTAATTGACGATGAGATCTTCGAGTTGAGAATGGATTTTTACGTCCTCAAAATCCGTCAATATCTGTTGATTTTCCAATTTGTTGAGTTTGAGAATATTAGTCACGAGCGCAGTCAACCTCTTTGCCGCCTGATCAAGAGCCTGAGCGTACTTAATCCGCTCTTCTTCGTCCAAGTTCTTTTCCTGCAACAACTGACAGTAACTTTGAATTACCGCAAGAGGAGTCTTAAGTTCGTGAGATACGTTGGCGACAAAATCGCTTTTCAATATCTCGCTCTTGCTCAGCTCCTGCGCCATAATATTGAGATTTTGCATGATTTCGTCATATCCGCTTGCGTCAAAACGACTGTCTGAATTAAGTCTGACGGAAAAATCTCCTTTTGCTATGCTCTCCGTCGCCTGCCGTATCTGATCGAGAGGTTTTTCAAAAGTAAGTTTGCGGCGAATGACGTCTGCCAATACTCCAAGCCCCGCCAAAAAGAGTATGACGAGCAACATGACTACGCTCGTCACGCCTTTATCTCCTCCGCTTCTCTGTCTTGCGTAATCGTAAATGGGTATTGACAAAGTTATTATCGTCGCAATAATGATAAAAAAGACGACGTACCCCCATACCGTTGATGAGTTTTTGTCCGAACTCCTTTTCATTTCAACACCGCCTTATATCCAAGTCCGTGCACGGTCTGTATTTCAAAGCCGTTGCACCTCGAAGTCTTTTCACGCAGTTTTGCCATATATACGTCGACGGTTCGGGAAGTCGCCGAAGAATCAAAATCCCAAAACTCTTCCATGAGCGCAGACCTTGTGAAAGTCTTCTTAGGATAAGACAAAAACTTGAAAAGCAAATCAAACTCCCTGACAGTCAGCGCAATCTCCTCTCCGTCAACGAGCGCAGTACGCTCTTCGATATTCATGGTAAAGTTGCCCACAGTGATTACCTTTTCGCTCTCAATCCTGGCTCTGCGCAAAATGGCGCCTATCTTCATTATGAGCACGTCTACGTCAAAAGGCTTGACGATATAGTCGTCTATGCCCAATCTGTATCCCAAAAGCTGCGACGGCTTGTCGTCCTTTGCCGTCATAAATACTATCGGCATATTTTTGTCGATTTGTTTTGCCTTTTCCGCCAAATCAAAGCCGTCTAATCTTGGCATCATCACGTCGGTAAGCAACAAATCAAACTTACTCTCGCCAAAGTACCCGAGCGCTTCTTCGCCGTCAAAGGCGCACGTCACGTCGTGTCCTTCTCTGCGCAAGCATGAACAAACGAATCTATTGAGATCCTTGTCGTCTTCTACTACCAAAATTCTGGGCATATACTTTCCTCCGCTCTTATATTTTGATACTTTATATTAAATAAAATGTTTATGAATTGTTAAAATATTGTAAAAATCTATCTCGCGCATATTGGCCAATTATAATAAAAAGAGTTACTTTGTATCCTTATCAATAGGACGCTGCCAAAAAGCTCGACTGCAACTCTTTTTATCTATAACTACGTTAAATATTCTATGTTTACTTTCTCTTGCAGACTCTGTATACGTGTCCTTTCACGCATTGCCAACGCACGATATTGCCCTCTCTGAGTGTGGGTACTTCGACGACGTTGCCGTCCGTAACTTTGACGTCTTGCTCGCAATAAAGTCTGAATTCTCCGCCTACTAAAGCGTGCGCGCTCATCTCTTTCCAAGCGCCGTTTTTCCAACCGAAATCAATCGCAAAACCGCCTCTTACGCCCAAGCCTCTTACCGAGCCTTCAGACCAAGCCTTAGGCAAAGTAGGCAACAATTTTACTGCGTCGCCGTGACTGTGAACGAGCATTTCGCATACGCCTGCGGCATAGCCGAAGTTGCCGTCGATTTGGAAAGGCGGGTGCGTATCCCAAAGGTTTTGATATATATTGCTGCTGATAAGCCTTTCGACAAGTTTATAAGCCCTGTTGCCGTCGTAAAGCCTTGCCCATAAGCAAAGTCTCAACGCCGTTGCCCAACCCGTGGACTTGTCGCCTCTGTCTTCAAGCGAAACTCTCGTCGCCGCAAGCCACTCGTCGTCGCCCTCGCCAATCAGCGCGCAAGGATAAAGCCCCATAAGGTGCGACACGTGTCTGTGACGCTTTTCGCCGACAGAACCCAATTCCTTTTCGTGATACCATTCAAGGATTTGCTTACTCTCTCCGACCTCAATCGGATCGAGTTTTGCCAACACTTCTTTCCACTGCTCTATCTTATCGCCGTCGACGCCCAACTTGCTTGCCGCATCGATAGCGTCGGCGTATAGTTGCCATAAGAAGACCTGTTCGTATACGTTGCCGTGCGTGATAGGTCCGTGTTCGGGAGAAAAGCACGGCGAAGTCATCCATCTGTCTCCGCTCTTGTCCAACAATGCGTCGTAAGTAAGCGTCGCCTCTCTGAGCATCGGATATATCTCTTTGAGCAAAGATTCTTTTGCGTTAAATAAATAAAATTCGTACGCATTGTGAAGTATCCAAGCCGGAGCTACCGCCGACCAGCCCCAACGGAATTCCCAACCGGGACACGTCCATCCAAAGGGCGTGTTTTGTGTGTGATACAAAAATCCGCTCTCGCTTTTACCGTCGCCTATTCCGCAATAAGTCGACGCAGTCACTCGTCCGGGCTCTCTCAATGCCAACAAGTATCTGACGAGCGGCATACCGCAATCGCCAAGCCCCGTGAGAGGAGCCATCCAATAGTTCATCTGCAAATTGATGTTGAGATGATAATCGCTCGCCCAAGCCGGAGCGTCGGAGATATTCCATATGCCTTGCAAATTATTGGGAAGCACGTCGTCTTTTCTCGACGAAGCAATCATAAGATATCTGCCGTAGGCAAAGAGCAACTGCTCTATCCACTTCTTATCTTTTTCGCTTGCTCTTAGGTAATTTCTCAAAAGTTTATCCGTCGGCACTTGCGGTTCTGTCACGCCCAACGAAAAGTCCATTGTAGAATAAACGTTGCTCCAATCTTTTGCATGATTTTCTCTCAATTTGTCGACGCCTTTTCTTACCGCATTGTCCGTCAACGCAAACGCTTCGCTCTTGAGTTCGGCGTCGCTTTGCCCCGTGCGGTAAATAGGATAATTGTCGCTGTAATCAGTCTTGTACGTAAATATCAGCGCAGTTCTGGTGGCATTCGACACCTTCCAGCCTTTGCCCGTAACCACAATCTCGCCGTTGCAAACGAGTCGGCACGACATAATATATTTAAGAGCGTTGTCCTTCAATTCGCCTTGAACCAACATAGAGCTCTTGTCAAGTTGACAATTCTCTACGCCCTTGACACGGCTTTCCCAAGACAGCTCCCAATCGCAAGGCACTGCGCTAATTTGCTCTATTACCGCAACTTTGTCGGGATATGACACAAATGCGTTGCGAGCAAATCTCTCGCTGCTCTTACGCCATATGGCGATAGCCTCGGCTTTGTCAAAGTCAAGCGCCATGCTGTAATTTTCAACTTTTTTGTTTTTTGAACGTATGCGCCAAATTCCCGCGCATTGATAACATCCGTAACCGTCGGTGTCCCCCACCAACTTGCCGCATAATTCATCGGCGTTTTCGCCATTCTTGAGTTGAGCTCTTGCTTCGGCAAAGACCTCTTTCATATCTCTGCCGTCTTTGGTCTTTTGCAAATTTCCGCCGTTATAATCGGGACGCTTGGGCGAAGGTCCGCCCGTCCAAAGAGTCTTTTCATTGACGACGACACACTCGTCGTACGGTTCTCCCGTCACGGTAATGCCCAATGAGCCATTGCCCAAAGGCAACGCCTGCTGTTGCCATTTGTTTTGAGCCTTATCCGCTCGCTGTCCACCCCTAACTTTTCTCTTTGACGCAGCTTTGTTATACCAAATCCTCATTGCGCTCCCTCTCGGCGACGTCGATTAACTACTTCGATTGCCGCTCTCTAAATGTGGATATATTATACCACATATATTCGCCGCTATCAAGATTTTGAGAGAAAAAACATTTTTTGAGACATTTTGCAACCCTTAAAACTTCTATATATTTTTCAATGCTTTTAAGATTCGATAATATTATTTGTTTTCTGCTTTAGATTTGCGTCGTCGCAAACAGATTTATTAAAGTTGTATTTTTCACATACGACAAACATCATTACTATAAGCGCCGCAAATGGAATTGGAGAAAAATCTCCCGTATTTACGCAAGAATACCCCTCAAAACCGAGAAACGCAATCAGCATAAACAAATTGAAATAGTTGCGCTTCAAAAGAATAATCATTCTCACAAAGAACTGATATGCGTAACATATCACGCCTATAATACCCATGCTCGCCACTATTTGTATAGGAGTGCTGTGATACCAAAAAATCGACATATCGTTCAAATGATGTACGTCGTGGTTTTGATATCCTAGCCCTATTCCGAAAATGGGGTAACGGCGGAAATTATCTATACCTGTTTTGAATAGTTTCCATCGAGCTTCGCCTTCGGATATATGTAATGATTTCTCTATAAATTTTAAGACGTACATATCATTCACAAATAGCGACACTATGGCTATTGTCAAAATAACGCCGAGAATACTCAAATTGATAATTCGCTGTGTCTTATTTTTTATTGCAATAAAAAATAATATGATTTCAAATGGCGCCAACGCTATCGCCATGATCATTGATCCGCGCGACAAAGACATGACTACTGCCAAAAATTGTATAGCGGCAAGTATGAAATACATCCAACTGCGTTTCTTTTGGGTGCCATAATATAACGTGCACGGTATGGATATAAGCATAAAGTTCCCGACATTGTTTTTCCATTGCCTATATGGAAATTTGAATTCATTCCCCATTGACGGCAAATCTTGAAATATAGCGCACAACCACATCAAAATAATCGTTAGACCTATAAAAAACATAGTTTTTGAAAAATATACGCTTACATCATATTCGCTTGTGTCATAGGTATATACGTCCAAAAGAACTAGTATTCCCAAAAGTCCAAAACCCAAAAACAGCGTGAAATACACTGTGGATATTGCAAAATATTCTTTTGCGTTAGTTGCGCCTATACCCGCAATTGTTATAGCAACGGAGACGGCAAGCTGACAAAAAAACGTCTTGCTCGGTTTATACTTTTTAATCGGATATGCAATCAGATGAAAAACAAATGATATCACCAACGGAATCGCAATGTATATCGCTGAAAAAATTTCTTGATAACTTGCCCTGTGCATTTCAAACACACTCATTGAGGCAAATAAAAACGCCGCAAAAAAAGGCATAAGATTCTTACTGAAAACAAGAGCAAAGCACCCAATAATCGAGATTATCCAAAGCCCGACAAAATATTTTTTAAATGCAAACGGTATTATCATACATAATATGAGCGTCAAAAAATAAAAATCAGACGAAAAAAACTTTTCGATACGTTTGCAGAGTTTACTATTCTCCAACTTCTCCAGCAACATCATATACCTATTATACGATAGATCAAAAAATAAGTCAATATCAAATATTTTCTTTGGACATCAAGCGTAATTATTATAATCTATAAAGATGTTAGAATCTTTAATTTAACTAAACAAATAATAATGACAATATCCCACTTTCCAGTTTATAAAGATAGTGGGATATTGTATTTTTTAAATCACTATAATACTCTTAAATAAGCCTTTTTAATTTTTACTTTTGCGCTTTTTTGTAATGACGATAGCTGTTATAATGCCTACACTTAGAACAAAAACTATAGCAACTACAATAGCAACTACTATTCCGATTATCAGTGGCAAATTGTTTGTTTTCTCATCTTTGTTTTGATTATCAACCATGCTTTCATCAAGCCAATCAATGACAACGTCAATAGAACAAAGTTCGCCGAATTTATTATAATACTTTATCGTATACGTTC
>CAMWVR010000073.1 GCA_947177795.1 uncultured Clostridia bacterium | reverse complement strand
ATCTTAATCAAGGTCAAGATAAAAGACCGTCAAACGTTTCGTCAAAAATATCACATAACTTTGCAAGTAATTCAAAACTCGGTTGACAAACTTGCTTTTCCCAAGCGCTAACAGTTCTTTGGTCAACGTCTAATAATTTAGCAAGTTGCTTTTGAGTCATCCCTGCCAAACTTCTTAAACTCTTCAAATTTTCTGCAAAATGCACTTCTTTCATATTTAAAAGTTTACCAAAAACTATAGTATTTATGTTGACATACCAAATATTTTGGTGTAAAATATAAAAAGTAAATGACAATTAGATTAGATTTAATATGCTTAAAAACATTTCAAAGGACTTAAATATGAAACAATCAGAATCCACTATACTCAAATTGCTAAATAAATATGATATAGACGCATTAGAGAAATCTTGCTTAAGCGACGAATATTACGAGGCTAAAGCTATATATACTAAAAAAAATGAAGAGGTTAAAAATTTAATAAAACACGATTCTAAATTGCTAATGCTCTATAGAGGAGTTTTGGACGCATTACAACATAAAAACGTCGTATACGCCGACGATATGTTTAAAGTAGCATTTACTTTAGGAATTAAAATAGGTCAAGAAGTATTCGGCAAAAAAGCCGATTGAGATTTCTCCATTACGCTATCGCTTCAGTCGAAATGACATTATTTTTTGTCACCTCGAGCATAGTCGAGAGGTCTCTATCGTTTTTACACCTCACCCCTACCCCTCCCCTCAAGGGGAGGGCAAGTTATCGGTTGAGATTTCTCCATTTCGCTTCGCTCCAGTCGAAATGACATTATAAAATACCAATTTGACAAAAGCGTTTGTGGGGGGCTTGGGGGGAATCGCAACCCCCCAACTCTTTTGTTTCTTTTCTTGGCAAGAAAAGAAAGTATACTATTACTCTATCGGATCGTTGAGGACCGCTTCTTTATATTTCTTGGTCGGATCCACGACGTGCTGTGAATCTCTGTAATACTTCTTGCCTTTATAATGATAATAATTGACCATATCGTGAGCTTGAGTAATTACTGCGCACATACTCCACACGATTATTATACCAAAGCCAAACGTGCACACCGTGACGATTATGCCCAATATAAGCGTAGCAAGGTATAATACGAAATACACGCCCAATTGGTCCTTAAAGCGCTTGGTCGCCATCTTGAAGTTGAGAGCCAAGCTCTCTTTTATCGTCAAATCAGATACGATATATGCGGGCATCCAGCCTGCAAACAACGCTCTTTGTATAGACAACGTCAATAGCGCCGTAAAATATGCGCCGACTATTCCCAAGAAATTGTTTGCCGCGCCCAACATAAAGCCTATGCCAAGACTCAATCCTACGACGATTATCATACACCCAATGGATACTCCGACGTACGCCAAAGAAAATTTAAAAGACTTAGACAAATTGGCTATCATATTAGATAAAAAGCCGTATTCGCTGTCAGACGACATAAATGCATGAAGAGTGTCTGTGACAGTGTAAAGACACATATGATAAAACACGCTGAAAAGCACAGCCAATATGATTATTGCAATGATGCCGCCCCAAATCGAGCCAACGTGATTCTTGGTAATAACTCCGATATCTTTTACGATATTGACGAGAGATTGATAATATTCGTTTGCTCCGTCTTGCTGTATTCCGTTTCCGCTGAAAATCGACTTAAGATAGTCTTTGAGCGCGCTGCCTATGCCAAGTCCCTTTAAATCCTTGACGTATCCGCTCAAAGTCGGAGCCAATATCGCATATCCAATAATACCAAACAACAGTATTGCTATCAAAAGCACGAGTATCACTTGATATACAAGCGAAAACTTGGATAAAGTAATGCTAAACGAATCCTTTACGATCATAATTTAAGATCCTCCCTTTCCAATTCTTCAACGTCAAAGTATACGACGTAAACCAATACGCCAATATATGATGCAATCAACCAATAGAACAAGAATGAAAACAGCGCCAACAGATAATTTGCGCCCTTGAACGGGAAAATTATCAAAAATACCATGGGCAGGCATGCCAAAAACATTACCCACAAAATGCTGCCGAACACCTTGAATATTCTTGCGCTGAGCGAATATACCGAGTGTCCGAACGCCTTGAACAGACCAAAGCCCTTCATCGTCATATTGGGTATCGTGAGCAACGACATGGACAAAAAGAGCAACTCTATCAGCAAAAACAAAAACGCCAATATCAGACACATCGGCAATGCGTTGCGAAACAGCTTGATAGTCGTGTATAAGAACGTCGAAAGCAAGATCGCAAGAATCTCCAAAGACACGAAGAGCAAAAGCAGATACTTAAGCACGGGTATAAAATTGTCGTTGAGGTGCGATCCTATCATGTTCCACTTGCCTCTATTGTCAAGTCCGTAACGCATCTTTTGACGAATAGACCCCGACAACAGCGAAAGGAAAATTATCGAAATAATTATAGAAATTATTATAAAGGAAAACCGCAAAGCGCCTGTATATCCATTGATCTTTCTATAAATATCGATAAAAGAATGATAGGTCTCTTCCTTTTTGCCTATGCTGACGATGATCTCGACTACGTTCAACGGATTCAACAAAACACCGAGCAAAACAGTGGGCACAAGCATAATGCCCATGCTTTTCAAAAAGTTGTGTTTGATATAGCTTAAAGTCATCTTTGAATATTTCATAGTCTTTCCTTCAACGCAATATATTTGATTTGCTATTTATGCTCCGCAAAATTTTCGCTTACGTATTTGATGACGTCGTAGGGAGTCTTTGCTCGATATATCACGTTCTTGTTGTGGATATTGTCGTAATCGCCAAAGCCCCACAGACACAGAATGCAGTCCATGCCAAACTCTTCTGCGCCCTCGACGTCGTATATCGTATCGCCGACCATTACGCAGTCTTTTGCCGACACGCCCAACTTGTCGAGCGCATATTTCAACACCTCTGCTTTGGTCTCACGCTCGTTGTATACGAGTCCCGAGACGAAATCTATATCGTCCTTTACGCCGAAGTATTCAAGCAAATGTATTGCCTCTTCGTGCTTCTTGCACGTCGCAACGCCCGTGCTGATGCCATTCATTTCATGACACTGCGACAGCATATCCGCCACGCCGTCATAAAGCTTGCTCATATATATTGCCTTTTCGCCGACGTAAAGCCGGCGAAAATACTGCACGGCTTCGTACGCGATATCCTTGCCGATATATTTGACAAAAGTCTCCGACAGCGGCGGACCTATGAATTTGGAGTAATTGCTCTCGTCCATGTCCACGCCGTATTTGTCAAAGGTCTTTTTGAGTATACGAGCGCAACCCTCGTAGGTATTGCTTATCGTTCCGTCAAAATCAAAAAATACGTATTTCATCTCTTTTGATATTCTCTTCTATATTGTTTATATATGTTATTATATGCAATTAGTCAGATTATCCGACTCTGCGCAGAGATTTCTCCACTTCGCTTTGCTTCGGTCGAAATGACGTCTCCAAAGATCTTTAGTTATTACGTCATTTCGAGCAACGTCGAGAATCTAATCGTCAACTGTTTTTGAGATTTTCTATCTCGAGTTGAAGCTTGCGAGCCTTTTCTTGATTGCTTGCGAGTTTTTCTTTTTCTTTGTCTATGAGCGCCTTTGGAGCCTTTGCGACAAAGCCTTGATTGGAGAGCATCTTTTGGCTTCTCTCGACTTCTTTTTGCGTATGCTCAAGCTCTCCGCTCAATCTCTCGATTTCTTTTTGAGCGTCCACCAAGTCGCCGAGCGGCACTGCTATCTCGCCGAAGTCGCCGAAAAGCGAAACTATCTTTTCGCCGATTGCGCTCTTGTCTTGCATAAACTCTGCGTGCTCTACGCCTGCAAGTTTGTAGATATAACTCACGTCCTTGGGATTGATAGAACTTGCGATAAAATAAGCCTTGATCTTCTTGGACGGAGCGACGCCCTTCTCTGCTTTCATATTGCGGATCGCCTTGACGGCGTCCATAGCCTTGGCAAATTCTCCGCTCTCCTTGGTGTAGTTATACTTTTTGTTTACGGCAGGCCAATTGGAGATGACTATGCTCTTCTTGGTCGTGGGCAAATTCTTGTATATCTCTTCCGTAATGAAAGGTACGAACGGGTGCATGAGCTTCAAGATATTCTCAAGCACGTATACGAGCACGGACAGCGTGTTGACCTTTTTGTCCTCATTGTCGCCGTATAAAGACACCTTTGCAAGTTCTACGTACCAATCGCAGAACTCCGTCCATACGAAGTCGTATAGCTTTGCAGCGGCGTTGCCCAACTCGTATTTTTCAAGATTTGCCGTAATATCTTTGATAGCTTTGTTGAGACGCGAGAGTATCCACTTGTCGGCGTTGGTCAATCTGAACGAGCCCATTTCTTTGACTCGCACTCCCTTGAGATTGAGCAGCGCAAAACGGGACGCATTCCACAACTTGTTCATGAAGTTGCGGGAAAACTCCGTCTTTTGGTCGGTGTATCTCGTGTCGTTGCCGGGCGCCAAGCCTTGTACGAGCGAAAATCTCAAGCTGTCTGCGCCGTAATTGTCAATGATCTCAAGCGGATCGATACCGTTGCCGAGCGACTTGCTCATCTTTCTGCCCTGACTGTCGCGGACTATGCCGTGAATGAGCACTTCGGGGAAAGGTATGTCGCCCATGTGTTCCAAGCCCGAGAAAATCATTCTCGCAACCCAGAAGAATATAATATCGTACGCCGTGACTAGCAAGCTGTTGGGATAAAAATACTTGAGGTCTTCGGTCTTGTCGGGATATCCCAACGTCGAGAAAGGCCACAATGCGCTTGAAAACCAAGTGTCAAGCACGTCTTCGTCCTGTCTGACGTGTTTTGAGCCGCACTTGGGGCATGCCGTGACAGCCGTCTTGGATACTGTCATCTCGCCGCAATCGTCGCAATAATAAGCGGGTATTCTGTGTCCCCACCAAAGCTGACGGGATATGCACCAATCCTTGATATTTTCCATCCAATTGAAATATATCTTGCTGAATCTGGACGGGATAAACTCGACTTTCTTTTTTCTGACGACGTCAATAGCAGGCTTCGCAAGAGGTTCCATCTTGACAAACCATTGCTTGCTGACGATAGGCTCGACGGTGGCGTGACAACGATAGCACTCGCCCACGTTGTGCTTGTAATCCTCAATCTTGACCATATATCCTTGCGCCTGCAAGTCTTCGCAGATACGCTTGCGGGCTTCCACTCTGTCAAGTCCTTGATATTTGCCTGCAAACTCGTTCATAGACCCGTCGTCGTTCATGATCCTGATGACTTCGAGGTTGTGTCTCAGCCCCACTTCAAAGTCGTTGGGGTCGTGCGCAGGAGTGATCTTGACTGCGCCGCTTCCGAAATCTTTCTCGACGTATTCGTCCGCAACGATAGGAATTTGCTTATTGACGAGCGGTAAGACAAGCATTTTGCCCACCATATCCGCATATCTCTCGTCCTTGGGATTGACTGCGACAGCCGTATCGCCGAGCATGGTCTCGGGACGGGTGGTCGCCACGATTATTTCGCCGCTTGCGTCTGCGAGCGGATATCTGATATGCCAAAGGTGCGAGTCTTGCTCTGAATACTCGACTTCTGCGTCGCTGAGCGCCGTCTTGCAACATGGACACCAATTGATGATCCTGTCGCCCTTATAGATGAGTCCTTTGTCAAAAAGATTGACGAAGACTTCATTGACCGCCCTCGAGCACTTCTCGTCCATAGTAAAGGTCTCTCTCGACCAATCGCAGGATGCGCCCAACTTCTTGAGCTGCTCGACGATTCGACCGCCGTATTGCTCTTTCCAAGCCCAAGCTCGCTGCAAAAAGCCGTCTCTGCCCACGTCTTGCTTGGTCAACCCCTCTTCCTTTTTCATCTTCTCGACGATCTTGACTTCAGTCGCAATAGACGCATGATCGGTGCCGGGCAGCCAAAGCGTGCTGAATCCCTGCATTCTCTTGAATCTGATTATCACGTCTTGAATAGTATCGTTGAGAGCGTGTCCGATGTGAAGCTGACCCGTGATATTGGGCGGCGGTATGACGATAGTGAACGGCTCTTTCTTGCCGTCGACTTTGGCTTTGAAATAGCCCTTGTCTACCCACTCCTTATACAACTTATTCTCAAACGATTTAGGATCGTAAGTCTTTGACATTTCCATATGATTTTTTCCTTATATATTTAACTAAATGATATTTTAATTCCAATTCATAGTGATGATCGCCACCAACATACCGATGAAGACCACGCCCATAGAAGTAAACTTGAGCGCAGTGTAAAGCATCTCGACGTTGGGGTCTTCGCCTTTTGCCTTGCGCTTTTTGCCGATCGCATCGGCAATGGGTCTTGCGCAAAAACTAAACACGAGTCCCACTACCATTACGCATATGCCGATAATGACGGACGGCTGAGTAAACCTCTCCCAGTGAAAAGAAATTGCCAACAAATTCAAAATCTGCACTTATTCGTTCTCCTGTTGCGCGTCAGAGTTGTTTGACACTTCGTCCTTGACTTCGGCTCTGTCTTCGACCGTCGGCAAAGGATTGCCGTATCTGTCAAGCGTGTCGAGAATGCCGCTCTCTCTCACTTTCTTGAGTTGTCTTTGATAAATGACCGTATATATCGCCGCTGCTACGATTGCAAGCACACTGCCCGCAACCAAAAGCGCAAAGTCAACCCACCAAATTATCGTATATTTATTACCCACCTTTTCGCCCAAGTGAGTGAAGAATGACAAAAGAATGCCTGCAAAATAGATAAATGCGCCCGCTTTGCCCACTTTGTTGGACTTTTGCTCCACCTGCCTTTTGCTTGCGCGCATCCAATACTTGGAAGTCACGCCCATATAGACTTCTTTGACAATGATAATGATAGCAAATGCCCAATGGAGATTTGCGCAAATGCACAACATCAGCATAGCCACGCATTGCAAAACCTTGTCTGCAATGGGGTCAAGCACCTTGCCAATGTCGGAAATTTGATTAAAATGTCTTGCGATATAACCGTCGCAAATATCGGTAATCTCAGCAAACAGGAATACCCCAAAGCTTGCCCACATATATACGTTGTTGACAGATTCCATTGCTTCAAATCCGCCTATGCGGTACATAATCATCAGAACTGCAAAAATAGGTATACAAATAAGTCTTATATATGTCAATATATTGGGAATCGTAAATAAATCTTCCTTTTTGAACTCCATAATAACCTCACAAAAAGTATTTTGCAATTTATTATAGCACATCAAAAACGTATTTTGCAATAATTATATTATATAAAGTACGTAAGTTATTTTTACACCTCACCCTTGCCCCTCCCCCTCAAGGGAAAGGCGGGTAATCGGTTGAGATTTCTCCACTACGCTACGCTTTGGTCGAAATGACATTGTGATTTTGTCACCTCGACCGTAGCGGAGAGGTCTAATCATTTTATATCGGATGAGATTTCTCGACTTCGCTCGTAAGGAGCGAAGCGACGGTATAGCGAGCAAGCATGTGCGTCTCGTGCGAGCGTCAATGACACACTAAATTAGTTTCGCACAACCGCAGAGATTGGTGGGATTTTTGCCCGTGCGGCGGCAATCGAGCGGTGAGCGTACTTGTCGTACGTGACCCCGAGGGCGTCCTAGCCGTTAGGGTAAAAGGCGCGCCGATATATGCGGTTGCTCTTACTTCTTGCTTCTCATAGAGCGCTGCTCTTTGAGAAG
>CAMWVR010000072.1 GCA_947177795.1 uncultured Clostridia bacterium | reverse complement strand
CTTGACTACAGCCTTTTTACTCAAATCAATAATATTTATTTTATATTTTCCATTATAATCTCGATTAGCAAAATTATTTAAGACCTTCTTTGGAACATAATGATTATTATCATATTGTGGCATATTATCTTCCCCTAATCAAAATAGTTTGATGTTTTAAATTTATAAGCTATTTTATCATAGTAAAGAAATAAAATCAATTAATACAAAATTTTTCCATAAAAAAGTGAACAGTACAATTTTTTTATATCAAAAAGTTGTGCTGTTCACACTTGGTGCGGATAACAAGACTTGAACTTGCACGGCCTTGCGGCCATAAGAACCTGAATCTTACGCGTCTGCCAATTCCGCCATATCCGCGCGGAAAACTTTTATATTTAATATCTTATCAAATTATATTTTTTTAGTCAACGGATAATAAGTATTTTGAAAATTATTTATAAAATTCGCAACGATAAAAATCCATATTCAAATCTGTCATAAATGCAATTTTTATAAATAAAATATATTGTAATGCGTCTCAAAATTATAGCAGATATATGGATATTTTAGTTATTAAAACGACAGTTGATTGATTTTCAATTGATGTTATCTTGCTAAATAGAAGTACAGATTGATATTTGTATTATGGATTTTTTAGTAATGCAAATCATCCCTACCCCGCTTTGCGACGTATTTAAAACGTTTACGCATTTATTGCCCTTATATAGCAATATTTATGCTAAAAAGGAGAAAATATGAGCCAAATCACGCAAACTTCGACGACAAAACCGCAAAAAGCCATAAATATCAATTTTGACATCAATATTGAGATAAATGGCGTAACAGAGATGATAGAAAGCGACGAAAAGCAAATAATATGCAATCTAGGCGACAGATCCCTTATAATTACGGGAGAAAGGCTTAAAATCGTCAATTTAGACACCTCTCGAGGCATATGCTCCCTATCCGGCAGTATTTCCACGCTAAAATACGCAAAGGGTAGGCAAAAACTCTCTATATTTAAGAAACTCTTCAAATGATACTCTCGGACACGCTCAATCAGCCGCTTGCATTGGCTATATACGCTGCACTCGGTACGATATTCGGCATAATCTTCATACTCAACGCATTTGCCTGCGCTTATTTGATCAGGAACCCGATATATAGACACGTATCACAGTGTATTTACACTTTGCTTTACGGTTTTACTTTCTTTCTTGTGACGCTCTCATACTTTGATTACGATCTCAAGATCTATCATATCTTGATTTGTCTATTTTTCACGACGCTGACGTCAACGTTGCTTTATCTGCCCATAAGAAAGCATAATAGCTCGTTATTGACAAAGGGCAACGCTATAAGATCCAAAATAGCGCAGAGCAAGATAATAAAGAAGTTTAAGAAATAATATTGACGTACGGTCGAGCATTCTCGGCCGTATTAATTCAAATGATGCAACTTTCCGCCGCAATCACAGCCTTTGCCGTATCGGATAATACATTCGCCGCAAATGTAACTGTGACAACTATCGCATATAAATGCATTCTCATAATCGACTTGGCATCTGCAAACACTACATCTAGGCATAGCGACCTCCTTTAAGTTTATATTATATTATTAGTATTTCCTAAAGAAAATCTAATATTCACATAGCGATTACGCTTCAGCCAAGCTGTCCATGGCAAAACTATTGACAATTGTTAATTTGATCGAGTTTTTTGAACACGTTCAGCAAATTTAGCTTGATTTCAGTCAATTTATATACATTTTGTGTTGATTTTCTTCTAAAATTAGTTATACTGCATGATATCTGGGCATATAAAAATGTTTCACAAAAACCGTGAAACATTTGCCCAAAAAACAGTTTGCGAAAGGTTTTTACCAAATATATTTCTCAAAATCACTCAACTAATAGATATTAAATAGAATATATAAGATATAAATTGCAAATATCGAGAATATTAAATACTGATAAATGTTTCACAGGGAACTAAATGGCAAAAAACGCAATTTTGCAAATTTATCAACGTGAAACGCTTAGATTTCCGCAATTTTGGGCGAATTTTCACGTTAACACAATATTCCAGCTCATTACAAACTCTCATATTGCATTGCGCATCATACATATCAAGATTACTTTAGTTATACGTATATAATGCATATCGTCTTATCAACTGATATAGTTATCATATATAGAACACTCATCATTAAACACAAAAGGGAATTTACCATGTTTTGCAACAGCTAGACAGCATACCGCAATTTCGCGAATTACACTCGCTTGATTTAACGTACTCTAATTTGCAAAATGTTGCACGTGAAACAATTGTTTTGGAGCAGTTATTCTCATCGGCAATTAAACCAACTCTTATCACAATCTTTATCATCAATCGGCTAATCACTACAATATTTTATATATTTGCACTTTCACTTTATTTAGCTCAACAGCTATGCTTATGCTACGTACAAACACTATGAATTCCAATATCGCTTAACAATCGTTTACGTTTGGCTTAACAGAGTAGTGGCAACATATTGGCAGTAGCACACGACTTATGTTAACGCTGTATACATTCATCACACTTGATTACCCCTATAAGATTCTTGTTTATCTCATTTCACAATGCTTACGGTTAACGTTAAGCAAACATGTCGATTCAAGCAATCAAGACCAATTCAAGTGACTTAGATATATCGCCACCGATGCAATACGCATTTCCACAATAGTCCACTAGCAACTTTGTTAATACGCAGCTCTCTTAATTCAATTTTTGTTTTATTTAACTATAAGTCGTATCTATTCACGCTAAACTTCACATTCTTTTGCCTAATTATCTATATTACTGTTGGTGATATTATTTATTAACATTTCTAATTAGCCATATACTTGTAAATATTTCGTCAGAGGTTCAGACTATTTAATATCTCCAATATGCATATCGTAACCGATGCCAAGTAATTCAAAATAGCTAACACGTTAAACCAATTTTATCTATACTCGTTTTACGTCAAACTCAACACCACATGATCATATACTCAAATGCCGCATTTACCAAATCCAACTTAATACGTTCGATAAATTACTTATGACTTGGTATTTTATAATATAGAGCATGTCGACATTGAATTATGCTACAGTTGTTTACCACAATAAACAATAGAGAACACACTTTCACATTTGCCCCATTACTTGCTTATATTAAATTATGTCGACTACGTTTATATATTAATTAAGTAATAGGTGACTTTGTCCACTATTAATAATGTTAATCACAAAGCTTTTTACTAGTTTAAATTAGGACATTGTATAGCATCGTGATGTTATTAGCGTTAGTCTTACTTGATTACCAAAGGACATAACTGCAACGTTACACGTGAAACATTGCATCAATTGCGACTGCTTGAGCATACACATACTTTTACTTCCACAGCGTATTATTGGCAAAAAACAAAGCTTTAAGCTACATTGAAGCAATTATTGGGGTACTTATATCCATTAGTAATGCCTTAATGGTGTTAGCAAGCCTATTTACCTATTATTGCAACATGTACATCGATTAATTAGACTTTGCGACCCTTGATAATTAAATATAACGCACAATGACCGCCTTTAATCTTTATTTGAAAGATGTGCCTTCGTATATTAAAGCAGCAATCTCATATTAAAGTTATTCAAAAATTATTTAGCTTTTGCGATATTTATTTTTCACGCCAAACGCTATATAGTTTTTTAAGCGTAACTATGCGCAATATGCACAAATTACTCATTGGATATTCTAAAAGCTATAGATACGCATTAAATATAATTGAAAATTTGATTATTATACATATGCGTAAATAGGCTATAAAGCATACTACTCATACTGCGTTTAACGTGAAAACAAAGCAAACGCTTTGCAGAGAAAATTTTTAATTATTATATTTATAATAATTAAATTTTTTAAATCGTAAAAATTTTATTATGTTATCGCAATTAGATGTGACATATATTTCAATAATTTTATATTTTGTCAAGGCAATGCTATTTTACTTGACAGCGCCCGGCATTTTCTCTATAATAATATAGCATAATTATTTTTTTATATAAAAAGGAGATAAACGATATGAAACAGACGTATCAACCCAAGAAAAGACAAAGATCCAAGGTGCACGGTTTTCGTGAGAGAATGCGTAGCAAGAGTGGCAGAAACGTTATAAAGAGACGTCGCAACAAGGGCAGAAAGCAACTTACCGCTTAAGTTTGGTATGCAAAAAAAGTACAGGCTTAAGAATGGCAGAGTATTTAGTTATCTGCACAGAAAAGGCGAAAGCAACGCCAATAAGATGCTTGTACTTGTCCATGCCCCTTCCAAGTATCCCTTGAAGGCGGGCTTTATCGTAAGTAAGAAAGTCGACAACAGAGCGGTTATTCGCAACAAAGTCAGAAGACGTTTGAGAGAAGCGTTCAGAGCGCTTATTCCATACCTTAAAGACAGCGAAAATTATATCGTTATTGCAAGAGAGGCGTGCGGCAAGGCGAATTTTGAAGAGATTGCCAACAGTCTTTTGCATTTGATTATCAAAAGCAATTTACTTGCGGCAAGAATTGACGATGACGTTGCGCAGAGACTAAAAATCAAGCAAAGCGTATTAGACAAGGCAAAGTTTGATTGAGGCGTACGGACGATAAATGAAAAGCGGAAATTTTATTATTCAGTATTACAAGCAATTTATCAATCCCGTGATTGGCGGCAAGTGCAGACATATCCCGTCGTGTTCGGCGTATATGGGACAAGCCATAGCCAAGAGAGGATATATAAAAGGCTCTGCAATGGGAGCGGCTAGGATATTGAGATGCAATCCCTTTTCAAAAGGCGGATATGATCCCGTGAAAGACGATCTTAAAGGAAATGCAAAATGGCTATTATGAGTTATAATTTGCTGGCGGCGGTGAATGCAATTTGGAAACCTATCATCAGCTTGCTGGATTGGATGAACAGCGGTATCGGCAACTTCGGTTGGACGGTAGTGGTGTTTTCAATTATGTTGCGTTTGTTGATTTTGCCGCTTGATATATGGCAAAAGTTGATTATGCGCAAGCAAAAAGCCAAAATGGACGCAATTCGTCCTCAATTGGAAAAGCTTCAAAAGCAGTACGCCAACAGACCCGACATTCTCCGACAAAAGCAATACGAACTTCAAAAAGGCTCAATGAATATCTTCACTTCCTGTTTGCCGATGATCTTCACTCTTGTGATATTCGGTTTGGTCTTCCAAGGCTTCAGAGAGTATATCGTCAACTACAATCAAACGATCGTCAGCAATCTTTACAACGACGTATACTTGCAGTTCTTCAAAGACAATGCAGAGACGATCTCGCAGGCGTGTAATATTCAGTTTATGAACGGCAACGACTTCATCGAGGGTTTTATACCTTCTTATGACTATATCCGTCAAGCCGGGCTTATCGAAAAACTCAACGAAACATTGGTCACGGGCTACAAACCCGAGAGTTGGCTTTGGGTCAAGAACGTATTTATGTCAGACACTTGGGCAAACGTAATACCGAGTTTTTCCAACTTCACTTCGACGAGAATAGGCGGCATCGGCGCAACTCTTCCCGAAATGGCAGGCGTATCTTACGACCAACTTATGACGCCTATAATTAATAATTATAACAAGACGAGTTTTTGGAATATAAGCAGATGGAACGGTTATTTCATACTTCCGATTCTTTCTATTGCGACGAGTTTTCTGTCCACAATGTTGCAACAAAAAATGCAACCCGTACAAATGACAGGAGACGCAGCTCAACAAAAACAACAACGCATAATGAACAAAACGATGACGTATCTCATGCCTATCGTACTTGGTTTCTTTGCTATCATGTACAGCGCGGCGTTTGCGATATACTATTTTGTCAGCAATTTTATGACAATGATCACGTCCATTTCTTTCAATCTTATAATGAAGAACTTGGACAAGAAAAAACAAGATCAGCCTATAATCATTCAGCCTGCAAAGAACATAGAGACCAAGAATACAAAAAAGTCCAATAAGGCAAAAAGATAATAGGCATATCGATATAGATTATTAGAAAAAGATAGCGCGCTATCTGAGGAGACATATATGAAAAGTATAGAAATTACTGCAAACAGTTATGAAGAGGCTCTCGAGCAGGCTCTTGAAGAACTCGGTCTTGACGAAAGCCAAGTCGATGCAGAAAAAGTAAAAGAGACGGGACTTATCCGCAAAAAAATCACGGTCAAGGTCACGCAAAAAGTCACTGGAGCAACACTTGTAAGCGACTTTATCAACGGCATTATTCAAAGAATGGATATCAATTGCGTTGCCGAAGTGCAAGAAAAGGAAGACGCTTTTTATATCAATCTTAAGGGCGACGACACGGGCGTACTTATCGGATACAGAGGAGACGTGCTTGACGCTCTTCAATATCTTTCGCTCTTGGTAGTCAACAAAAATAACCCCGACAACAAGAGATTGGTCATAGACGGCGAGAATTACAGAGAGAAGAGAACTGCAACTCTCTCCAAGCTTGCCAAGAAGATAGCTTTCAGAGTAGCAAAATCTCGCAAAGCAGAGTCTCTCGAGCCTATGAACCCATTTGAGAGAAGAATAATCCACTCGGCTTTGCACGACGACAGATTCGTCACCACTGAAAGCCACGGAGAAGAACCCAACAGATACGTCGTCATTTCTCCCAAAAAACCTGCTTTTGACAGAGAAAGAGGGGATAGACGCAACGACAGAGGATCAAGAGACAGAAGGGATAACAACCGTCCTTCAAAGCCAAGAACGGAAAGCCAAACTGCTGAAAAACAACAGCAAGAACCTCGCAACTTCAACAAGACCGGCGTAACGAGAATGAAAACTTACGGCGGAGATATGAAAAAATTCTTTTAATAAAAAAGAGCGGTAATACCGCTCTTTTTTAATTCTATTAAATATTGAGGAAAAAATGAAAAATATAACAAATTTATACAACTTTGACAATGAATTTTGGACTGCAATAGATTGCTTAATTGACAGTCACAAAATAATAATCGATAGACCAAAGGGAACTGTTCATCCCAAATTTAATGATTTTATTTACAATGTAGATTACGGCTACTTGGAAAACACAAAATCTATGGACAACAACGGAATAGATATTTTTGTCGGCTCAAAAAAAGATAAATATGCGGATTGCATAATATGTACTATTGATTTATTAAAAAACGATTGCGAAATCAAATTACTTTTGAGTTGTACTGACGAAGAGAAACACATCATATATCAAACGTTAAATAACAGTCCATATATGAAAGGCATTATGATAAAAAGAGATATTTAAAAATTCTAATCTGTCAATCCCAATAAATAATCGACGCTGACGTCCAACTCTTTGCAAATAGAAATCAGTACGTCCAAAGTTGGCTCTCTTTTACCTGTGCAATAATTATTCACAATCGTTTGCGACAAATATAATCTTTTTGCAAGCGACCTTTGTGATATCTTATTTTCTGCCAATACTTCTCTTAGACGATCTTTGAATTTATTCATGTTTATATTATATACGGCTTTAAGCCTTATAATACTTGACATATGGCTAATTGCCTTATATAATAATATACGGCAATTAGCCATATATTATAGGGGATTAACTGATGAATAAACAATTTAACACAGACGTAATAAAAAAATATATAAAAGTAATATAGATTGACAATAACGGAATTTTGCGAACTATGCGAAATAAGTAGAGTAACGTATTATAACATTATGAAAGGAAAAGATATGCGATTTGCATCTATATCAAAAATAGTTGAAATTGTAGGGCTTTCATTTTTAAAATAAATATGATTAGATTCTGACGCTCGCACGAGACGCACCTGCTTGCTCGCTATGCCGTCGCTGCGCTCCTT
>CAMWVR010000071.1 GCA_947177795.1 uncultured Clostridia bacterium | reverse complement strand
CAAGAAAAGTATACTTTTTTTGGAAATATGAAAATTTTGCGTTAAAATTAGTATTATATAGATTAAAAATAGCCAATCGAAAAATAATTCAATTGGCTTGTTATTAGATATTTCGACCGCAGCGCATATTACAGCGAATTGAGAATGTCCAAGAGAATATCCATTGCCATTTCGGCTTTGTCTGCCGTCGTGTTGAGATGACGGTATACTTCGCGGTATTTAAAAACTGCTTTGAAGTCGTCGCTTTCAAAAAGACTTGCAAGCGCTTTGTAATAGCGGTGCCCCATTTCGTTTTCAAGGCTCTTGACTTTGAATGCTTCGTCTTTGGCAATGTTCTTATGTTTTTCCATGCTTTCGACGGCTTTTTGGATATGTACCGTTATGTCGCAAAGTATGGCTATCATCTTCGTCATATCCTCGGTGGGCTCTATCTTAAAAAGTCTCATTTCGTCAATTGAATTTTTGGCGTAGTCAAGCACTTCGTCAAGCTGCCCCGACAGATCGAATATGTCGTTGCGCTCCATAGGCGTGATAAAAGTTGCGTTGAGTTCGTCAACAAGCACACGCCTTGCCATATCTCCTTCGTCTTCAATGGATATTACCATATCGCCGTAGCTCTCATGATCGGGCTGCCCGACCGACGTACAGTACTTGTAGAGCGCGTCTATACCTCTGCGCATTATTTTGCATTGCGCCGCAAGCAATTGAAAAAAGTTGACTTTCTTTCTGAAGATTTTCATATATATCTCCTTAATGAATTGTTTTTAGATTAGATTCTTCGACTCCGTTGCACTCCGCTGAGAATGACGACGAGGAGTCAGGATTTCTCCGCTCCGCTCCGCTACGGTCGAAATGACATTGGATTGTCTCGCGCGAGCGTCAATGACCAACTTCCAAGTCACATGCGAGTGCGGAGATTGGTGTGATTTTCGCTTTAGCAAGGGCGAGCGGTATCGTCAAGTGTACTTGCCGTACACGTCGATACCCCGAGTCCCGATGATCAAGCGGAAGGCGCGCCAATATACGCGCTCGCCTTCAAAGGAAGATTGCCTTAAGAACAAGACATATCAACGCCCCCACGCACATTGCAATAGGAAAAGTCAATATCCAATTCAAAAATATCTTCTTTACTCTCGTCCAATGCACTCCGCTGATACGCTCGGATATTCCCACGCCTATTATACTCGAAGATACCACTTGTCCCGTACTTACGGGGATACCGCCGACGAAAGAGCAAAACAAAGATACGGTCGCCGTCGACAATTGCGCCGTAAACGATTGAATCGTACCCATGCGGTATATTCTCTTGCCCACGGTATAAATGAGTTTATATCCGCCCAAAAGCAAACCAAGCATTATGAAGAATGACAATACCGCAACCGTCCAAAAATCAAAAGCGTAGGCATTCATATCAGCTCCCCCGCACATGACCATTGCAAGCAAAAATACGCCCATTGATTTCTGCACGTTGTTGATTGATATCGAAGTGCTTAGCAATGCTACGTTGAACACTTGCGCCGCTTTGAAAAACTTCCTGACGCCTCTGTCCATTCTTCTGCACATCCATATGAAGAACTTATCCATCAATATGCCTACTATGATGCATATTATCGGAGTAAGGAATACCATAAGTACTACCTTGATACCCACCGCCGACCAATCTATGCCGCCTACGCCGAAAGACACCAACCCTGCCCCTACAAGTCCGCCAAGCAACGTATGAGATGTGGAATTGGGCAACGACGTGAAGATGCTGACAGCCGACCAAATCAACGCCGCAAGCATCGTGGACAACAAAAATATAAAGCCTGCTTTGGGCGTCACGCCGACAAAAGCCTCGCTGTTGATAAGCGAACCGACGGTGCGCGCAACGCTAGTATTGCCTATCCAACAACAAATTATCAGAGGCGCGATAAATTTTACTACTCCCGAGATTATGAGCGCATAATGAGGCTTGATAGCCCTCGTGGCAACGCAAGTGGCGACGGCGTTTGCTCCGTCGGAAAATCCCATATAAAAGGTATAGGCTATCGCCAATATGAAAATTACTATTATGTATGCGTTCATTTTTCCTATTGTTCGGCGATAAGTGAGGTGTCGTAATTTTACACGGCAATAATGCTTTCCCTACGTCTTCAAACTCTCTTGACGTACATCAAGTACGCCTGCATTCGTTTTCATCGTATAGAAAACATTCTTACTCGTGAAAAACTTGCGCCACTCTCTTCTCGTCGAACGAGTTTTATTTTAACGAGTATTATTTTTTGTTTTATATATTATATATGATACTATATTATATTTGACAATTTCAATAGAAATTTAAAAAAATTTATGGACTTTTTCGGTTATACTTCATTTTCAGGATTAAACATTTCTGTCACCTCGAACGTAGTCGAGAGGTCTAATCCTTTTAGATATTTCGACTACACTTCGTTCCGCTCAATATGACTCGTTCAAGGCGTACCTTCGAGCCTCAAGTTTGGCGAGAAGAGAGATAGGCAAAGAATAAAATAGCGGGTTTTTTGTCAAGATTGTCTTTGACGAGCGTCGTCGTACTTGCCGTACGTCGGCGTGAGCCAAAGGCTGACCCGATGCCAATCTCACTTAAACACAATTTAATTGTTAAATTATTGATTATACTGCGTTAAGTCCGTTTGACATACTTTGGTATGCCTACTCGTCCTTGCCTTGTCTAATACAAGAATTTATCTAATAAAATCGCAAGGCGTCTGAACCGTATAATTTGGATTGATTTTTATACGACGCGAGTGCGACTGTACTAGAGGTACAGTAAGTGAGCATAGTGTAAAAGGCAACCAAATAATACGTTCAGATGTGTTCAAATGAGATTGGCATCGGGTAGGCGGAAAAGACGCATTTTAAATTTGCCTAGCCTCCCTTTTCGCCAAACTAACCAACATACGGTGCATATTGGTATATTCCGTGATGACCTCAAGATAGATATCCGGCGTTCCGTCTTCTCCGCCTATGATTATCTCATCAGTGCCGGGCGTCTCTTCGTAAGATCCAGTGCCGTCTTCCTGTCCGTTGATCTTGAGATAAATGTCGTTGAAAAAACTGCCTATATCGCCGAGACTGGGTTGCGACATCCACCAACTGAATATATTCACTTGATCCTGCGTAAAGCCGTCGACTACTGGATAGGCTTTGATAGTGTCAAAATAAGTTTCGTCATATTTGACAAGTTCTTTGACGTAGCCAATGGCGTAAATATATCCGCAATATCTCAAATATGCGTCGTCGCTTTTCAGCAAAACGTACGCCCCTACGAGATTTGCCTCGTACTCTCTCATCACGCCCTTGCTGTGCGCAAACTCGTGCGCTATAGTGTGTACTCTGTCGACAGTAAGCATATCTTTGTTATACCCCGGCTCGCAGGTGGGCAAAAAAGTTATGCCTGCAATGCTATTGAGCGTCATAATACCACTGGATATGACGGGCTTGGCTTTGGGCGTATAATCGTAATAAAATTCGTCAGTAAGCGTCTCGTCGACCGCTTGACGAATCTTTTCGTTGAGTTGCTTTGCGCTGTATGGACAGACCACACTGCCGTCTTCGTTATACTGACCTATTTGAGCGTACGACGCATTGAGGTCGTCTATCAGCGTAACAAAAGAATTATATGCAAGTTCTTTGCTTATCTCGCCTTGATATATCTCTATAGGCGCAGGATCGCGGTTGTAGGCAAAGCCTGCGGAAAAAGTATATAGATTTGCTACCCCAAAGCATACCAACGCAAGCGCAAGCATAACCCTGCGAGAAGCAATCTTTTGTCCTTTGCGAAAAAGAACTATTGCAAATACTATGCAGGCGATTGCAAAAAGTATCGCCAATGTCACGAGTATTTCAAATATATTGACGGAAGTCACTGAATAAAAACGCCCCGCCACCGCTTGATAAGCGTTGACGAAGTGTCGACAAATAAATTCGCAAACCGCCTGATTTGTGCGCAAAATAAGCATAAGCAACAGAATAAATACGAATACTGCCAGGACTATCAGCATTGCCAAAGTACCTTTGGTAATCTTATGACGTTTTGCGCGATTTTTTGCCATTGCCTGCTCCTAAAATGCGTTGATATTATACAGATATATTATTAAATGCAATAAGAGTATAACATCATATTTGCTAGTAGTCAAGAGAGGCTATCATTCAATATTCAATATGATGAGTCATGTATTCATCTTTCTTCATAATATCCATAATATTGCGCAAAAAAGAATCGTATATGTTTTCGTCGTCGAGTTGACACTCATCTATTTCATTCAACACGTAATTCATAAAAGAATTTTCGTGTATTTGCACGCTGCTGCCGTCTATAAAAACGCATTTTATTATGTATATTGTACCGCCGACTATGCCTTTGTCCACACCGTTGATTTCATCATTGAAAACAGCGTTGTTTTGAAAAGCAATCCATGCGTCTAATACTTGCGATATGACTTTATCATTTTCTTGGCTTTCACCTTTTTTGATTTTGTAAGTTGATCTGTGTATGCATCCTTCTTCCTCAAACGACACCTCTTCAATATTGGAAAAGGAAAAATCGCATTTCTTAAGATAATCGTTGCTCTTTTGAGAGGGCGAACGATTGTCGACGGTAATACACGCAGTTGCAAAAATCGAAATAAATAAAACTGCGCATATTATCGTAAGTACGTAAAATTTTTTATTTTTCATAATATTCTCCTTATTCAACTCTTTTATTTTATAATACACCTAAAAAACGATTTTGTATCGCCTAAATTATAATTTAATATTAAAAATTTTTGTGTAACTGCCTACGACAAAGTTGCATAAAATGTATTGGCTGAAAAGCCATACTTCAATACCAAGGAGAAATTATATGTTCTGTAACTCATGGTGCAACAACAATAGCACTAATTTTAGAAACAATTCTTGCGGTTGCAATCGCTGTAATTCGTGCGGTTGCGGCAATAACCGTAGCGGCTGCGGCTGCAACTCTTGCGGTTGTAACAACAATCGCAGCGGATGCGGTTGCAATAATTGCTGCGGCTGTAATAACGGCTGCGGCTGCGGACAACGTACCAACGGCGGTTGCGGTTGGTATACCTGCCCGTGCTCCGGCAACAACAATTTTTTTTGGCTTCCGTCGACAGTGAATGACCAAGTACCGCCGACGACACCAACTGTAAATCTTGGTTATTTTACCAATCCAAGCGCCGCCGCAATAGCATCTGGCGCAACAATACCCGTCAATCTGACAAGACAAATAGGCTTGCAAATCACTTCAAGCGGCAACGGAGCGCTTTTGCCTACAGGCACTTATGAAGTAAGTTATTCCCTTAGCGGTACGCCTGTAGCTACCCCCGACACTCCGCCCGAGACGGTAAGCGTAGGACTAAGGCTCAACGGAGTTACCGTGCCTATCTTCACGCAAACGGCAAGCACGACTTCGACGACTGACCCTTACAACGTTTCTTCGCACGGAATAATAGACGTCACGTCGCCGAATAGCATTCTTACCCTTGCTAACTTGGGCGCAGAATCGCAAAACTTCACGGACGTCAACCTCGTCGTAAGAAAAATTTAACCCAAACAATATAAGAGGAGCGTATCGAAAGATACGCTCTTTTTTTCGTAGTCGAAAGGTCTCATCCGATTAACAAGTACCGACAAAATGGAACGTAGTGACATTTTCGCTTGGTCGGTAGGGCGAAGTCCAACCGTACGTTTAGCAATTACTTTGCTTGCCAAAGTTATTGCATATTTGAGGTTGTGACGCGCGCCCCGTCACCTCGACCGTAGCGGAGAGGTCTATATCAAATATTATATTGTTGAGATTTCTCGACTTCGCTCGAAATGACAATCTTTATAAAAAACTCCCCCCTCATCTCGTTCTACGATAAGAGAGATAGGCAAAGAATATAATAGCGAATTTTTGTCAAGATTGTATTTGACGATGCTTTTAAATTTGCCTAGCCTCTCTTTGAATAGAACTTATATTAAAGTAAAATACACAATACTCCGCCCTTGCCTTCGTTGACAATGCGTGTCACAGTCTTGCGAAGTTTGCCTCTGACCTCTTCGGGCATAGCCATAAGCTTGTTGTTGAGTCCCTCTTTTGCGATTACGTTGAGGCTCTTGCCAAACATATTGGTATTCCAAATTCCCTGACCGTCCTCTCCAAACTCTTCAAGCCACGACTTGAGATTTTCTTCGTTTTGCATATCTGCGTTGAGCACAGGATTGACTTCCGTCTCCACGTCTACGCGCATTATGTGCATTGCAGGAGCGGACGCTTTGAGTTTGATACCGTATTTAGAGCCGCGTCTGACGATTTGCGGGCTTTGCAGTCTCATATCCTCAAGCGTAGGCGTAACTACTCCGTATCCGTAATTGTCCACGTCGGACAGCGCCTGCTTGATCTTCTCGTATTGATTTCTTGCTTGAGCAAATTCTTTGATATAAGACACGAGTTGGCATTCGTCGGCTATTTCCATACCGCACTGATCAGAGAGTACGCGATAGAAAAGTTGAGGTTGGGGTGTGACGGTAAGAGCGCATGTTCCCCTACCGAAATCTACTTTGACACTCGTCTCGTTCTGGAGATACATATCGTCGACGAATATATCCGTAAGACGCTTGTAATCCCCCATGACTTGCATATCTTTTGCCACCTCGCACACCTTGTCGATGATGTGAGATATCACTTCGCTTTCTCTAGGCAATGCTTGCATCCATCCGGGCATATTGACGTCTACCATACGAAGTGGGAATTGCAAAAGCACGCTCTCCAAAAGGTCTGTCATATCTCCTGCATTCATCTCTTGGATATTCTTGAGCATTACGGGTATGCCGTATTCGCTCGCAAGTTCGTCTCTCAATCTTATTGACTCAGAATCCTGCGGGTGTTTGGAATTGAGCAACAATACGAAAGGTTTGTCAAGCTCTTTCATCTCTCTGACCACTCTCTTTTCGGCAGTCAAATAGCCCTCTCTTGGCAAATCGAGAATAGAGCCGTCCGTAGAAATAAGTACGCCGATTGTCGAATGATCGGTGATAACCTTGCTTGTGCCGTACTCCGCCGCTTGAGAAAATGGCATTTGTTCTTCGCTCCAAGGCGTGTTGACAAGTCTGTCGACATCCCCCTCTTCAAAACCTTGCGCGCCTTCAAAAGGATAGCCCACGCAGTCTACCAAGCGAAGTTTTGCATTGCACCCCGGCGCAAGTTCTACGTCTACTCCGCCGTCGGGAACGAACTTGGGTTGAGTCGTCATAATAGTTTTGCCATCGGCAGATTGCGGCAACTCGTCTACGATACGTTGTTTGTGATAATCGTCCTGCAAATTTGGCAAGACCATAGTCTGCATAAATTTTGTAATAAAAGTTGACTTACCGCTTCTGACCGGTCCGACAACGCCAATATAAATATTTCCTTCTGTGCGTGTAGCAATATCCTGATAAAGGTCGAATTTTTCCATATACTCCTCCAATTTTTAGTACGTTAAAATATATTAGCGGCAAATGGAAAATATTCGATATATTGAAAATTTGTGATAATTTTTGTTAAGTCATATTGAGCGGAGTGCAACGAAGTCGAAATATCTAATATGACAATTATATAATACTTTAATTAAGTAGTGACTTATATTGTTCTATATACTTGACGAGAGTCTCATACGTCTCGCCTATAAACCACGCCACCTTGGCAATTATACTATGCTCGTCCATTGTCTTGGGCAATCTTGCGCTTATCAAGCCGAGATTGTCGTCTTTGTTATACTTATAATACTCAAAGCCTTCTTTGGGAGACTTGCCCATCGCTATATATTCTTTACGCAGCGCCTCTCTAAAGGCAAGTATTCTATCGACGGTATCTTGCGAATACTTTGCCAAAAGTTTATTCTTATAATCTCCATCCCCTTTAAATTGACGGTATGGAAAAGTGTAACAACTAATTCTAATAAGATTGTCGTCTCTGCCTTGGGTAAAATGTAATTCGTATTTGTTTTAATTCTCTTTTTTTATTAGCGTAGGCAGTGACGACGATGTCTTATGCTCAAATACCGGCTCTTTCAGCCCATCATTGAGTATATCCGCCAAGTCGTAGAACTCGCTGATTGCCGTATACTTTGTTGCGCCTATATTGGTAGGCACGCCCATACCTGAATTATACCCCACGGCATTTACAGGCGAGCCGTCTGCAAAATATAGCCAATGACTGTTTTTAAGTGTCACATCACCATATCCCGCCAGTCCGCCTATGTAAGCGATATCGTTGCTGTTCACTGTAATCTTACCTGTGTTGTAACTACTTGTGATTAAATCGCCAGATCCCATCAAGCCGCCGACACGAGTATCACGGCTACCTTCCACCGTGATATCTCCTGTGTTGTAACTGTTTGTGATTGATGAAGAGCCCACTCCCACCAAACCGCCAACATAAGTATCTCTGACACTTTCCACCGTGATATCTCCTGTGTTGTAACTGTTTGTGATTGATGAA
>CAMWVR010000070.1 GCA_947177795.1 uncultured Clostridia bacterium | reverse complement strand
AAAAATAGTCGCCTATAAAAATGGACAAATATTAAAAAATAATATAAAATAATATCGTATAAAATTATTTTGATCAGGAGAACAATATGAAAAAAGTTGGCGTAGCCGTACTCGGACTTGGAGTTGTCGGCGGAGGAACTTGCAAAATTTTGATTGACCGCAAAAGTCAAATTGCCAAAGAATACGGAGTGGATATCGACATTGCCGCCGTATTGGACAGAGTACCCGAAAGAGTAACTGGACTTGGACTTGATTTGTCCATTCTTGCAAAAGACATTGATGAGATATGCGCAAATCCGAGCGTAGACATCGTCGTCGAATGTATGGGCGGAACCGAGCCTGCAAGAACCTTTCTTATCAAGGCTTTGGAAGCAGGCAAGAGTATAGTCACGTCCAACAAAGAGATGTTCGCCAAATTCTGGCCCGAACTTGAAAAGGCTGCTCAAAAGACGGGCGCAGGTCTCTATTACGAGGCTACGACGGGCGGCGGTATGCCTATCATCAGAACTATGACGCAGGCTATGCAAGCCAACGGCATACAGGAAATCAAGACTATCATCAACGGAACTACCAACTATATTCTCACGAGAATGACGGAAGAAGGCGCAGATTATCAAGACGTGCTCAAGGATGCGCAAGCTCTCGGTTACGCAGAGGCAAACCCCGTGGCCGACGTCGAAGGATACGATTCTTCTTACAAGTTGAGCATACTCTCTTCTTTGGCTTTCAACAAGAGAGTGCCGGTAGACTTGATCTATAGAGAGGGCATTACCAAGATAAGCAAAGAAGATATCAGAATTGCCAAGGAAATGGGATTTGTCATCAAGCTTTTGGCGATTGCCAAGCAAAAGGGCAAGCAGATTGAGGCGAGAGTTCATCCGGTATTCTTGCCCAAGACTCATCCGCTTGCAAGCGTCAACGGATCGTTCAACGCAGTGTTCGTAGTGGGCGACGCAGTGGGCGATATCATGATATACGGCAGAGGCGCAGGCGCATTGCCGACAGGCAGCGCAATCGTCAGCGACATCGTATTCTGCGCAAGACAGGTAGAGCACGCAAGATACAGCGAGATGTTTGACGTAATGGATAAAAAAGAGATCGTGAGTGATTTTGAGAGCGAGTATTATTTGAGACTCAGCGCAAGAGACGTCAGCGGCGTTATTGCAGACATAGCTTCGGTATTCAAAAAGCACAAGGTATCTATCGCGCAAATGCGTCAGGACGAAAACAAGGAAGTCATTCCAATCGTATTCATCACTCACAAGACGAGCGAAAACGCTATGAAGAGCGCAATCAAGGATATCGAGAACTTGCCCAACGTCATCAGCGTGGACAACGTCATAAGAGTAGAAAAATAAATATAAAATATATCGACAGGCTAAAATCACTGATCGGAGGCAATTATGTTGACAAATTCGGCAACTTTGTATTTAGTGGATATTTGCGATAAATACCCCGACAACAAGTATCTTGTGGTCGAGTGGGATGATCTCAAAGCTATAAGCACACAAGAAGACCCCAACTTTGATTTAAAAGCCTTGTGGAAAGAACTCAAGATGAACGGTTGTCTCGTCAACAAGTACGCAGACGAGCAAGAAGTTTGCTTTACGTTGACGGACAAGGCGAGAGTGCTTGCGCAAGAATACAAAGCCTATCTTGAGCAAATGAAAGCGCAAGCGGAGGCTGACGACAAAGAGCCAAGCGGACTTGACAACGCCTTTATCAAGACGGACGAAAACGGAAGCCTCGTGGTCATGCCGTCAAGCGGCGACGTCGCAAAAAAGAGAAAGTTCGAAGTCAAGAAGCTGAAAAAAAGCGCAATGGGGAGAGGATTTCTCGGCGGATTGCTGTCGGGAGGTATTATGGGACTGATATTCGGCGTGCTCGGCGCCGTAATAGTCGGTCTGTTGATGTGAGGTAAGAATGCTAAATAAGAAGACCAAACAACTTATGAAAGCCGTATATTACAAGGCAGTCGAAAAGGACGGTACTTGTCTCATATCGCAAAACGATTTGCTTTCGTCAATGCCGTTTACCGTTCAGTTCAAAAAGAGCGAACTTGCTCCGTCGTTGAAATCGCTTGTCAGCGAAGGATATTTCGAGCTTATCACGACGGAGAAAAAGGGCGAAGAGTATTATTGCATCACGTTGCAAAAAGGCGGTTACGATTTTGCTTATCAAATAGCAAAAGAGAAAAGACAGGTCAAAATGAAGATTGCTTTGACGGTATCGGGAGCAATTCTCAGCTTTATCATAGGCACGATTTTAAAATCGATTTTTTCAAAATAGGAGTACATATGGCGACGTCAGTAGAGTTTATCCAATACGTATGCGAGCAAATCAGAGGGACGGGCGACGTCCGTTATAAAAAAATGTTTGGCGAATATATGGTATACGTCAATGACAAACCCGTGTTGTTGGTGTGCGACGATACCGTATACGTCAAGACTCTTGACGTGATTGCAGAGGATATGGCAGATGCGCCTAAAGGTATTCCATACAAAGGCGCAAAAGAGCATTTTATTTTGGACGTGGACGACGCCGATTTGGCAGTCAAAGTCGTGGAGAAGTTGGAAAAAGTCACGCCGCTTCCAAAACCGAGAAAGAAAAAAAGTTAAATAATATTATTATATAAAAGGTATAATATAATTAAATAAGAAAATTATATTTAGTAAATATTTTCATGTCATTTCGACCGTAGCGGAGAAATCTTATCAAATTAATATTATTCAATGTTACATAATTTTAGCCAAATTATATATTGCGCAAATTATCGACAAAAACTTTGTCGTAACAGTTGCAAAATGTGAACATTTGTGCTAAAATACATCTAATCATGTTTGAACTCAAAAGCAAGTTTTCTCCTTGCGGAGACCAACCGCAGGCAATACAAAAACTCGTAGAGGGCGTCAACGACGGTTTGCGCACTCAAGTTTTGCTTGGCGTGACGGGCAGCGGCAAGACCTTTACTATGGCAAACGTCATCAAAGAATGCAACCGTCCTGCGCTTGTCATTGCGCACAACAAGACGTTGGCGGCTCAGCTTTGCAATGAGTTCAGAGAGTTTTTCCCCAACAACAGAGTGGAGTATTTTGTATCTTATTACGATTATTATCAACCAGAAGCGTACATTCCCCGCACGGATACTTATATCGAAAAGGATCTGTCTATCAACGACGAGATAGACAGACTTCGAAATTCGGCTACTAGCGCGCTTTGCGAGAGCAGAGACGTTATAGTAGTGTCTTCGGTGTCATGTATCTACGGCTTGGGCGCGCCTATGGAGTATTTTGCTTTGGCGATATCTTTGCGAGAGGGCATGAGCGTAGACAGAGACGCTTTGCTCGACAATCTCGTAGAGATTCAGTATAAGCGCAGCGACATAGAATTTGCGCGCGCCACTTTCAGAGTGCGAGGAGATATCGTTGAGATTTTCCCCGTTGAGAGTTCCGATTACGCAATTAGAGTGGAGTTTTGGGGAGACGAGATAGAGAAGATTTCTCAATTCGATCCCGTGTCGGCAAAGACGATATGCGGACTCAAGCACGTCAATATTTTCCCTGCGACGCATTACGTCGTGGAGAAAGAGAAGAGAGACGCTTGCCTTGACAAGATCAGAGAAGATATGGCTGAGCAAGTCGAGCTGTTCAGACAGCAAGGAAAGCTTCTCGAGGCGCAAAGACTCAAAGAGAGAGTGAGCTATGACCTTGAGATGATCAAGGAAATGGGCTATTGCTCGGGCATAGAAAATTATTCGAGATATTTCGACGGCAGACAGCCGGGACAACCGCCTTATACGCTTTTGGACTTTTTCCCCAAGGACTTTTTGCTTTTCGTTGACGAAAGCCATATGACGCTTCCGCAAGTGAGAGCAATGTTCAACGGCGACTTGTCACGCAAAGTCAACCTTGTGGATTATGGATTCAGACTTCCCTCGGCTTACGACAATCGCCCCCTCAAATTCGACGAATTCGACGGCAGAGTTGGGCAGATGATTTGCGTGTCGGCTACTCCTGCAAAATACGAACTCGACCAAGCAGGTCAAGTGGTGGAGCAACTGATAAGACCTACGGGACTCATCGACCCTCAAGTTGAGATTCACCCGATAGACGGACAGATCGACGACCTTATTTCCCGTATCAACGACACCGTAGACAAAAAGGCAAGAGTACTCGTCACAACGCTTACCAAGAAGATGGCGGAGAGTCTTACTGCGTATCTCACGGAGAGACATATCAAGGTCAAGTATATGCACTCCGACGTGGACACGCTTGAAAGAGTCGAGATAATCGCAGGACTTAGAAGAGGCGAATTTGACGTGCTCGTGGGTATCAACTTGTTGAGAGAGGGCTTGGATATTCCCGAAGTGCAGTTGGTGGCTATTCTCGACGCAGACAAAGAGGGCTTTTTGCGTAGCGAAACTTCGCTCATTCAGACGATAGGCAGAGCGGCAAGAAACGCTGAGGCAAAAGTCGTGATGTACGCCGACGTAATGACGGACAGCATGAAGAGAGCCATTGAGGAGACTAATCGTCGTAGAGAGATACAAAGCGAATATAACAAAGCGCACGGCATAACGCCCAAGACGATAGTCAAAGAAATATCCAACACTTTGGAAATATCCAAGAAAGCAGAGGACAAGCCTATGACTTCTCAAAAGGATATATCGAGAGAGCTAGCAAGGCTTACGTCGGCAATGAAGGTCGCCTCGTCGAATTTGGATTTTGAGTTGGCGATTAAGTATCGTGAACAGATTGCAAGTTTGAAAGCTTTGATTAAGAAGTGAAGTAAGTGACTGAGCGCGTATAGCGCCGCTCTTTTTGCCGTAGGCGTCGGGACTTGAGAAGTCGACGTGTACGGCAAGTATACTTGACGACTTCATCTCGCCCTAGCACGAACAAAAAAATCCTGTTCGGACAATTTCGCAAAGCGAAATGAACAGCACTCTCCACGCTCGAGACAGGCTAATGATTTGTTTAAGTGAGAAACATTCGCTTTAAACGAGTCATTCAATGAAGTCGAAGAATCTAATATGATGTATTGAAGCTCGCACGAGACGCACTTGCTTGCTCGCTATGCCGTCGCTTCGCTCCTTACGACCAAAACGAAGTGAAGTGGAGAAATCTCAATAGAAACTTATATATATTGATATATAATATAATAATAAAATAATTTAATAATTATAATTGAAAAGCGCAAATGCGGAGAGTAGTGCAGATTTTGGTTTAGCAAGAGCGACCGAGCGGTGAGCGTACTTGCCGTACGTGACCCCGAGTGTCGACTCGAAGATCAGCCAAAAGGTGCGCTGCTATACGCATTTGAAGGAGTAATATGGATAAGAATATAATTATCAAAGGCGCAAGAGTACACAATCTCAAAAACATTGACGTGCAGATTCCAAGAGATAAACTTGTGGTGTTGACGGGTTTGAGCGGCAGCGGCAAGTCGTCGTTGGCTTTCGATACGATTTTTGCAGAGGGGCAGCGCAGGTATATGGAAAGTCTTTCGTCCTACGCAAGACAGTTCTTGGGTCAGATGGACAAGCCCGACGTGGATTATATCGACGGACTATCGCCGGCGATCTCCATTGACCAAAAGACCACTTCTCACAATCCCCGTTCCACGGTGGGTACTGTGACGGAGATATACGACTATTTGAGGCTTTTGTATGCTAGAATAGGTATTCCGCATTGTCCCAACTGCGGAAAAGAGATCGTTCAGCAGTCCGTCGACCAAATCGCCGACAAGGTCATGAGCGTGGGCGTAGGTGCAAAAGTGAGAGTGCTCGCTCCCGTCGTGAGAGGCAGAAAGGGCGAGTATTCCAAGCAGATCGACGGATATCGCAAGAGCGGTTACAGCCGACTTATCGTCGACGGCAGCGAATATAATATCGTCGACGAAGAAGTGACGTTGGATAAGAATTTTAAGCACGATATCAAAATCGTCGTTGACAGAATCGTCATCAAAGAAGAGGTCGGCAGACGTCTTACGGACAGTCTCGAGACTGCGCTCAAACTTGCCGAGGGGCTCGTCGAAGTCGAGGTCAACGGCGAACTGTCGCTTTATTCCACCAAGTATGCATGTCCCGATTGCGACATAAGCATAGAAGAGTTGCAACCGAGAATGTTTTCGTTCAACTCGCCGTTTGGCGCATGTCCCGAGTGCTCGGGATTGGGATTCAAGAACGTGCTTGACACTCAAAAGTTTGTCAAATGGGACAAGTCTATCAGCGAGGGCGCGTTTGACGTGGGCGGTTGGAATATGGATTATTTCAACTATCCGCGTACGATCTACGAGGCGCTTGGCAAGAAATACAATTTTTCTATCCACGTACCCGTAAAGGAATTGCCTAAAAAGGCTCTCAACGTGCTTTTATACGGCGACGGCGAAAAGGTGCAGGTCAACAGAAAATTTTCAGACGGAGTGACGAATTATAATTTCGACGGCGTAGCCAATCACTTTATGGACAAATACAAGTCTTTGACGTCAGACTTTATGAGAGGCGAGCTCTCGAGATATCTTGCAGAAGCTCACTGCGACGTGTGCGACGGCAAGAGACTCAAAAAAGAAGTATTGGGCGTGACGGTTGGCGGACTCAATATCCACGAAGTGTGCGCGCTGTCAATTGACAAAGCGTTGAGTTTTTTTGAGAACTTACAACTCGACTCGACACAAAGCATCATCGCCAATCAGATACTCAAAGAGATCAAGGCTCGACTCGGCTTTTTGGTCAACGTCGGACTTGAATATCTTCAACTCACAAGATCGTCCGCCACGCTTTCGGGCGGAGAGGCGCAGAGAATACGCCTTGCAACGCAGATAGGCAGCGGACTCGTAGGCGTGCTGTATATTCTTGACGAGCCAAGTATAGGACTTCATCAGAGAGACAACGACAAGCTTTTGGCGACGCTCGAGAGATTGAGAGACCTCGGCAATACGCTTATCGTCGTAGAGCACGACGAAGACACAATGCGCAAAGCCGATTATATCGTCGACATAGGACCGGGAGCGGGTATCAACGGCGGAGAAGTCGTCGCAGCGGGAACTCCCGAAGATATTATGGCTTGTGAGAAATCTATCACGGGAGCGTATATGTCTGGCAGAGAGGTCATAGAACTTCCTGCGCAGAGACGGCAGGGCAACGGCAAATATCTGCAAATAAGAGGAGCTGTCAAAAACAATCTCAAGCGACTTAACGTAGATATTCCGCTGGGCGCATTTTGTGTGATAACGGGCGTGAGCGGCAGCGGAAAGTCTTCGCTTATCAACGAGGTACTTTATCCCGTCTTGCAGAACAAACTCAACGGCAGTGCAGAAAAACCCGTCAATTGCAAAGAGATACTCGGCATAGAAGAACTTGACAAGGTCATAGCCATTGACCAAAGTCCCATTGGCAGAACGCCACGCTCCAACCCTGCGACCTACACCAACGTATTTACTGCAATAAGAGAATTGTATGCAAAGACTCCCGACGCAAAGTCGAGAGGATATACGAGCGGCAGATTTTCTTTCAATATCGCAGGCGGCAGATGCGAGAATTGCTCGGGCGACGGTATTAAAAAGATTGAGATGCATTTCTTGTCCGACGTCTATGTGCCTTGCGCGGTTTGTGGCGGCAAGAGATATAACAGAGAGACCTTGCAAGTCAAATTCAAGGGCAAGAGTATCTACGACGTGTTGGAAATGACGGTCGCAGAGGCTTGCGAATTTTTCCGCAACGTACCGCAGATATACAACAAGATTTCCACGCTCAACGACGTCGGACTATCTTACGTCAAACTCGGTCAGCCCGCCACCACGCTTTCGGGCGGCGAGGCTCAAAGAGTAAAACTCGCAACCGAACTTTCCAAGCGCTCGACAGGCAAGACGGTGTATATCCTTGACGAACCTACCACGGGATTGCACTCCGCCGACGTCAAAAAACTTATTATGATACTTCAAAGACTCGTCTCCAAGGGCAATACCGTCATAGTCATCGAGCATAATCTCGACGTGATTAAAGTCGCAGATCATATAGTCGACCTCGGTCCCGAAGGCGGCGACAATGGCGGAACGGTGGTCGCTACGGGTACGCCCGAAGAAGTAGCAAAGAATCCGAGAAGTTATACGGGCAAATACTTGATAGACAAGTTAAAGCAATAGATTCTTCGATTTATTTGCCCTCCCATTGAGGGGAGGGGTGAGGTGTAAAAAGCATAAAGACCCTTCGACTACGCTCAGGGTGACTCGTTTAAAGTGAGACTAACACCTTGAATGCGTCACTCTGAGCGAAACGAATGGAGTCGTAAGGAGCGCAGCGATGGCATAGCGAGCAAGCAGATGCGTCTTGTGCGAGCGTCATGAGTCTAATGCAATAATATATCCGTAAAACAAATGACACGCAACAAACTTGCGTGTCATTTGTTTTTTATTCATTTAAAATTCTAATTTAACGTCGATTTTACCCTATTCCAAAAAAAGTATACTTTTACTGACCCAAAAATATTGCAAAATTAGCGTTCTTGAAGTATAATGTAATCGTAAAAATATGCCTTTTCGCAGGCAGTCAGTAAAAGTA
>CAMWVR010000069.1 GCA_947177795.1 uncultured Clostridia bacterium | reverse complement strand
GATTTAAACAACTTTTTTGATACGTTTTTATTATTTTTTTTCATTATAATATTATCACTTGTCTTTTTTTTTAATTTTCGATATAATTGTTATATGCAAAAATATAAGATTATTACATATGGGTGTCAAATGAACATCCATGAATCGGAAAAAATAGCAGGTACACTTCAATCTATGGGGTACGTTGAATGCCAAGACGAAAATTATGCCGACATCATCGTATTCAACACCTGTTGCATAAGAGATAACGCAGAAAAACGCGCTTTGGGTAATATAGGCGCAATGAAGCATCTGAAAAAAGCTAATCCAGAGTTGATTTTGGCAGTCGTAGGGTGCATGACTCAACAAGACGGAGCAGGAATAAATTTGCGACAAAAATATCCGTACGTAGATATAGTACTAGGTACTAATAATCTTGCTGAGCTGAAAAATGCCGTTTTGAATCTTAAGAATTCAGGCAAAAAGAGCGTACTTATAGATCCAAACGAGCGTCCCGAAGTGTTGGAGGGAGAGCTCAAGTATCGCACGAGCGGATGCAACGCTTGGTTGAATATAATGTACGGCTGTAATAATTTTTGCACTTACTGCATTGTTCCATACGTTAGGGGTAGAGAGAGAAGTCGTAAGATGCAGAACGTACTCGACGAATTTAAAATGCTCGTTGATCAAGGATATAAAGAGATAACTTTGCTTGGGCAAAACGTAAATTCTTACGGACACGATTTGGCTGACGGTAGCAATTTTGCAAAATTACTTGAAGAAATTGCAAAAATTCAAGGCAAGCATAGAGTAAGATTTATGACTTCTCACCCAAAAGACCTCAATAGAGACGTCATCGATATTATTGCCGACAGCAAAAATATATGCAACAATATACATTTGCCCATACAGTCGGGATCGAATAAGATTTTGAAACTTATGAACCGCCATTATACGAGAGAGTATTATCTCGAAACGATCGAGGCGATCAAAGCAAAGATACCCGATTGCGGAATTACCACCGACCTAATGGTAGGCTTTCCGTATGAGGAAGAAGAGGACTTTGAAGATACTCTGGACATAGTGCGCAAAGTAAAGTATTCAAGCGCCTTTACGTTTATTTATTCCGTGAGAAAGGGTACTAAGGCGGCTTTGATGCCACAAATCCCCGCTGAGGTATCAAAAGACAGAATCAAAAGGCTTATTGCAGAACAGAATAAAATAACAAAAGAACTTTCTAAAGCATACGAGGGAAACGTATACGAAGTGTTATGCGAGGACGTTGCTCCTAAAAAGGCAGGCTGCGTTTGCGGAAGAACGGATAGCGGACGACTCGTTACGTTTGAGGGAAAACAAGACTTGATAGGTCAATTTGTCAACGTTACGATAAATAAGTCGCAGTCGGCGTCGCTGTTCGGCGAACTTGTGGAGGAATAATATGGCTCTTTCGGAAATGATGAAATATTATCTGTCGTTAAAAGAAAAGTACAATGACAGTTTGCTGTTTTTCCGTCTCGGAGATTTCTATGAAATGTTTTTCGACGACGCTAAGACTGCAAGCAGAGAACTCGATTTGACTTTGACTGGACGCAATTGCGGATTGGAAGAAAGGGCGCCTATGTGCGGAGTCCCATACCATGCAGCCGACGGATATATAGCCAAATTGGTGCAAAAAGGGTATAAAGTCGCAATTTGCGAGCAACTTTCTGCTCCCGAACAAGGAAAACTTGTCGAGCGTGACGTCATTAGAGTCGTAACTCCCGGTACGGTAATAGAGGACAATATACTTGACGATAAAAAGAATAATTATTTGGCGTGTATAAACGCAAACGAAAAAAGCTACGCATTGGCTTGGATAGACGTGTCTACGGGAGAATTTAATACAATTCAGTCTGATTACGGCGATTTTTCTTCGATAGAGGACGTTTTGGCGACTTTTTCTCCATCGGAAATTATTTGTAACGAATTCGCCTACGAGCAGTCGAAAAATCTGTCGTCTATCAGGATAGGCAGATTGCCCAAATTCCAAAAATATTACGATTGGGCGTTTGACTATAAGACGGCTTACAATATGCTTTTAAAGCAATTCAACGTCACTACGCTTGCAAAGTTTGAATTTGAGGACAAAAAATTTGCAGTTAGCGCATCGGGAGCGTTGATAAATTACGTCAATGAGACTCAAAAACGTTCACTTGCGCATATTTCGTCTATAAGATACGTGCAAAACAATAAGTACTTGATCATGGACAACAGCTGTCGAAGAAATCTGGAAATCTGCGAAAACACTCGAGACACCTCAAAGAAAGCTACGCTCTTGTGGGTTCTTGACAAGACGAAGACGAATATGGGCGCAAGATGTCTTAGAAGATGGTTGGAGCAGCCTCTTCGCGACAGCAAAGCCATCAACGCAAGACTTGACAGCGTGGAAGAGTTTATAAACAATACTCGCATGAGAAGCAATTTGGCGGACACTTTGAGCGGAATACGCGATATAGAAAGATTGACTTCAAAAGTTGCGTTCGGTTCGCCTTCGCCAAGGGACTTGCTTGCGTTGGGATTGTCATTGAAGAGTTTGCCTAACGTCAAACAAATTCTTGCAAGCGCAACGACGCCTATGCTCAAAAAGATATATGAAAATATATTTTTACTTGAAGAAATCGCAGACAAATTGACGTGCGCCATAATGGAGAATCCTCCCGCTATATTGAAAGACGGAGGATATATCAGAGACGGATACGATAAAGAGCTTGACGAACTGCGTAACGCAGGAATCTTGGGAAAACAGTGGCTTGCCAATCTTGAAAGTCAAGAAAAGGAAAGCACGGGTATCAAAAACTTAAAAGTAGGTTTTAACAAAGTCTTCGGATATTATATAGAGGTGAGCAAGACCAATATAGATAAAGTTCCGTATAGATATCAGCGAAAGCAGACGTTGACGACGGGCGAAAGATATATTACGCAAGAACTCAAAGAAATCGAAGACAAACTTGTCGGGGCAAAAGATAAGGCTTTGGAAATAGAAAGCAGAATATTCGAAGAATTGAAGTTGGAGCTTATCAAGGTCATTCCGCATTTGCAATCTACATCTAGGAGCATATCTTATTGCGACGCTTTGCTGTCTTTGGCAACGGTCGCAATTGCAAATAATTACGTAAAGCCGACGATTAATGAAAAAATCGAGGGAATCGACATTAAAAACGGTAGACACCCCGTGGTGGAAGCGCTGTTGAAAAACAATGAATTCGTGCCCAACGATACTCAACTCGACTGCTGCCAAAATCGTACGATGATTATTACAGGTCCAAACATGAGCGGAAAGAGTACGTATATGAGACAGGTTGCGTTGATCACGCTTATGGCTCACATCGGAAGTTACGTCCCCGCAAAGAGCGCAAGTATTTCTATCACGGATAGGATTTTTACCCGTATCGGAGCAAGCGACGACTTGGCGTACGGTCAAAGTACGTTTATGGTCGAGATGATAGAAGTCGCAACTATATTGCAAAACGCAACTTTCAGAAGTTTGCTTATTTTGGACGAAGTAGGCAGAGGTACTTCGACTTTTGACGGCATGTCGATTGCAAGGGCAGTGCTCGAAGACGTCAATAATAGAATAAGGTGTAAGACGTTGTTCTCCACGCATTATCATGAACTGACCGAAATGGAAAATTCTTTGGACGGAATCAAGAATTATAAAGTATTGGCAAGCGAAATGGATAAGGGAGTAGTATTCTTGCACAAGATTACGAGAGGCGGTACCAACAAGAGTTTTGGTATCGAAGTGGCAAGACACGCAGGTATACCTCAGCAAGTCATCAAAAGAGCCAAAGAGATATCCAAACTTTTGGAGAGCAATCCGCTGACTATGCAAAAAGACACGTTGGACGAACATAATTTGCTTGATATAAGTAAAGATAACCAATTGAAAAACGAAATTTTGGATATCGACGTAGAAAACTTGACGCCTATGCAAGCTTTGACGACGCTTGCAAAACTCGTCGACATTGCAAAGAAGGACTAGTATGGCAAAGATAAACGTATTGGATTCAAGCGTATTTAATTTGATTTCGGCAGGAGAAGTGGTCGAACGCCCGTCTTCCGTCGTCAAAGAACTTGTGGAGAACAGTATCGACGCAGGCGCAACAAGCATTAGCGTAGAAATCAAAGAGGGCGGAATATCGTCTATCGTGATCGTGGATAACGGTTGCGGAATAGATAAAGAGAATATGAGATTGGCATTTTTGCCGCACGCTACTTCCAAGCTTGCAAAAGCCGAGGATTTGGACAACATAGCTACGCTTGGTTTCAGAGGCGAAGCGCTGGCTTCAGTTTCTGCGGTCGCTCAAGTGACGATGACTTCAAAGACGCAAGACGACGAAGTCGGCAACTTCATTACGCTGTCTGCGGGAAAGGTAATTGAAGAGGGAAAGCGAGCTATTGCGCAAAGTACGTCAATAGCGGTGGAGAATTTGTTTTTCAATACGCCCGTGCGCAAAAAGTTTTTGAAAAAGCCAAAGCAGGAAGAGGCAAACGTAACGGCTATCATGATTCAACTCGCTCTTGCAAATCCTGATATCAAATTCAAGTATACTGCCGATAACAAAACCGTTTTTCAAACCAACGGCGGATTGGAAGAGGCGGTTTTTGCGGTATATAATAACGAAATTGCAAACGAACTTTTGCCTTTTGACGTAACTTATGATAATTATAGGATCTACGGATATACGGGCAATGCAAGCATTGCAAAACACAATCGCAATTATCAGACGATTATTATTAATGGCAGAGTTATTTCCAACCAAACAATTTCCACTGCGGTATCGCAAGCTTACGGCAACAGACTTATGACGAGGACTTTTCCCGTATTTGTTTTAAATATCGTCATGCCTTTTGACGACGTGGACGTCAACGTACATCCCACCAAGACAGACGTTAGATTTGCCGACAGTCACAAAGTGTTTTCTTGCGTATACAAAGCCATTCTTTCTACGCTTGCCGCTCAAGAACAGAATTTGATTTTAGGAAAGTCAAACTATGTTGAAGAAAAGACGATAGAAAAAAATCAATCAATACAAAACGATTTTGATAAAAAAACCGATGCTGATACAAAAGAATCTCAAAATCTTATTAGCAAAGAGGCAAGCAAATCATACGATAAAAAGGACGATTGCATTGACGATTTGTTTGAAGACAAAAATATTGAAAGCTCTAAGTATCAGGCTTTGATAGACAAACAAAAGAAAGTATTGGAAGAGCTCAAGTATAACAAAGATCTTCCCAAAACGCATTCGAAAGTAAGCGATAGCAAAGGAATATCCGCATTTGGCGCAGTTGGAATCAAACATAATGTCACTGCCAATTCTACGGAAAGTAAATCTAAAATTGAGCCAAAATCAAGTCTTTTGGAGATGATTGACGAGCAGTTGGAATGCGAATTTAAAGTAATAGGACAAATATTCAATACCTACTTGATTGTCGAGAGTCAAGGTATTGTGCATTTTATAGATCAACACGCATGCCACGAAAGATTGATTTATGACAGACTTTTAGAAGAAGTCAATGCCAATAGCGTTGGCGTACAGTATATGCTTGTGCCGTATATTCTTGACTGTAATAATATTCAATATGATTATATAAGCGCAATTCAAGACAATCTAAAGAATTTGGGATTTGATATCGAAGAGTTTGGCGGATTGAGTTTTAAGGTCAACAGCGTTCCGCACTTGCTCAACGACATCAACCTTGCGGTATTTTTTGACGAACTTTTTGCAGAAAGACAGTCGGCGATCGGCTTGAAAAACGCCGATTTGATTAGAGACAGATTGGCACAAAAAGCATGCAAATCTGCTATAAAAGCAGGCGCGCAATTGGATAATGATCAAATCAAAACCTTGCTTGCAAGTATGAAAGACGGCGTTCCGCTTCAATGTCCTCACGGCAGACCTGCGGTCTTGAGCTATACAAGACGGGATTTTGATAAACTGTTCAAGAGGATAATATGAGCAAACTCATATTGATAGTAGGCGCTACTGCAAGCGGAAAAAGTCAAGTAGGTGTCGAGCTTGCGAAAAAATTCAATGGAGAAATCATATCTTGCGACAGCATGCAGATATACGAAGATATGGATATCGGTACTGCTAAAGTCACTTACGAAGAAATGCAAGGCATACCGCATCATTTGATCGACGTTGTCAATCCAACGGCAGAATTTAGCGTGGGAGAATATGCAACTATGGCAGACAAAGCCATAAGCGATATAATATCCCGCGGAAAAAATCCCATTGTAGTCGGCGGCACGGGACTTTACGTAGACGGAATACTGTATCCAATGACTTTCGGCGGAGATAAAAATATCGAAATAAGAAATGAATTGGAAAGACAACTTGCATCGTATGGCAAAGAATATATGCATTCTATGCTTGCCGAGATAGATCCGATCGACGCTCAAAAAATTCATCCCAACAATACGAAAAGAGTCTTGCGAGCCTTGGAGATATATAAGACCACAGGCGTTTGCAAGTCTGATTTGCAAGAGAAAACCAGAGATTTGAAGTATGAGATATGCATGATTGCTTTAGACGTTGATAGGAAAGTCTTATATGAAAGAATCGATGCAAGAGTTGATCAAATGTTTAAAATGGGTCTACTGGACGAAGTCAAACAACTTTTGTCAAGAGGCGTTGGGTTTGAGAATCAAAGTATGCAAGCAATTGGTTATAAAGAATTTAAAGAATATTTCAACGGATCAAAGACGCTTGAAGAAACAAAAGAAATTATTAAGCAAAATTCCAGAAACTACGCCAAAAGACAGCTTACTTGGTTTAGAAAGTACGATTTTGCAAAATGGTTTGATTCGCGCGACGTATTAGGAATGGAAAAAGAAGTCGAAACGTTTTTGAAAGGAGTTAGATAATGAATTTTAGTGAAAAAACCCGCGATATTATTGCGACGGCTCAAAAAAAACTTACCAAGGCATTTGAAGAAGTCGATGAAATCGCCACGTATAATCAGATGAAGGCGCTTGAAGCCTTTCAATTAAATAACGTTGGACAAAGGCATTTTGCGCAAACCAACGGTTACGGTTATGACGATATCGGCAGAGATACGCTTTGCAAGCTCTTTGCTCAGATTTTCGGCGGAGAAAAAGCTATCGTATCTCCGCTCATCGTCAGCGGTACGCATGCGTTGACTCTTGCTCTTTATGGAATTTTGCGACCGGGAAACGAAATGTTGGCTATCACCGGTAGTCCTTACGATACTTTAAAAGATGTTATTGTCGGCGTAGGAAATGGATCGCTCAAAGATTTTGGTGTAAAATACGGTCAAATCCAACTAAAAGACGGCAAAATCGATATAAATAAGGTATTGAACGCAATCAACGACAATACGAAGTTGATTTTTATTGGTAGATCCAGAGGTTATGAATGGCGAAATGCGCTTACCGTCGAAGATATCGCCGAGGCTGTCGACGCAATAAAAAAATCTCACGATGATATCTGTATTATGGTGGATAATTGTTACGGCGAATTTATCGAAAAGCTCGAGCCTACGCAAGTTGACGCAGATATTATAGTTGGATCGTTAATCAAAAATCCCGGAGGTGGAATTGCTCCCACCGGCGGTTATATTTGCGGTAAAAGTCAATATGTCGATAAGATTGCAAGCAGAGTTACATCTCCGTCGATAGGTATGGAAGTCGGATCGTACGCTTATGGATATAAAGATTTTTATCAGGGTATATTTTTAGCGCCGCATACGGTAGCTCAAGCAATAAAGGGCTCTATGCTTGTCGGACAGGTATATAGCGATTTGGGATTTGAGACTATGCCTTTGCCTGGAGAAAAATGCGGAGACATAATCAGATCGATAAAATTCGACACTCAAGAACAACTTATTGATTTTTGCAGAGCAATTCAAGAAGCGTCGCCTATAGATAGCAACGTAGTTCCGTTTCCTTGGGATATGCCGGGATATGAACACCAAGTGATTATGGCTGCGGGAACTTTTGTGGCGGGAGCGTCTATCGAATTGTCTGCCGATAGTCCGATAAAAGAGCCTTATATAGCGTATATGCAAGGCGGGCTGACTTATGAACACGTAAAAATAGCCTGCATGTATTGCGTGGAGAAATTATTATCGGATAAATAATATAAAAACTGCAAAAATAAAATATAGAAGGCGTAGACCTTCTATATTTTTATATCAATTAATATATTAAATTACCAAATTTTATTTCTCATAAGTCCAGTTGCGACGCCAAGGATCCTAAATTCTCTGTCTGAAGTGATGATTATATCGCTCATTTCATCATTTTCGGGTTTTAATCTAATATAACTGCCACAGTTGTAAAATCTCTTAAGTGTGACTTCATTGTTGTCTATTTGCGCAACGATTACGTCGCCGTCTTTTGCCACATTTTGTTGTTTGACAAGCACTAAATCTCCGTTGAGAATGCCGATATTTTTCATACTTTCGCCTTTTACGTTGAGCAAAAACATTTGACCTCTGCAATTGAAGTAATCGCTTGGCACAGTGTATGAAGTGTCGTTTTCTACGTCGGCGTAAAGAGGCGAGCCTGCCGCAACGTTACCCAACATAGGAATTGTGATAAGATTGGAGAACATTTCTTGAGAATCAATCAGTTTTGCGTCAGCGATCTCTTTGGCAATGCTTTGATTGCCGTTGTCGACTGCCATAGTTGACTTATTAACTAACTCAATTGCGCGATTTTTATTGTTTCCTTTGCGAATTTCGCCTTGATCTTCGAGTTTGTCAAGATAATATTGAGCGGAAGCCGTTGATTTGAAACCAACGCTGTTGCAAATTTCCCTTACAGTCGGCGGATAACCGTTTTTATCTACAAACGATTTGATAAATTCAAGTGTTTTAGCGCATTTTTCTGCAGTTTTTTCGATGGTTTTGCTTTTTGCCATTCTAAATTTTCCTTTGTTGATTGTGT
>CAMWVR010000068.1 GCA_947177795.1 uncultured Clostridia bacterium | reverse complement strand
GTCACTTCGAGCGAAGTCGAGAAGTCTCTTTCATAATTGTTTAGATTTCTCCGCTATGGTCGAAATGACATTATGTTGCGTTGTAGAGCGAAGTCGAGCGGTTGCGGTCGAAATGACATAAAATGGCTCAATTGCTATTCAAAAGGCTGTATTTGAGCGATATAATTACAAAAATGCAGTTAATTCATAACACTTTTACCATATTTATTTCTTATTAATGGCAACGATTTATTTTGCGATTAGGCTATAATAAGGCTTTATTTTTAATACGATATATGTTATAATTAATAATATTGAGCAAAAATGCGTTAAAAGCAAAGGAGAGAAATATGTTGAGAGTTAAGCCGTTGAGCAGTCTTGTCAAAGTCTTTTCAGATGAAGAGCCGCAAGCAAAAGCATTTGAGAAGTTGAGCGTTTTTCGCAACGAAAAAGCGTCCTTGCAGATTGCTTTGTCGAGTGATATTGACTGCAAGGTATCCGTCGAGATTGATTCGCCGTTTGGACAAATGCTCAAGCCTTTTGTCGTCGAAGAGATTTACTCGGCTATGCCTGTGGCAAAGATGCAAGACGATTACATCTCGAGAAGAGAGGCGGGCAAGTTTCCCGAATTGCTCAGACCGCTTGAGGGAGAGATAAATTTGCCGGCGGGCAAGTGGACTAGTCTTTGGCTTTCGCTTGACCCCAATCCTCAGTTGCCGATTGGCGAGCAAAAAATCAAAGTTATTTTCAACGACGGCAAAGAGCAGACGCAAGTTGAGTTTGCAGTAGACGTGATTGACTGCGATTTGCCAAAGCAGACGCTTTTGTATACTAACTGGTTTCACACCGACTGCCTTGCGACGTACTATAAAGCCGAAGTTTTTTCTGACAGGTATTGGAGCATAGTCGAGGCTTATCTCAAGACGGCGAGAGAGTATGGAATGAACGTCGTACTCACTCCGATATTCACGCCTCCGCTCGACACCAAGAAGGGCGGAGAGAGACTGACCGTTCAGCTCATAGGCGTGAGCGTGAGAGACGGCAAATATGCTTTTGATTTTTCTAATCTTGACAAATGGATAGATATGTGTCATAGAGTAGGCATAGAGTATTTTGAAATGGCGCACTTCTTTACGCAGTGGGGCGCAAAGAAATGCCCCAAGATAGTGGCGAACGTAGACGGACGAGTTAAGAAAATCTTTGGTTGGAAGACCCGCGGAGCAGGTAAGAAGTATAAGGCGTTTCTTGCTGCGCTTGCTCCTTGCCTAAAAGAATATTTGATACAGAAGGGCGTTGCCGACAAAGTATTTTTCCACGTGTCCGACGAGCCGTCTACCAGAGTTATCCGTCAATACCGCAAGGCAAGCGAGATCGTCAAACAACTTTTCGGCGACTTCAAGATAATAGACGCTTTGAGCGATTACAAGTTTTATCAAAACGGATTGGTAGAATTGCCAATACCTGCCAACAACCATATCGACGCTTTTATTGGCAATGTCAAAGAACTTTGGACGTATTACTGCTGCGCGCAGGTAGACAAAGTAGCCAACAGATTTTTCTCAATGCCGTCTCAACGCAACAGAGTATTAGGCTGTCAGATGTACAAGTACGACGTCAAGGGATTTTTGCATTGGGGATACAATTTCTGGTACAAGCGGCTTTCCGTGGGCGAAGTCGATCCCTTCAAAGAGACGGATGCAGGCGGATTCTTTCCGTCGGGAGATTCTTTTGTGGTGTATCCCGGCAAGGACGAAAAGCCTTTGGTATCTTTGAGGTTGAGAGTATTTTACGACGCTTTGCAGGATATGCGCGCGTTGCAACTTGCCGAAAGTCTTATCGGCAGAGACAAGACGCTTGAGTTGTTGGAGCAAGGCTCAGAAAAGTCTATCACTTTTGCAGAATATCCGCACAGTGACGAATGGCAATTGCAGATGAGAGAAAGAATAAACGACGCAATAAGACAAGAATTAAAGAAATAAAAATATTTAGATTTACGTAGAGGAGAAAAATGGAAGAGAATAATACTCCTGCGGCTATGCAGGACAATGGATTGGTTGAAGGACAAGACAGTCAAGAGGCGCAACCCAAGAAAAAACGCGGAGGCTTTACCAGCAAGATAGGCTTTGTTTTGGCTGCGGCAGGATCTGCCGTGGGACTTGGCAACATATGGCGTTTTCCATATCTTGCGGCAAAATACGGCGGCGGAATATTTTTGTTGACTTACGTTGTTTTGGCAGTGACGTTTGGATTCGTCTTGATGGTCGCAGAGATAGCTTTGGGGCGCAAGACGGGCATGAGCGCAATCAACGCATTTAAAAAACTCAACAAGAAGTGGGCGTTTTTGGGCGTGCTGTGCGCAATAATTCCTATTATAATTTTGCCTTATTATTCTGTCATAGGCGGTTGGGTAGGCAAATATTTCTTCACGTACGTCACGGGCGGTGGAATGTCTGCGGCGGGAGACAGTTTCTTCAACGGATTTATATCATCTCCGTGGCAACCGCTGTTGTTCTTCTTTATATTTGTCAGCATTGTGTTCGTCGTAGTGCTTTTCGGCGTAGAGAAGGGTGTGGAAAAGGTAAGCAAGTTTTTGATGCCTGCGCTTGTGGTGCTGACTATAGGCGTGACGATTTACGCATTGACGATGCCGGGTTCGGCTGAAGGAATAAAGTATTATTTATTGCCTGACTTCAAGAAATTTTCTGTCAAGACAGTGCTTGCCGCATTGGGACAGTTGTTTTATTCTATGTCACTTGCTATGGGTATAATGATAACTTACGGTTCGTATATGAAAAAGCAGGACAAGATAGAATCGTCAGTGCATCAGATTGAAATCTTTGACACAGGTATTGCGTTGCTTTCGGGACTTATGATAATACCTGCGGCTTACGCTTTTTCGGGCGGTAATCCCGAGACTTTGGGGCAGGGACCCGGACTTATGTTTGTCGCATTGCCAAAGGTATTTGCCAATTTCGGCAGCGTAGGCGGAGGAATATTGGGAGCGTTGTTTTTTGCTCTCGTGCTGTTTGCCGCATTGACTTCGGCAATATCTCTTATGGAGACCGTCGTGTCTATCGTCATTGACAAATTCCATTTATCACGCAAAAAGTCTAGTGTGATAGTATACGTCGGTACGTTGATTTTGGGCATACCGTCGTCGCTCGGCTTTGGCGTATGGAGCGCCGTTTCAATCAACGGAATGACGATACTCGATATGTTCGACTTCTTGAGCAACTCAATACTTATGCCTATAGCTGCGCTTTTGACTTGCGTATTCATAGGCTACGTGGTAGGATGCAGAAATTTGACCGACGAGATAGAACTCAACGGACCGTTTAAGTTCAAAAAGTTTTTTAATGTAATGATTAAATACGTCTGTCCGATATGTATTGCCGCAATACTTGTCACTTCTATTTTGGACGTGTTCGGCGTGTTTAGCATTTAATACGGAGAAATATGATCAAATATTGTTTTTATATTCCGTTCCCCAATCCCACATTGCGTCGAGGATAGGTTTGAGCGAATTTCCAAGCGGCGAAAGAGAGTAGACTACGCGAGGCGGAACTTCGGCAAAGACCTCTCTTTCGACGAGTCCGTCGTCTTCGAGCGCGCGAAGATTGTCAGTCAAGACTTTTTTGCTTATTCCCGGTATCGTCTTGGAAAGCTCCGTAAATCTCTGCGGTTTGTTGAGCAGATTTCGGATGATAAGCAACTTCCATTTGTTGCCTATAAGTTGAACCGTCGTCGCAACGGGGCATTCAGGTAACTCTTCTCTTGTCAGCATAGATTTCTCCTATCTATTAAGATAAAAATATAATATCAGACTTTACTACGTTTGTCAATAGTTCAAAAAAGAAACCAAGTTACAAATCTATTACCATGTAATAGAAAAGTAACGTTCTTGTATTGCTTTTTTCCTTTTGCTATACTTTGAGCGTAATCCAAGAGATTGCAAAAATAAATTTTAAGGAGTTTTTTATGAACAATTTTAAAAAAGTTAGTATTGCAGAAGTGGCTCGTCAAGAACTTCACGACGTTCTCGGTCTTACGGGAGCGGAAGTAAGCGTAAACACATTGCCGGCAGGGGTAGGAGTCCCGTTCGTACATTCGCACAAGCAGAATGAAGAGATATATGCCATCCTTGACGGACAGGGAACCGCCGTTATAGACAGCGCAAGCGTGAGCTTGAAAGCAGGAGATTGGATACGCATTTCTCCGTCGGCAAAAAGACAGTTCTTTGCATCGGCGGATACGGAATTGAAATACTTGTGTATCCAAGTTAAAGAAGGCTCTTTGGAAGGTTATACCTTGACTGATGCGATAGTATTATGACACAGGAAAGCAAAAGGAAGTTTTTAATAGATTACCTGCTTTCGTCAAGTAATGCGAAAGCGTCTATACCCGACGAAGCAGTTTCGCAAAAGAGATTGCTTCGCGCTCTCCTCAATATGAGAATGCCGCGCCCCTTAAGCGCAGAGTTTTTGCAAGCGCAAGACGAATATCTTCAAGAGGAATAGAGACAAAAAGGCGTGACGGACGTCTCGAATCTGACGCCCATCGCTCCCGAAATTTATCTTTGGAAGGGAGATATTACGACGCTTAAGAGAGATTTAAAGATAACTTTAGCGATTTTGAAGAGAAGTACGGCTTTCACGATATGTATTCGGGCGGTTTTTATTCCTATCTGTCGCAAGAAGAGTATTGGGCGTATTGGTCGAGATATCCCAACGCTACTTACGCTTGCGTAAATTATGGGCAGGCAACGTGTCCGCCGAAGATACAAAGTCAAGCAGTTTGTATCAACGAGGATATAGGCAAGGTGTTGAAAAGTCTTTGCCAAAAATGACGGCAGTCCCTTGCGGGGCTGCCGTATATTATTGATTCGTCAGTTGCAATTTCCGTTGCATTGCCAATTGCAATTGCAGTTGCAAGAACATGCGCAATTACATGGCGGACAAGGCGCCATTCGCGGAACAAACGGCGGTTGATTGGGTTGATTCACAATAGTAGTTACGAGATTGCTTGCGGTGGTAATCGGAGTGTCGCCCGAGTAATCCGTAACGAGGGATAAATTAGTTATTGTTGCCATATCAGTTCACCGTCACGTCAAATTCTACTGTCACTGCGTTTCCGACGGCAAGGTCGGGCAGATCAAATCCCGTCTGCGGATTATATGCAGGGTATGCTACGTTGTTTATCTTTACGCTGCCGTTGACGAAAGTCGTGCCCGCAGGTATTGCGTCAGTGAATACGAGGTCTGTCTTTTCAAGCGTACCCGTATTCGTAATCACGGAAGTGTAGTGCAAGTTGTCGCCTTTGACGGCAAAAGCCTTGTCTACGCTCTTGACGTTGGTCAGTCTGTTGGAGATGATTTGCACGGACACGGTGTTGGTATTTTCAGAGAAATTGACGTTGCCTCTGTTGGGGTCGTCGACGGTGTAGTTGAGCGTGGCGAAGTCCGTCACGGGAGTTTGCGTCATTGGGTTGTTTGCCTGCACGGTATACGCTACCGTCACAGCCTGACCCGCGTTGAGCGCAGGCAGAGCAAATCCTGCGATTGGGTCGTAAGTGGGTTGAGCTACGCCGTTGACCTCGACGCTTCCCGGGACGTAAGTTGCGCCGTTGCTCATCGCGTCTTTGAAGACGAGATTGAACAGTTGCGTCTGCGAATTGTTGGTGATCACGACGGAGTGCTTTGAAGTTTCGCCCTCTTGCAAAAACGTCTTGTCGCCGCTCTTTACCTTTGGCACGGAGTAGGTCAGCACCTCGGTGTTGACTATATTACTGTCAAGATTTGCCGCAACCGTCTGTCCGTCAGGCAAGACGTAGTTAAAGGCTATATTGGATTGATTGGGTATTATCATATATTATCTCCTTAGTTTATTTGTACCTGAAAGGTTATCGTTGCGCTTGCCTGCGGCGTCAGGTTCGCCACAAAGAATCCCGTCTCGGGGTTATAGGCAGGGTAACTTACTCCGTCGATTTGCACCGAGCCGTTGACGAAGGTCGTACCGACGGGTATTTCGTCTTTGAAAATCACGTCGGTCACGGGTACGCTTCCCGTATTCTTTATCACGGAAGTGTAGTTGAGGATATCGCCTTTGACGGCAAAAGCTTTGTCTACGCTCTTGACGTTGGTCATCTGGCGAAAGATTATATACACGGCTACGGGATTGGAGTTGGAAAAACTCGTGGCGGAGTAGCCCGTGAACGGGAAGAATTCATAGTCGACTCTGGCGATATTGAATATCGGATTGACGGCAGGTAGAGAATTGACGGTCACTTTGAAAGATACCGTGACGGTTTGATTTGGCGCAATCGTGGGGATTACGACGGGCAATGCGCCTGCATATTGGACTCCGTCGACGGTCACGGAATTTGCCACGAGGGTAGTTTCGGGCGGCAACATATCGTTGACGGTGGCATTGACTGCGTCTACCGTGCCGGTATTTTGTATCTCAAGAGTATAGGTTATTTCTTCGCCTACGTCGGCGTAAGTTTTGTCTGCGGATTTTCTCACCGTCAGATTTGCTCCCTTGCTGTCGATTTGCAATGCGAGAGCGTTGGGCACGTAAAGGTCTCCGTCGCTCGTAAATCTGGCGACGGCGCTCGTTTGGCTTGCCGCCAATTTGTCTGATACGTCCACGGCGGTTATGTCCCAACCTTGACGGCAGGCGGAAGTATTCGTGCCTGCGGCGGCGTTGGCGTTACGCGTGCCGAAGGTGCCGCTTGTGTCGAGCGTTCCGTTGGAATTGTTGATTTGCGATGCAAAGAAGTTGTCTGCGGGATTGTTGGGACCCGACAATACTTCAAGGTCGGCTACGCTTTGACCGAAGAGCATTTGATCTCCCTCAAGGACTGCGTCGCCCTCTTGAGCTGAGACGAATATCTTACCCGTGATAGGCAGTACGTCGGGAGTGAGGAAGTCGGATATCGTGATAGTCGTGCTTCCCGTATTTGGCGATACCACTGCGCCGCCGCTGTAAATCGTGAGATTTCTCAAAGTTTGATTTGCGTCTTCATACGCTACCGCAAGCGTCCAGCCGGCGTGATTTGTGTCGGCAGTTCTATCGTCAAGCGCCTCTATGAGGGCGGGCACGCTTTGCACGGAATACGTTCCGCTCAGAGCGGCTTGAACGTGAGTGGTTACGTTTGCGCTGCGCACGTAGAATCCAACCGTAATGTCTCCGGCAGGTATATTGAAAGTTTGAGACGTCGCAGGGTCGGGCGCTATGCTGAAATCGCCTAAAGGCGTGGCAAGTATAACGCTGTTGTTGGTCAAGGCTGTGATGTCGTTGACCGACGAGCGGCAAAGTCCGCCCCATACGAGTTCGGCGTAAAGCACCGTTGCGCCGGCAGGCAGGTTGAGAATGGCGGCAGAGCCGTTCTGCGCATAGTCCAGAGAAGTGCCGGCAGGGAACGCGCCCACTTGCAGAGCAGTGTTCAGGGTTATAAAAGCGCCTATAGAGCCTTCAGTACCGGGGGCGTTTTGATTGGGGGCTTTGCTCAGTCCCAGCGTATTGCCCGTAAATATTATTCCGCCCTTTTTGACGTCGGAATATCGTTGAATAAAAGGCATATTGATCTCCTTAAAAATTTTATGTACCGATATGAGATAAATACGTCTTTCACAGCATTATATGACTGCGTTTTGCGTATAGTTACAGTCTCCGAAGAAAATTCAATCTTGACAAATTACTTGAATTGTAATACTATAAAAGTATCTTAACTTAAAGGTGGGAAGGGTATTATGAACACGATTATTTCGATAGGCAGAGAGCTTGGCAGCGGAGGACGCACTATCGGCAGAACCGTCGCTATGAAATTCGGGATACCTTATTACGACAGAGAAATCATCGACAAGACTGCCGAAGAATCGGGATTTGCCATTGATTTCGTCAAGTCGCAAGAGCAAAAAGTCAGCGCATATTACAAGTTGTGTATGGGTATGAGTTACGGCTACGGCAATCAGATACTTTCGCTATCAAGTCAGATATATCAAGCGCAAGTCAAAGTAATAAAAGAACTTGCCGAAAAAGGTCCGTGCGTGATCGTAGGACGTTGCGCCGACTATATTCTCAGAGACAGAGACGACCTTTTGAGAGTATTCGTATATTCCGATATAGAGCATCGCATAAAGCGCGCGGTAAATTCTTACGGCATGAACGAGCAGACGGCAAAAAAGGAGATCCAAAAGTCGGATAAAGAACGCGCAAGGCACTACAATCTCTTCACAGACAATACTTGGGGCTCAAGAGAAAATTACGACTTGATGCTCGACAGCGGATATCTTGGCTTGGAAAAATGCGCGGACTTGATTTGCGAAGTGGCAAGCCAACGCAGTTAATTCACTGCAAAAGTAGGGGAGTATTGCATAGAATGTGCAATTATTGAAGGTTTTGGCAAGATAAATGATATTGACAAAAAAACATTATTGCTTTTTAAACTTATTGAATAAATGATTCAACAACTCAATAGTGAGTATTAATGACAAAAGCCTTGAAATTTTCAAGGCTTTTGGTTTTTTTTAATTTATTAGAGATGATTATATATTACTACCGTAAATTTCCATATATGCGTCACCGCCGTAACCGCCTTGGGTTGCACCTTTACCGGCGCCGCCACCGCCCGCGCCCATAGTTCCGTCAGAGCCGTTTTTGAACATTACGCCGCCGTCTCCGCCTCTGTGGTAAACCGACGCGCCGCCGCCTTTACCGGATGGATTTGCTCCTGTAGGACGATATATAAAATGTTCTGTCCTAAATCCCAAATCAACGCTAAACGAGTGAGATGCTTGTCCGCCGTCAACGCCGTCTTTCGTATATATAAGTTCCATTAGATTATTTTTTGGTTTTTCAGTCAAAGCCGTTGCGCCTTTTCCTGGCTCTAAAGAAGTGCCGCACTTTCCGCCGGTGCAACCAACAACATCCATTGCAAATGGTTTTTCTTCTGTTCCGGCTCTAAATGCCCAAATAGAGGATGGGCATCCTTCTCCATACTCTTGTTCGTCGTTTTCGCTGTATTCAAACTTGCCGCCGCCTTTTCCTAATATAATTATAAAATCTTTTGTTTCAGCAAGATTTATTTTGGCGACAATAAAAGCTCCGCCACCTCCGCCGTAGCCAACACTTTTTCCGTCAGAAGAGGCTCCGCCCATTCCGCCTGCACCTGCTATAAAAACGTATAAATATTTAAATTTTCTTAAACATGTAAGTTCTGCCACGTTTCCACCGACAAGATCGGCGCTTTCGGTGATTTCATTTTTAAAATTATTTTCATAATCTATCTTTTCCCAAATTACTTCATCGGCATACGCTTTTTGAATTGGGACAAGACATAACATTAATGCAATTATTAATATTAGCGCTATTGATGTTGCAACAAGTTTTTTGAATAAAGTGTTTTGCATAGTTTTACTCCTTTTTTCTTAATTATAGCATACTATAGGCT
>CAMWVR010000067.1 GCA_947177795.1 uncultured Clostridia bacterium | reverse complement strand
TGAGAGTCAAAGAGACGGAAGTGGTGGTAAGCGATAAGCAAGCCTTTGAGACAGCGAAGAAGATGGTGGATTTGAGAGACGATCAGATAGAGAGGTATCAGGAGCTTCTCAGAGAGCAGCGCTCTATGAGAAGCAAGAAGTAATAGATTCTTCGACTTCGTTGCACTCCGCTCAGAATGACTCATTTAAAGTGTAAGTTACGCCTTGAACGAGTCATATTGAGCGAAACGAAGTGGAGTCGAATGAGTCTAATATAATTATAATAATCCGTATAATGTGTTAAAAAATACTTAAAATGTCGAAAAATATGTTCTAGTCAAGCACAATAATCGAATAAATTCATTCAATATTGTCAACAATAGATAGCGCAAGCACTTGATTTATAATTTTTTTTATGGTATTATATCAACGTAAAAGCATATTTGTAGTAAGCATTTACAATTTTTTCGGTGAGGCTATATGGATTCACATAGTAAAAATCTAAATAGTTTTTATGCCAACGACAGCAAAAGTATAGTCGTTGATAATCTTTGCAATACAATAGATACAATTTTTTTAATATACGGAGGCAACAATGCGACCATTCTTTGAGTCTATATTCAGTTTTGAAAAAGACTCTTCCAACATGGCTATATTGGCTTTGGAAGGAGCAGCCGAATTAGGCAAAAAGGTTGACCAATACCTTGTCAATTGGTACAACAACGAGGCAAAGACAAACGGAAAGAAGTTTTTCAAGGACACTTTTTTGGTAAAAAACACTTGTCCTAGATTTACTACCGGAGACGGCAAGGGACTTATCATCGACAGCATAAGAGGCAAAGACTTGTTTATTATTTGCGACGTCGGCAATTATTCTATAGAATACAATATGTTCGGCACGCCCAACAGGATGTCGCCCGACGATCACTATTCGGATTTGAAGAGAATTATCGGCGCATGCGCAGGTATGGCAAACAAAATTACCGTAGTTATGCCTCTGCTTTATGGCGGAAGACAGCACAGAAGAACTGCAAGAGAATCTCTCGACTGCGCTCAAATGTTGAGAGAACTCGAGTTTATGGGAGTCAAGGACATCATCACTTTTGACGCTCACGATCCGAGAGTTCAAAATTCAGTGCCAATCATGGGCTTTGACAACTTTATGCCCACTTATCAGATTTTGAAGGCGTTGCTCAAGACTTTCCCCGAGATCAATATGAAAAAAGACAACTTCATGATAGTCAGCCCCGACGAAGGCGCAATGAGCAGAAATATCTATTACGCTTCGGTACTCGGCACCGATTTGGGAATGTTTTATAAGAGAAGAGATTACGCCAACGTAGTCAACGGACGCAATCCTATAGTCGCTCACGAATATATCGGCAACGACGTCAAGGACAAAGATATCTTCGTGGCAGACGATATCATCGCAACGGGCGACAGTATGCTCAAGCTTTGCAATGAGTTGAAAGCCGCAGGCTGCCGCAGAATATTCCTTTCGGCAACGTACGCGCTCTTCACGGAAGGACCGGAGAAGTTCCAAAAGGCATATGACGCAGGTCTTTTTGATGCGGTGCTTTCCACCAATCTGACGTACGCTACGCAAGAACTTTTGCAAAAGAATTGGTTTGTTCAAGCGGATATGTCTAAGTTTGTCGCATACATTATCGCCGCTATCGATCAAAATAAATCTGTAGGTCAATTGCTTGACCCGCATGACAAAATACACGAACTTATCGAAAAATTTAATGCCGGCAAACCTCAACAGCTGGCAATGGATATAAGCGAGGAGTAAAATGAAAATTGAATGGCTGGGGCACTCTTGCTTCAAGTTGACGGAATCTACGGGCACGACGATCGTCACTGACCCGTTTGACAAAGAAATCGTCGGTTTTGACATGACGAAGACTACTGCCGACGTGGTAACTTGTTCGCATCAACACAAAGATCACAATGCTATTGTGAGGGTCGACGGAGAGCCTTTGGTATTAAGCGAGTGCGGATTTTGGGAAGTCAAAGGCGTGGATATCTCGTCGGTGCTATCCTATCACGACGACAAACTCGGCAAAAAAAGGGGCGAAAACAAAATTTTCAAATTCAGAATGGACGGCGTTGACTTGTGTCACATGGGCGACATTGGCGAAGAATGCACGGTCAGACTTGCCGACGGTATCGGATCGGTCAACGTGTTGATGATTCCCGTGGGCGGCAATTATACTATCGATGCAAAGCAAGCCAAGAAATACGTGGATATAATGATGCCCGACGTCGTTATTCCAATGCACTTCAAGACGTCAAGAAGCGAAGTTGATATAGAGAAGCTCGACGAATTTATCGATTTGTTTGACGAAGAGCAGATAAAACGCGTCGACGGACAGTCGATTGAGTTCGACAGAGCGCATTTTGACAGCGACAGCACTATCGTCGTGGTGTTCAACGAAGAAGTATTCTGAGAATAGTTTGTAAAAAGCGTTGCTTGCAAAGACCAAAGACTTTGCAAGCGATGCGACAAAAGATTATTTTTATTTAAATTCGACATAAATCACAAAACTTTTCGGTTCAAAAGTTTAAATAAAGACTTCGACTTCAAGTCTAAAATACAACGAAATAATAATACGTATATAATATAATAAATAATATAATATCAAATAATATATCGACTTTGATATACGATTAAACAAACAGGAGATCATATGATTAAAAAGGATTATACTCGCGAGGAGTTAAAGGCAAAGACTTACTTTGAATTGAGAGATATTGCCAAGAAAAAGAACGTGGAAAACGTATCTTATATGTCTGAAGAGAATCTCATAGAGAGTATTTTGACTGCCAATAGCAAATCCCCTCAAGAGCAAATTGCCGACCTTGGCAATGCGCCCGCGCAAGAACCGACGGCTGTCGGCGGATACACCCGAGAAGATTTTCAGAATATGACGATACATTCCGTGCGTACTATCGTGAGAGAAGTGGGAATCACACCCAGCACGAAAAATAAAGAGCAGCTTATCGAAGCGTATCTTGAACTCATGCAGAGCGGCGGTGTCAAAGAAGGCAAGCCCGCTCAACCAAAAACCAAGAGAGGCAGACCTGCAAAGTCGGAAGTGCCCAACATCGTCAAAGACGTTGCGGCGTTTGTTCCCGGCGGCGTAAAATCCGAAGGAGAATCGGAGATAAAGGTTTTGGAAAACGTTGTCGACGACGGCAAGATTCAACAAAACGGCGAGGGAGCCGTCAAAGAAAACGTCGTTGAGAGCGAAGAGCGCAGCGGAATTTTGGAGATTCTCGACGGCTATGGCTTCTTGAGAGCGGAAAACTGCGAGTGCGGAGAAAAAGACGTCTACGTATCGGGCAGGATAATCAAGTCGCTGGGACTCAGAGCAGGCGACTACGTCGTGGGTATCGCAAGAAGAAACGCCGAAAACAAGCCTCCCGCTTTGACGGTGGTCGAGAGAGTAAATCCCGAAATCAAGTACGATATCATATATCAACAAGACGAGAGAGGCAGAGATATCCCCGGTACGGGAGAGTACAAGGCAGTTGGTTACGTAGGCGACAGCGGTACTAATTTGGCAGGTTTAAGACGCCGACCGCATTTTGATTCTTTGACGCCTATATTCCCAAAAGAAAGATTGAGATTGGAAATAAACACCGCCGAAAAGAGCGTGACCAGAGGCGACTTTGCTATCAGAAGCCTTGATTTGATTGCGCCTATAGGCAAGGGACAGAGAGCAATGATCGTATCTCCGCCAAAAGCCGGCAAGACTACGCTGCTCAAAAAGATCGCCAATTCCATTACGACAAATCACAGGGAAGTTACGCTTTTTGTATTGCTTGTCGACGAGCGCCCCGAAGAAGTCACCGATATGAAGAGATCGATAAAAGGCGAGGTAATTTACTCCACCTTCGACGAGATGCCCGAGCACCACTGCAAGGCGTCGGAACTTCTTATCGAGAGAGCGAGAAGACTTGTCGAACTCGGCAAAGATGTCGTGATAATGATGGATTCGCTCACTCGTCTTGCAAGAGCTTACAACTTGACCATTCCTCCCACGGGCAGAACTTTGTCGGGCGGTATCGATCCCGGCGCATTGGCAAGCCCCAAGAAATTCTTCGGAGCTGCAAGAAATATCGAAAACGGCGGTTCGCTCACGATCATCGCCACTGCGTTGGTCGACACGGGCAGCAGAATGGACGACGTCATCTACGAAGAGTTCAAGGGTACGGGTAATATGGAAATCACTTTGGACAGAAAACTCAGCGAGAGAAGAATTTTCCCTGCGATCGACCTCAACCGTTCGTCCACGAGAAGAGAGGATTTGTTGCTTTCTCAAAAAGAGCTCGAGGGCGTATGGGCGCTTCGCAAGATGCTTTCCACGGGAGATTTGCAAGACACCACGGATCAACTTCTCAATATGATGCAAAAGACCAAAAACAACGAAGAGTTTGTAGAATCCATTACCAATCAAGTCAAGGTATTGGAGAAAAACGGATACAGCATCAAGAATTTTTCCGCCAAGTTTTAACAAAGACTGACCAAATATCGGCGACTGCGACAGAAGAGAATTTGTTGCAGTCGCTTTGATTTTACAAAATTTTTAATAAAACTTTTATTGATTTTAATGTTAATTATTATGATTTATAATATAATAATGACAATATACTAGGCAGAAATGCCGCAGGGGAACAACATGAAAAAGCGACAACTTTTTATTATTTCGACAGTATTGGTCTTTGTATTATTGTGCGTATTTTTAGTTGCGTGCGACGGCAAAGCAGGCAAGTCGGCTTATGAATTGGCTGTGGAGCAAGGCTTTGAGGGCAGTCTTGACGAGTGGCTTGACAGTCTCAAGGGCGTCGACGGAACCGACGGAGCGGACGGCAGAGACGGCGCCGACGGCGTGGCGGACGTGACTCAACTTTACGACAAGGCGGTGCAAGAGGGGTTTGACGGGTCGTATCTTGACTTTTTGAACTCATACCTCACGGTATATTCCGATTCGCAGGTTGCTGCCAACGTTGCGCTTTTGTCAGCCGTCAAGGTGTACGTATCGGATTATTATACGAGTTATTGGGGCAAAAAGACGGAAATATCGGCAATCGGGTCGGGCGTGATTTACAAGCTCAACAAAGACACCGGCAGCGCTTATATCATTACCAACTATCACGTCGTATACAACTCCAATTTGACAAGCGTCGGCGGAATCTACAGCGACATAGAAGTTTTTCTATACGGCTATGAGAACGACGACCAAGCTATACCCGCAAAATATATCGGCGGAGCTTACGACTACGACGTTGCTATACTTAAAGTCGAGGACAGCGATATCATCAAGAACAGCGGCGCAAGAGCCGCAGACGTGGCGAGCGGCAAAGATATCGTCGCAGGCTCGACGTGTATCGCCGTCGGCAATCCCGCAACGAGCAGTAACTTTACCTCTTGCAGCGACATAAAAATATCCGTCACTCAAGGCGTGGTCAGCGTCGACAGCGAAAACGTGTCCGTGGGCGATTCTTCGACGGGATATACCGTATCCACGAGAGTAATCCGCGTTGATGCGGCAATCAATTCGGGCAACAGCGGCGGCGGACTTTACAACGCAAAGGGTCAGCTCATCGGCATCGTCAACGCAAAAGCTTCTTCCACGAGCATAGAGAATATGGGATACGCAATTCCCGTCGACGTCGTGACAGGCATAGCCGATTATGCGATTGCGCATTGCGACGGAGATGATAGCAGATATATCAAGAAGTTGTATCTTGGCATAAGCGGAGTTATCAATTCGTCAAAATCGGTCTATGACGTTGCGACAAATACCGTCAACGTTGTGGAAGAGATTGCAGTGGGCGTAATTGACGAAGGCTCTTTGGTAATCGGACTTTTGCAAGAGGGAGATATTCTCAACGCAGTGGAGTTTGACGGCAACAAATATGCGATATCTCGCAGTTTCTCTCTTCCCGACGCATTGTGGAAAGCAAAGGCAGGGGCGACGACTTTGCTCAAGTTCTATCTCACGAGAGACGGCGAAGATATGACCGTCGACGTCGCAGTGACGGCGGAGAATTTCGTTCAATTGAAATAATAGGCGGTTTGATTTAACTTATTATAAAAGTAATAAACGTAGTTCAACTCTCATACAATTTCGTATGGGAGTTGTTGCATTATGAACTTAGTTTTTACGATAATGATATTGGCGTCTTTGATAATGCTCGTCGTAGTTGCGCCCGAGAGCGCATTTTCCATAATGATAGGCGGGGCAAACAATGCGCTGACTTTGGCGTTTACGCTCATTGCCATTTATGCGATATGGCTGTCGATACTTTCGCTCATGGACGGCATCGGACTCAACAAGGCTCTCAACAAGTTGTTTAGACCTCTGACCAAAAGGCTTTTCAAGGGGGAGAGCGACCTTGCCTTGGAGTATATCACGCTCAATTTTTCGGCAAATCTTCTGGGTATGGGAGGAGCTGCGACGCCGCTCGGCATCAAGGCAATGGAATGCATGCAAGACGGCTCTCAAAAAGCCACCGACAATATGATACTTTTTATGGTCGTCAATTCCACGTCGATTCAGCTTATTCCTGCGACTATAATAGGCTTGCGCGCGTCGGCAGGCAGCAATGCGCCGTCTGACATAATCTTGCCGTCGTTGCTTGCCACTTTGATTTCCACCGTGACGGGCGTAGTTCTTGCAAAACTCTGCGCATTGTTTACTCGCAAAAAAGACAAATCCGAAATCGTTGAGCCGAGAAAACCGCTTTTCGTAAGTTGCAATGAGAGGAAAAAGATATGAGCAAATACATACTTCCCATATTCATACTTCTCGTGATAGTCGTCGCATTTGTCAAAAAAGTGCCCATATATGACAATTTTGTAAAGGGTAGTAAAGAAAGTCTATCGATAGTGCTGTCGATATTTCCGTATATTTGCGCCGTCTTGATTGCCGTGGAGCTGTTTTCTTTGAGCGGACTCAACGCATATTTTGCAAAAATCATGTCGCCCGTCTTGACCTTTTTGGGTATTCCCGAAGAGCTTTGCGAGCTTCTCATTATCCGTCCGCTATCGGGCAACGGTTCGCTTGCGTTGCTTGAAGACATATACAAGACCCATGGCGCAGACGCTTATATTTCCCGTTGCGCGTCCGTAATTGTCGGAGCGAGCGAAACTGTCTTTTACGTAGGCACGGTATATTTTTCCACGACGAAAGTCAAGAAATTGCGCTATGCGATACCAATATCCTTGATTGCGTGTTATTTCGGCGCGATTATGGCGTGCCTTTTGTGCAGATTTATGTAGGTAAATATGGATTAGACCTCTCGACTACGCTCGAGGTGACAGAAAATATGTCGAGGTGACAAATAGACCCTTCGACTCCGCTCAGAGTGACTCGTTCAAGGCGATACTTATGCTTTAAACGAGTCATATTGAGCGGAACGTAGTGGAGTCGAAATATCTAAATCAAATAAAATATCAGTTATATTAAAAATGTGTGTACGAATTTGTACACACATTTTAAGTTACGTATAATATTAAATATATATATAATGATTAAAGACTTCTCAAAATTTCGTTGACTTCTTTCATATCGCACTTGCCTGCATAAGTCGTCTTGAAGTGACGCATTACGGCGGGCACTGATTTGTCGTCAAGAGAGAGAATGATTTCTTTGATTTCTTCTTTGCTCATCATCTGCGGGAGATAGCTCTTGACCGTAGCGATTTGATTTTCAAGGCTTTGCACCTTGTCGGCGTAGCTTGCGCCTGCTTTTTCAAAACCAGACTTTTCTTCGATCAATTCTTTTTCCGTCTTTTGGAGAAGAGACAGAATATCGCCCTCGCTGAGTTCTTCGCCCTTGGCGCGTTTTTCAATAGAAGAGAGCATGATCTTGTTGATGACCACGTTGAGCGCAGACACGGCGTCCTTGTCTTTTTCTTTCATCTTTGCTACTTTTTCTTTTTTAAAAAAATCTATGTTCATAATTCCGCCTCGCAAATTTTATTTAATTCAATGATACACCTATTTGAGCAAAATGTCAATATAAACAACGTGGAGAAACGTGCCTTGTAATCGGATATAGACCTCTCCGCTACGGTCGAGGTGACAAAAATATAATGTCATTTCGACTGGAGCGAAGCGTAATGGAGAAATCTCAACAGTATAATAATCTTGCGGTGACTAAAACTTATTACGTTGAACACTTTGCTTGCAATACGATATTACGCTGTGCTACAATACAGTTATGAAAAAACGCGTAGTAGTAGGTATGAGCGGAGGAGTCGATTCCTCGTTGACGGCGTTGCTTCTCAAAGAGCAGGGCTATGAAGTCATTGGGCTTTTTATGCGCAATTGGCACGAAAAAGACGAGAGCGGTTGTTGCACGGCGGACGAAGATTTTTACGACGTACGCAAGGTGTGCAACGATATAGGCATACCTTATTACAGCGTGGACTTTGCAGATCAATATTACGAGAGAGTATTTAAGCTCTTTGTCGAAGAATACAAAAAGGGCAGGACGCCCAATCCCGACGTGCTTTGCAACAAGGAGGTCAAATTTGCGCCCTTTGTCAAGCACGCTTTGTCTATGGGAGCAGATTATATTGCCACAGGGCATTATTGCGATATTTTGCACGCAGACGACGGACTCAACTATCTTCTCAAAGCAAAAGATACCAACAAAGATCAGACTTATTTTCTCAATCAGCTCTCTTCGGCTCAACTTGACAAGGTGTTGTTCCCCTTGGGCAGATTGGAGAAGAGCGAAGTCAGAGCGTTGGCGTTCAAGTTCGGTCTTTCCACAGCCGACAAAAAAGATTCCACGGGCATATGTTTTATAGGCGAGCGTAATTTTCGAAAGTTCTTGAGCGAATATATTCCCATGCAAGAGGGCGACATCAAGACGTTGGACGGGCGAGTCGTGGGCAGACACGACGGCGTATTCTATTATACCGTCGGTCAGCGAAAAGGACTTGGCATAGGCGGCAGCGGCAACGGCGAACCTTGGTTTGTCATAGGCAAAGACGTGGAGAAGAACGTGCTTTACGTCTCCCAAGGCGACCAATCTATGATATATCACTCTAAGTTGGAGTGTGATAAATTCAATTTCATTACCTGCAAGCCAAAGGAGACTACCTTTAGGTGTACGGCAAGAATACGTCACCGTCAGCCCGAGCAAAACGCTACGGCAATAGTTGAGGGCGACGGATTGCGACTTGTCTTTGACGAGCCTCAACGCGCGATAGCCGAGGGGCAGTACGCCGTAGTCTACGTCGACGACGTCTGTCTGGGCGGCGGAGTAATTGAACGCAAACAAAAATAACTGCGCTCGAGTGAAAATATAATATGTCATTTCGACTGTAGTGAAACGAAGTCGAAGAATCTTTGTAAAGAGCCAATCGAATTATTTTTCGATTGGCTCTTTTAATCTATAAAAAATACTAATTTTAACGCAAAATTTTCATATTTC
>CAMWVR010000066.1 GCA_947177795.1 uncultured Clostridia bacterium | reverse complement strand
AATCAACATAGTGGAATTATAAAATTACAAATCAAGTTTTCATTTACTCCAGGAGAAGTTGAATTTATAGAAATGATAAGAAAATTACCTAAAGAAAAATTGCAACTTGTCGAGGAGTATATGGAAAAGTTATCGCAAGAGGATTAAAAGTCTTGACATGGCAAAACAATTAAGATTGCTTTGCCATATCGATTAAAGATCTCAACTTGACAATTTGCTCGCTGCTCAACATACAACTTGCGGAATTGAAAAATTCTTCGAGTTTTGCATTGTCAAGCGTACCGTTTTGTCTGCCTGCGTTGACGAGAGCAAACATCTCTTGCATAAGTCTTTCTTCGGACATATGAGAATACTTATTGATTTCGCTTTCGAGCGTAGGTTGCGTGGCGTCGCTTTGTGTCATTTGCGAAAAGTCAAAAGACGGAGTAGCGCCTGCATTATTTGAAGTATTCCAATTATAAAAGCCTTGATTTGAAGTATTGTTATTCTTTTTCATAAATTCCTTTAACCTATTTCGTCCATATTTTTACTGTTGATCTTGATATAGCTTGAATATACTTTTGTTGACTTCTTCGGCGTTGAGCGTGATTTGAGTCGGCGGAGCGGGATTTGAGCTGCCGCCGTTCATCATTTTTGGCAAAAGTTGCATGAGCATAGACATATCTTTGTTGCCGCCGCCGTTCATAGCGTTCATCATTTGCATCATCTTAGCAAAATCCATATCCATTGAGCCACCTCGTTTATATTATGAATTAAAATCGTTGAAGGTTACGCATTTATCTATTTAAGTTGTCGATATGTCTCAAAAGCGCATGAATATCTTTTATGTTGTTGTTATATCCTACGCTTACTCTGACGGTTCCGCATTCCAACGTGCCCAATTGGGTGTGGATAAGCGGAGCGCAGTGCAGACCGCATCTCACGGCGATATCGTGTTCATTGAGATAATCGCCTACGTCGGTGGAAGAGTAGTCTTTGAAGTTAAAGGAGACGACGCCCGTGGTTTGTGACGAATACAGTCTCACGTTCTTGATTTGTTTGAGTCCGTAGAGCAGTTCTCCCGTCAGATATCTCGTGTTGAGGGATATCTTTGCAAGGTTTTGATACGTCCATTCTGCGCTTGCGCCCAAGCCTATTATGCCTGCGCTGTTGACCGTGCCCGACTCGTAAGCATCGGGAGGCACCGTCGGTTGAGATAGGCTTTCGCTATGCGTACCCGTACCGCCGTAACGGATAGGGAGCAAGTCGTAAGCCGTGTCGTATACCAAAAAGCCCGTGCCCTGCGAACCGTGCAAGCCCTTATGTCCTGCGCCTGCAAGAAAGGCAATATTGTTTTCTATCACATCCAAAGCCACGTGTCCCAGCGACTGCGCTCCGTCTACAAACAGAGGGATATTGTGTAATTTTGCCGTTTTGCCTATCTGAAATACGTCAGTCATATTGCCCGTGACGTTGGAAATATGATTGACACAAATCAATTTAGTATCAGCCGTAATTGCGTTGGCAACGGCGACGGGAGATATCACGCCATCTTTGTCGGGAGTGACTTCGATGAGATTGATGTCCATCATATTTTTAAGTTGATAGAGCGGACGGGCTACGGAATTATGCTCGTTTGACGTAAAAACTACGTCCACGTGTTGATTTTTGAAGTTGAATAGATATCCGAATATCGCAAGATTGCACGCTTCCGTGCAGTTGGAAGTAAAGATGAGTTCGTACCTTTCATCGCAGCCGAGTAATGATTTAAGTAATTGACGAGTGTCGTATATCTTTATTGCCGTATCTATAGAATCGTTGTGACCGCCTCGTCCGGGGTTGGCGGAATAGGAGAGCTGTTTGAACATCTCGTCAAACATACGTCTGGGCTTGAATCTTGAAGTTGCGGCGTTGTCTAAATATATCATTTTTCCCTCACAAAATTATTTTAGTTCTAATATATTGTATTAGGAGCGAGTTACATAAATACCAAGGAGGAAGTCATGATTTATACTCTTATTATATTTCGCTCCCGAAACGATGCGCTGGCAATGCGCAGTTACTTATCGTCGAGAGGCGTAATAAGCGCGACGGTCAATGCGCCGAGAAGTTTGACGCAGTCTTGCGGACTTGCGTTGAGAATTCAAGGCGTGTCGACGCAGGCTCTCGTCGGATTGATAAAATCTTGCCCTGCCAAGGTCCGTTGCTCTGTTTATCAGGCATACATGGGACAGGGAGGCATAAGATATAGTTTGATATTGTGAGAGCCGCTTAGTCGAAGTCTCAAAAGCCTGTCGCAACCAACTGATTCGGGAAGTTGCGGCAGGCAATTTTACGTCGTATTCAACATATAATGTCACCTCGAGCGAAGTCGAGAGGTTTAACCGCTTAATAAGTACCGACAAAATGGAGCGTTGCGACATTTTCGTTTGGTCGGTAGGGCGAAGCCCAACCGTACGTTTAGCAATCACTTTGCTTTTGCCAAAGTTATTGCGTATTTGTGGGTTGTGACGTGCGCCCCGTCACCTCGAGCGAAGTCGAGAGGTCTCTATCCGATTGAGATATTTCGACTTCGCTACGCTCGCTCAATATGACATACAAGTATTGAGATTTCTCGACTTCGCTCGAAATGACATATAGATAATAAACCTAACGTCATTTCGACCGAAACAAAGTGAAGTGGAGAAATCTAATCCGTATAGTCACTAATCGCAGTATTTCATAAATGTACTGAAAATACTTTACAAAGCGTATATCTTGTAATATAATTATTATAATTTATAAATTTTTAGGAGTATACAGTAACTGCTATGGTTGTTCCTTTATTGGCATCAAGCGCATTGGATCCTTCGCGGCTTATAGGATATTTGGTCGCAATTATCATATTGGTCTTTTTGTCGGGATTTTTTTCTTCGACGGAGACGGCGTTTTCTTCTCTCAACAGAATAAGACTTAAAAATCTTTATACGACGCAAAAGAAAAAGTACGCAAAAGTATATTTTTTGAGCGAGCATTTCGACGCTCTCATATCTACTATTTTGATTGGCAACAATATCGTCAATATCACGGCGTCGACTTTGGCGACGATCATGTTTTCAGCTTTGATAATAAGGCAAGACGTTGCCGGAGTGGTGTCCACGATAGTCATCACTGTGGTCGTGCTGATATTCGGCGAAGTTATTCCAAAGTCTTTGGCAAAGCGCAGTCCCGAATATTTTTCGAGAATCACTGCTCCGTTTATCTTGGCGCTCTATTACGTGCTGTTCCCGCTTGTGTGGCTCATGGGCTTGTTGCAAAAACTTCTCGGCAAGATCTTCAAGAAAAAGGGCAATGAGAATATCACGGACGAAGAGCTTATCACTTACGTAGACGAGGCGCAGACGGAAGGCGGTCTTGACGAATACGAAGGCGACCTTATCCGTTCGGCGATAGAATTCGACAGTATGACGGTGCGCGACGTATTTACTCCCAGAGTCGACGTCGAGGCTGTTGCGATAGACGATTCTATGGCTGAAGTTATGAAGACTTTTAAGGAGAGCGGTTATTCCCGTCTTCCCGTATACAAGGACAATATAGACACGATAGTGGGCGTCATCAATCAAAAAGACTTTTACGAGGCGTATATCGACGGCGCAACGAAGTTTTCCAAGATCATGACCAAGAACGTCATTTACGTGCCCGACAGCATGAGGATAAGCGACGTATTGCGTAAGCTGCAAGTGGAGAAGAGACACCTTGCAATTGTTGTCGACGAATTTGGCGGAACAATGGGCGTAGTTACGCTCGAAGATATATTGGAGCAGCTCGTGGGCGAGATATACGACGAGAGAGACGAGATCGTAGAGCCTTTTGTCAAGCTTGCCGAAGACAAGTACATCGTGCTTGGCGAAACAAATCTCGAAGAGTTCTTCGAGTATTTCGACGTCAACGAAGAGGGGACGGAATACGACACCGTTACTTTGAGCGGATATATCGCTTACGCTCTCAACAGACTGCCGCAAGTGGGCGACATCGTCAACTTTGAAAATCTTGCGATTACGGTCAAGAAGATGGACAACACCGTCGTGGAAAAAGCCGAAGTCCTCGTCAACGTCGAGGAAGAAGACGGCAACAAAGAAGAAAAATAATTTTAGCATATAGATCAGAATTTGGAGGCAAAAATGTACAAAAAGGTCGATTCCTCAATGAACTTCTGTCAAAGAGAAAAAGAAGTCATAGAGTTTTGGAAACAAAACAAAATCTTTGAAAAAAGTGTGGAAAAGAACAAAGGCAAAGAATCATTCTCGTTTTACGACGGTCCGCCGACGGCAAACGGCAAACCGCATATCGGTCATATCTTGACGAGAGTAATGAAAGACATTATCCCAAGATACAAGACGATGAAGGGATATTACGTTGCGAGAAAAGCAGGTTGGGATACTCACGGTCTGCCCGTAGAGCTTGAGGTGGAAAAACTTCTCGGCATTGACGGCAAGCCTGAGATAGAAAAATACGGTATCGAACCTTTTATCAAGAAGTGCAAAGAGAGCGTTTGGAAATACAAGGGCGAATGGGAAAAGATGTCCGACAGAGTAGGTTATTGGGTGGATATGGACAACCCTTATATCACCTACGACGACAACTATATCGAATCGGTGTGGTGGGCGGTCAAGACCATCGCAGACAAGGGATTGATTTACAAAGGTCACAAGATTGTGCCTTATTGCCCAAGATGCGGAACGGCGCTTTCTTCTCACGAAGTCGCTCAAGGCTATAAAGACGTCAAGGAAAAATCCATTTTCGTCAAGTTCAAGAGAAAGAACAACGACGGATACTTCCTTGCTTGGACGACCACGCCTTGGACTTTGCCTTCCAACGTGGCTTTGTGTATGAACGGCGAAGAGAACTACGTCGAGATAAAAGTAGGCGGCGAAATATACGTGCTTGCCGAGGCGCTTGCTCCCACTTTGTTTGAAGAGTACGAGACGATCAGCGTCAAGCTTGGCAAAGAATATGAAAGAGAAGAATATATCCCTCTTTACGACACCAACGATACGAAGAGCAAAGCATACTATATTACCAACGACTCTTACGTCACTTTGACGGACGGTACGGGTATCGTACATATCGCTCCCGCATTCGGCGAAGACGATGCAAAGGTGGGCAGAAAATACGGCTTGCCGTTTGTGCAGATGGTAGACGACAGAGGCAGATTCGTCGAGGCTCTCGGCGAGTGGAAAGGCATATTTGTCAAGGACGGAGACAAACTCGTCATCAATGATTTGGCGGAGAGAGGATTGCTTTTTAAAGAACTGTTGTTTGAACACAGCTATCCTTTCTGCTGGAGATGCGACACACCGCTCTTGTATTATGCAAGATCGAGTTGGTTCATCAAGATGACGGAAGTCAGAGACAGACTTCTCAAGAACAACGCCACCGTCAATTGGATGCCTCCTGCGATAGGCTCGGGACGTATGGGTAACTTCCTCGAAAACGTCATCGACTGGGGCGTGTCGAGAGAGAGATATTGGGGAACTCCGCTTCCTATTTGGGTATGTCCCGACTGCGGAGAGATCAAGGTAGTGGGCAGCAGAGCGGAATTGAGAGAGCTCGGCGGACTCAAAGAGGATATAGAGCTTCACAAGCCTTATATCGACAGAGTTACCTTCAAGTGTAAGTGCGGCGGAGAGATGAAACGCACTCCCGAAGTTATGGACTGCTGGTTTGACAGCGGAAGTATGCCGTTTGCTCAACTTCACTATCCTTTTGAGAACAAAGAAATATTCGAGCAGCAATTTCCCGCCAACTTTATAAGCGAAGCGGTAGACCAAACGAGAGGTTGGTTCTATACGTTGCTTGCGATATCCACGCTTTTGTTTGATAAAGCTCCGTTCAAGAATTGTATCGTGTTGGGTCACGTCAACGACAAGAACGGTATCAAGATGTCCAAGCACAAGGGCAACGTCGTAGACCCGTGGTCGGTGCTTGACGTGCAGGGCGCGGATGCCGTAAGATGGTATTTCTATTCTTCGTCGGCTCCCTGGTTGCCGTCGAGATTTGCCGCAGAAAACGTTTCGGAGTGCCAACGCAAGTTTATGGGCACGTTGTGGAATACCTATTCTTTCTTCGTGCTTTACGCAAATATCGACAAGTACGATCCAAGCAAGTATTCTCTCAAGGATTGCAAGTTGTCGCACATGGACAAGTGGGTGCTTTCCAAACTCAACACTTTGGTTGACAAGGTAGACAAGTATCTCGACGCTTATAAGATCACGGAGAGCGCAAGAGACGTCGCTCAGTTTGTAGACGAACTTTCCAATTGGTACGTCCGCAGAGGCAGAGAGAGATATTGGGCAAGCGATATGACCGATGACAAGGCGGCGGCTTATACCACTTTGTATACCGTATTGGTTACGCTCGCAAAGACCGTTGCGCCGTTCACTCCGTTTATGGCGGAGAATATATATCAAAATCTTGTGAGAGGATTCTTTAAGGACGCTCCCGAGAGCGTGCACCTTTGCGAATTCCCCGTTGCGGATATGTCTATGGTTGACAGCGATCTTGAGAATGATATGCAATTCGTGCTTGACGCAGTCCAACTCGGCAGAGCGGCAAGAAACAAGGCTAATATCAAGAACCGTCAACCGCTTTCCGAAGTGTATATTCTCACGGAAAAGACTGTCAGCGACGTCAACATACTTGATTTGGTTGCCGACGAACTCAACGTGGGCAAGTGTATGATAGTAAAAGACAAGTCTAAGTTCATGACTTACGAACTCAAGCCTCAACTCAAGACGCTCGGACCTAAGTACGGCAAGCAACTCGGCGGAATACGTCAATTCCTTTCCACCTGCAACAATGCAAGCGAGATTGTCGACTGCGTAAACGGCGGAGAAGTATATAAGTTTGACGTAGACGGCGTCACGGTAGAGCTTGGCAAAGACGATTTGCTCATCACGCCTATCAACAAGAGCGGTTACGCATTGGAGAGCGATATGGCTATGACGGTGGTACTCGACACCAATCTTACGCAAGAACTTATCAATGCAGGTATCGCAAGAGAACTTACTTCCAAGATTCAGACTATGAGAAAGGAAGCGGGCTTTGAAGTCGTAGATCATATCAAGATAGGATACAAGGGCGCAGGCAAGTGCGTGGAAGTACTCAAAGCAGACAAGAGCATTTGCGACGGCGTACTTTGCGACGCTCTTACCGAAGGCTTGTTCGACGGATACTCTAAAGAACTCGATATCAACGGCGAAAGCGTGACTATCGTCGTAGCAAAGGTATAATAATGATAAAAGTTGCCACCGATTGGAAAGATTATCAAATAATTGCGACGGGCGACGGTCAAAAGCTTGAGAAGTGGGGAAACCTCGTACTTCTTAGACCCGATCCGCAGATAATATGGAAGAGCGATACGCCTTTGGACAAGCATAAGGCTATCAACGCAAGATATATCCGATCCAATCAAGGCGGCGGCAGATGGGAGTATAAGGGCAACGTGCCCGACAACTTTACCGTTGAGCGCAAAGGACTTAAGTTTTCTCTCAAACTTATGGGCTTTAAGCATACGGGACTCTTTCCCGAGCAAGCCGTAAATTGGGATATAATGCAAAAGTTGATTGCCGGTAGCGGACGGCAGATAAAAGTCCTCAATCTCTTTGCCTATACGGGCGGAGCGACGGTCGCATGCGCCAAAGCGGGAGCGCAAGTCACTCACGTGGACGCTGCAAAAGCAATGGTAGACAGAGCAAAGACCAATGCAAATCTCAGCGGTGTGCCAAGCGACAGAATACGTTATATCGTCGACGACTGCAACAAGTTTATCGCAAGAGAGATAAGACGGGGCAACAAATACGACGCTATCATAATGGATCCGCCCTCTTATGGCAGAGGCGCAAACGGAGAAGTGTGGAAACTCGAAGATTGCATATTCGACCTTGTCAAAGAGTGCGTCAAAGTGCTTTCAGACAAGCCGCTTTTCTTTCTTATCAATTCATATACTACGGGACTTCAACCGCAAGTCATCGACAATCTTTTGAGAATCTGTCTCAAAGACTTTGACGGGAAGAGTGAGGCGTATGAAGTGGGACTGCCAACGCAAGAGGGGCTAATATTGCCGTGTGGGTGTAGTGGTCTGTGGTGTAAATGAGGCGAACGCGTATAGCGCCGCTCTTTTTGCCCTAACGTCAGGTCTCAAGAAGTCGACGTGTACGGCAAGTACACTTGACGACTTCATTTCGCCTTCGCACGGACAAAAATACCGGCACTCTCCGCGTTCGCGTGCGGCTGATGTGACGTCAAAATTATAAAACATAATGTCACTGACGCTCGCGTTTCTGTCATTTCGACCAGAGCGTAAGCGGCGTGGAGAAATCTCTACAGTATAATAAATAATCGGATTAGATCTCTCTACTGCGCTCGAAATGACAAACCTAATGTCATTTCGACCGAAACGAAGTGAAGTGGAGAAATCTCAACCTATATAAGAGGTACAAATGTTAGAATTTACGTACAAAGATTTAGCTGTAATATACGAAGACAATCACGTAATCGTGGTGGTCAAGCCCTGCAATATTCCGTCGCAAGCGGACAGCTCAGGCGACAAGGATATGCTGACGATCGTCAAGGAGTATCTCATTGACAAGTACAACAAAGAGGGCGACGCATACGTCGGCTTGATACACAGACTTGACAGACCTACGGGCGGAGTAATGGTATTTGCCAAGACTTCTAAGGCTGCGGCGAGACTGTCCGAGGAGATTAAGAGCGGAGAATTTGAGAAGAAGTATCTTTGCGTATCCTGCGGAGTGCCCAAACAACGCAACGGTCAACTCAAACACTACCTTAAGAAAAACCAAGCAAAGAATATAGTGCAGATAGTTCCGCAAGCGACGGACGGCGCAAAACTTGCTTTGCTAGACTATGCTTTTTTGCAAGAAGTCAAAGGCTTTTCGCTATTCAAGATTGCTTTGCATACGGGGCGTTCGCACCAAATCAGAGTGCAAATGGCGTCTTTGGGATTGCCGCTTTTCGGCGACAGCAAATACGGCGCATCGCCTGCAACATTTAAGCACAATCTTGGACTTTGGGCGACTGAAGTCAAATTTGTTCATCCCACGACAAAGGAGACGATGACTTTTATCGTGCATCCGCCAAAAGACGAAGTGCCTTGGAGAGCTTACGATATCCCAAGACTTCTCAACGTGGGTATCGCATCAAATCCCTATGACGATCTTGCCAATTTCAACGTGTTGCAAGACAGATCCAAGATTTTGAGCAAAGAAGAGAATAAGCCCGTCAAGAAATAAATTATAATAATATTGATAAAATAATATATATAATAAAAAGAGTAGTTCGAGTGAATTACTCTTTTTTATATCGATAGAGACCTCTCGACTACGCTCGAGATGACGATTCGCTGTCATTTCGACTGAAGCGAAATGGAGAAATCTCAACCGATAAAATTCTAATTTAATGCCGATTTTACCCCATTCCAAAAAAAGTATACTTTTACTGACTGCCTGCGAAAAGGCAT
>CAMWVR010000065.1 GCA_947177795.1 uncultured Clostridia bacterium | reverse complement strand
TATTTATATTATAATATAATATCAATTTGATATTACCTCGACCATAAATATAGAGATTTCTCCACTTCGGTCGAAATGACATAAGCAGTGAGCGTCAATGACAACATATACTATTTGTTTACCAACTCTTCAAGCGCTTGCTCATACTTTGCGTTGAGCTCTGCCACCGCCTCTCTGTTGTCGAGGTGCATTTGCATAAGATCGCAATCGAGCATACTCTTTCCCTTATACGTCTTGATAGGAAACTGCCCGACGACTTTGAGAGTAAGCACCTCGTACCAATTGAATTGACTGGAGCTTTTGCAAACGCATTTCTTACCGTCGACTTCATAAGAATACTCTATGTAATAAATCGCAACCTTGCCAGATGTCTTATTGGAATTGTACGAGATAAAAGTAGCCGTCGTCCGCTCTCCCAATTCCATTATCTTTTGGTCGTTTTTGATTTTGAATATTCTCAATATCGAAGACACGGTTATTGCTACGCCTGCCGCAAGCGCCAATGCAGATACGACGTAGCTTGCCGCGCTAGCGCTCTTTGCAAAATATCTATAATATACGAGCAATACGACGCCGAGTACGACTACTACGGCGCCTATGATTGCAGGTTTTATTACGTTGTCTTTAGCATTTAACTTCTTCATATCAATCTTGATTGTAGATTATTCTGCCGCAGTTGGGACATTCTTGGATCTTTCTACCCTCGCCAAGTTTGTTGATGACGTCTTGCGCCACTTCCATACCGCAACCGCCGCAAATATTGGGCTTGTGGAAAGGCACGAATACGGGACGCTTGCTTGCTCTTATCTTCTTGTATTTATCCAACAGTTCTCTGTCAAGCGCCGTTTCCATATTCTTGAGTTCTTTGATTATATCGTTTGCCTCAACGGCTTTTTCTTTTTTGAGTTTGTTAAATTCTTCGGTGTATCTTCTGAAACCTGCCGAAGACTTGCCTGCTTGCTCGTATTCTTTGCCGTATCTGTAGCCTGCGTCGGAAAGGTCTTTGCCCGTTTTGGCAATTTCTTTCTCCATATCTTCAAGACTTTGATAAAGCTTCTCGAGTTGTTTTGCATAATACTCAAGTTGTTTGTCGTCACTTTCCGACACTGTTTCGTTGGAAATTTCATCTATCTGTCTGATAATCTCTTCATATTTCGTCTTATGCTTTACGATACTGTCCATATTGTTTTTTGCCACGTCGTTCATGCTTGTCAAAGTGTCAAAAGATTTTTTCGTCGCAGATTGAAATGCTATCATTTTCTTTGCGCACTCGCTGTTCTTAAGTTCGTTCTCAAGTTTGATCAAACGCATATCCGTCTCTTGATACTTCAACATTTTCTCTATACTCATATTTTACTCCTTCCGCCCGATAAGGCTCTTATTTTATTGGTTTGTACGGATCTATATCCGTCTTACTGACTTTTGTCATATACGCGTAGTCCTTAAGCCAATCCTTAAAAATCTCTACGCATGCTATTTCGCTCGTAAAGTGTCCCACGTCGATCACACCTACTCCCAAGTCTTTTGCCATAAGCGCAATAGACAACTTGCTTTCTCCGCCTATTATACAGTCGACGCCGTTGTCTTTAGCGATTAGGACAAGTTCTTCGTCCCTTGCGCCTGCGCCCGTGCACAACGCAACTTTTTTTATAATCTTTTCTCCGTCGCCCACGTATTTTACACAATCGTCGGCAAGCGCTTTTCCTACCTGCTCTGCAAGGTCTCTTAGCCAAACAGGCTTGATATCTCCCTGCCTTGCGCAACCGTCGATAACGCTTACGTTTTGCATACCCAACTTCTTTGCGACGAAGTCGTTAAGTCCGCCGTCGCAACAGTCGAGATTGGTATGACAGGAATACAAATTCACCCCATACTCTTTTGCCTTTGCGACGAGTCTTTGCATATACTCGTCAGGCTCTTCGCCAAAGACGCATGGGTGATGCGTAATAAGCAAATTGGCTCCGACTTGCAGACACTCTTCGATCGTAGAATACGTGACGTTTTGCGCAAGCAAAATGCCTTTGACCTCGTCTTTCATATCTCCGACGTTGAGACCTGCGCAGTCAAACTCCAACATATACCTAAGCGGCGCTTTGCTCTCTATAATTTCAATTATATCTTTGACTTTAGGCATATCGCATTTCCTCTGCCATATCAAGCATTTCTTTATATAACTTTGCCTGCTCGCTGTCTGCGCTCATTTGCATAAGCGCATCATACTTTTGTCGCAATAATCGCAGATACTCGTCAAAGTCTCCGCCTATTTGGTTTTTACCCAAAAGCAACTGCCGTCTGTCAAGCGCGCAATCCTTTCCGCTGTTGACTTGGGCAACCATTATGTCGTAAAACTTCCTGCCGTCTTTTACTATATAATCCTTGTCGATATATATATCCTTTTCGCTCAAAAACCGCCTTAGTTCCACGGTATTTCTATGCGGAGACAGCACGAGTCTTTTTACTCCCTGCGGTATATGCGATAATATACTCATTATCTCATTGCCGCCCATACCTGCGATAACGACGCAGCTTACTTCGCCGTCCTCTATCACTTGCAAACCGTCACCCGCTCTAAACTCTATATTCTTGACTCGGCACTTCTCTGCCAAATCAATTGCTTTTTGCAATGACTTGGACGATATGTCGCAGGCAATAACTCTTTCTACTTTGCCTTCCAAAAGAGCGGCAATAGATACTTTGCCGTGATCGCAACCGACGTCGGCAAGGCTGTTGCCGTCAATCTCATTTACGACTGCCGTCAGTCTTTTGCCAAGTCCCAGATTCATTATACTTTGCCGATATAATCTTTGAGTTTTTTGGTGCGGTTGGGGTGACGCAACTTTCTCAAAGCCTTAGCTTCGATCTGACGGATACGCTCTCTCGTTACGTTGAACTCTCTTCCCACTTCTTCAAGCGTCTTGGGACGGGAATCGTCAAGTCCGTATCTCTTGCGTATTACTTCGTTTTCTCTCGGCGTGAGCGTACTCAACACTTCCAGCAAATGCTCTTTGAGCATTCTAGTCTCTGCTTTTTCCGCAGGCGAAGCCGACGTGTTGTCCTCTATAAAATCTCCGAGATGACTGTCTTCTTCTTCGCCGATAGGTTTTTCCAAGGACACGGGGTCTTGAGCGATCTTCTGAATCTCGATGACCTTTTCTTCCGTCAAGCCCATTTTCTCGGCGATCTCCGCAGTAGTGGGTTCTCTACCAAGCGTCTGCAAAAGTTGACGCGATACTCTGCCCGTCTTATTGATAGTCTCTACCATATGCACGGGTATTCTTATAGTTCTCGCTTGGTCGGCGATTGCTCTCGTGATAGATTGCTTTATCCACCAAGTAGCGTAAGTGGAAAACTTAAATCCCTTGGTATAGTCAAACTTCTCTACGGCTTTCATAAGTCCGAGATTTCCCTCTTGAATTAGGTCAAGGAATTGCATACCTCTGCCGACGTATCTCTTGGCAATGGATACGACGAGTCTCAAGTTGGCTTCGCTCAACCTGTTCTTTGCGTCGACGTCGCCCTCGCTCATGCGCCTTGCAAGCTCGATTTCTTCATCGGGTCTAAGCAACGGCACTTGTCCTATATCCTTAAGGTACATCTTGACGGAGTCGTCCGTCGCCGCCTCTATATTGTCAAATACGATATCTTTGACGACTTCTTCGCTGTCCTCTTGAATTTCCACGCCCTCTTGCTTGAGAATTTCAAATACGAGAGAAGTTTCGTCAGGCTGAAGCGCATGCTTATCGGAAAACTTTTCGAATTCCGTCATCTTCATAGTCTTGCCCTTATAGGCAACGGCTAATTTCTTTGCTTCGCTCTTGATTTTTTCTTCTCTTTGAAGCTTTTTATCGTCAAGTTCTGTTGTGATCTTTTCGTCCATTATCACACCTCCGTAGTATCTTTTGCTATTTTTTGTTATTGGTTTGGGCGAGTTGACTCATCATAATAAGTTTTGCCTCTTCGTCTTTTTCGCTGTCTATGGCCTTTGTCAACTCTCTTTTTCGTTTCTTCTCGCCCTCTTTTATTATTTTTGCAACGCAATCGTCGAAATATTTCAAAGCATTCTCGTCGCTAATTTTACTTCCCTCGTCGAGTATCGCCTTGACCTCGGGATTATCCTCTTCTTGCGACGTCAATTCTTCAAGAGTATTCTCTTGAGTCGCGCATTTTGAGCGGTATAGATCGTATAGCGTCCTTTGATTTTTATCCGTCAGATATTGCGACAGATCCTTATCGCATTTGACTCCTTCTACTCCGCCGAATAGACCGAACAACACGTAACGCGCCGCTCTGTCAAACGCCGACATACTTATCTTCGACGTCTCCTGCTTTATCACCGTCACCACCGCTTCGCTCACGTCCAACTGCCGTCTCAACGTATCGCTGGGCAGTCCCGTGAGTTTTGCGACGTATCCTATATACGCCTCTATCATTGCAGGGTCGCCGAGCGGTTTGATTATCTTCATCGCTTCGACGGCGTACTTGCCTTTCTCCTGCGGAGAAGATAAATCATAAGATTTTGCAAGCGTGAATAACTTATGTTCAAACAGCGGTTTTGCCTCTATAAGCATCTTGAGATAGCTGTCTTTGCCGTATTTGCGAACGTATTCGTCGGGATCTAAGTTGTCGGGCAAGCTGACGACTCGCACGTCAAGTCCGTGATTATAAAGTATGTCAAGTCCTCGCATAGTTGCGTTTTGACCTGCGCTGTCGCCGTCGTAACATATGACGACTTTGTCGACGTATCTCTTGATTAGTTTTGCTTGGTCTTGCGTAAGCGAAGTGCCCATTGATGCAACTGCATTCTTGACTCCGCTTTGGAAGAGCGATATTACGTCCATATATCCCTCGACGACGACAAGTTCTTTTACTGCCGTCTCCAGCTTGAGCCGCTTAATCGAATGCTGACCGAATATCTCGCGCGACTTATTGAAAAGCACGGTATCGCGGGTATTTTTATATTTCGGCTTGCTGTCGTCAAGCACTCTCCCGCCAAAAGCAACCACTTGCTTGATATTGTTGATAATAGGCACGATGAGCCTGCCTGCCATTGTGTCGACGACTCCGCCGCTCTGCGTCGTATCGACAAGTCCCGCCTCTTGCATATTCTCTTTGGAATATCCCTTGGACGCAAGATATGCGACGAGCTGATTTCTGCCGAGCGAATATCCCATGCCGAATATAGTCGCAGTCTGCATGGATATACCTCTCTTGGCAAGATACTCCCTTGCCGCGCGCCCTGCGTCAGACTTGAGATTTTGATGAAAATAATTTGCCGTATCTCTCATCATCTCAAAGAGCTTGTCCTTATGCTTTTTGACTTCCGCCCCCTTGTCGTTGCGAGAAAAATCCGGTACGGGCATGCGGTATTTATCGGCAATGATCTTTACCGCGCCCATAAAATCGGTGTGTTCAATCTCCTGAACGAAAGTTATGGCATCGCCGCCCACTCCACAACCGAAGCAATGATAAGTCTGCGACTGCTCGTACAAACAAAAAGACGGAGTTTTTTCGTGATGAAAAGGACAGCACGCCCATTTCTTACTTCCTTTGGCTTGCAAGGAAACGTACGGAGATATTATCTCCGCTATATCGACTTTGGATTTGAGTTTTTCCAACCATTCGGAAAAATTTTCTGCCATGATATCCTCGCTTTTCTTCCGTACAATAAAATTATACGCCGCTCAAAGAAAAAGTCCTATAATATTTTTAAATAAATTAGAGTACCGTCTATTTACCCGACGCTCCGTAGTTGGACAATACCCTTGCCGACGGGTCGTCGACATCGCAGCCTTTCCACGATTTGTTGGGCATCCAAAAGTCGACGATCATCTCTGCCTGACCCGAATAGTACTTCTCAAATGTCTCTCTATACATCAGACTTTCTTTGGTAAAAGGCATTGCGTGATAAGCGTATTTTTGTCGCTTTTGCTCAAATTCTTTATCTGTGTAAAGCGTGTCGGCGTACTCTTTGATATAATCCACCATCGAGTGTCCCACTGCGTCGGAGAACGCCGCTTTTTCTCTGTATAGAATACTTTGCGGCAGATAATCTCCCTCGAACGCCCGTCTCAAAAGATACTTGCCTTTGCCGTAAGTGTTGAGTTTTTTCGCGGGGTCGATAGCCATAACGTATTTGACAAAATCAAGGTCGCCGAAAGGCACTCTCGCCTCCAAAGAGTTTGCCGATATACACCTGTCAGCTCTCAACACGTCGTACATATAAAGTTCGCCGATACGCTTTACGGCTTCTTTTTGAAATTCCTCGGCAGAGGGCGCAAAGTCGGTATATTTATATCCAAAAAGTTCGTCGCTTATCTCTCCCGTCATAAGCACTCTCACGTCCGTACTCTCGTGAATTGCCTTACATATCAGATACATGCCTACGCTTGCTCTGATTGTGGTTATATCAAAAGTCTCAAGCACTTGAATCACTTTGTCTATTGCGCCGAGCACGTCGTCTTTTGTGATGATTATTTCGCTGTGTTCGCTGCCTATATAGTCGGCGACTTCTTTTGCGTACTTAAGGTCTATCGCATCTTCGCTCATACCTATAGCAAATGTACGTATCGGCTTGCCGAGCAACTTTTGCGATACCGAGCACACGAGCGAACTATCCAAACCGCCCGAAAGCAAAAAGCCAAGCGGAGCGTCGGAATCGAGGCGTTTTGCTATGCCTGCGACGAGTTTGTCGTGAATGTTTTTGCATATCGTATCCAAATCGTCTTTGATATACTCATCGACAGCCGTCGGGTCTGCGTATCTCACAAACTTGCCGTCGGCGTAATAATGTCCCGGCGGAAAAGGCATGACCTTGTCGCACAAAGGCGTAAGGTTTTTTGCCTCGCTTGCAAATGCGATCTTGCCCGACTTGCTATATCCGTAAAACAGCGGACGAATACCTATCGGGTCTCTGCCTGCAATAAGCGAGTCTCTTTTGCCGTCGTAAATGACAAGCGCGAATTCGCTGTCAAGACTTTTGAACATATCAAGTCCCATTTCTCTATACAGCGGCAAAATTATTTCGCAATCGCTATCCGACTTAAAAGTATATTTCGCCTTTAATTTCTCTTTTATCGGTCTAAAGCAATATATCTCGCCGTTGCAAACGCAATAATCGTCGCCCAAAGAAAAAGGTTGCATTCCCTCATTTGTTAAACCCATGATTGCAAGTCTGTGAAAACCTAAAATACTTGATTTGGTCTCGACGATTCTCGTATCGTCGGGACCTCTTGAAATGGTTGCGTCGAGAGCCTTTTTGAACTCTTCTGCCGCAACGTCTTTGCCGTCATAACCCATAATTGAACACATAGTGTACCTCCGAATAAAAAATACAGCATTAATCCTTATTTTAGGACGAATGCTGCAATCCGCGGTGCCACCTAACTTATTGATACGGGTATATCAATCACTTTTCACTTTCTGACAAAAGTTACGGCTGTAACGGGCCGTCCCGTCTCCCCTACTCTCTTGCGATTTGGGTTTGCGCTCATGAGTGTTATTCATTGAAGGCTACGGTTGGGTTTTCACTATCCCCAATTCACTGTGCGTAGTTGAGTTCAATTACTTCTCTCAATCTTCGTTTTATATTTTGATTATATGCCCATATTTTTTGATATGTCAATTAATTTGAAAAATTTTTTTTCATTTTTTGAAGTAAACTTTTTCATGTCACTTCAAACGCTTTTTGTCACGTCGGCATTTTTGTCACCTCGACCGTAGCGGAGAGGTCTAATCATTTTATATCGTTGAGATTTCTCCACTGCACTTCGTTTCGGTCGAAATGACAATCACTAGTTACGCCTTAAATGCGTCACCCTGAGCGTAGTCGTAAGAAGCGTAGCGACGGTATAGCGAGCAAGCAGGTGCGTCTCGTGCGAGCGTCAGTGACATTATTACATTAGACTCTTCGACTCCACTGCGTTTCGCTCAGAGTGACACATTCAAGGCATAACTTTCACTTTAAATGAGTCATATTGAGCGGAGCGTAGCGAAGTCGAAATATCTATTACTTCTTGCTCCTCATCGCTCTTTGTTCCTTTAGCAATTCAGCATACCTCTCAATCTGGTCGTCTCTCAAGTCCACCATCTTCTTCGCCGTCTCAAAGGCTTGCGCGTCGCTTACCACTACTTCCGTCTCCTTGACTCTCACTTTCGTTCCGTCTCCCGTCGCATCTCTTCTGATGTCTTTCATATACTCGTCTTCCATTTTCAAAAGAGCTACGGTTGTGTCTTTCTTTATAGTGAGTTTGACCAATGGATTGGTACTCGTCTGTCCGTACACTACGAAATACGTCGACTTCTTCTCTTTGCACTTATACTTTGTCAGCGCGTAGTCTCTCAATCCGTCAAAGTATTTCTTTTGCTCTTTGCTTAGCAATGCGTAAGCTTCGTCAAGAGTAAGTCTGGGAGCTTTCTCTATCTTTGGTTTTGCAGGTGCGGTAACTTTTACTTCTTTCTCCACGACCTTCTCTACAACCTTTTCGACAGGTACCTCTACTATCTTCTCTACGGGTACTTCTACCATTACTTCCTTTTCGACAATCTTCTCCACTTCGACAGGAACTTCTACCTTGACTTCTTTCTCGACGATTTTTTCTACCTCGACAGGAACCTCTTTCTCGACTATCTTCTCCACCTCTACGGGAACCTCAACGACTTTTTCCACTATCTTCTCGACGACTTGAGGTTGAGCGTTTTGGTTGGCAGAAAGTTCTATCATCTTTTCCATTAACGCCGCTATGCGCTCGTCATTCTTTTCGCTACGTTCCATAAGTCTCTGGATAACCTCGTCGTTTGCATTACTTGCTACAACTTCTTTCTCTACCACTCTTTCGACGGGTGGCTGTTCTGCAAGCTTTTTAATCAAGTCTCGCATCTCTTCTTCATTCTTTTGAGATTTCTCCATCAACTTCTCGTTCTGATCTATGAGTTTTTGCACCAGCTCGTCATTCGTAGACGCTTGTTGCGGCAACATCTGTTGCATTCCCGGTAACAACGCCGTGACGGTGTCGGAGATTATGCCTCTTATCTCTTCTGCTCCTATGCCGTAGCCGCCGCCCATATATCCGCCTTGAGCCATGCCTTGTCCCATATTGGCGCCTGCGTTGCCGCCCATCATGCTCATGAGCATCATGCGCATATTCTCATCACGCTGTCTTGCCTCTGCCTCGGCTTTGTTATGTTCGAAGTCCTCCTTGGCGTAAGATAAATCGTCTTCGGCTTTTCTGCATCTGCTCTTGGCTATCAGCATTATTACAAGACTTGCCACTGTCAAGCCTATGAATACGCACGCTATCACAGTCCAACTCGTTGACGCCCAACCAAACAAGCCTATTGCTCCTGCCGCATAGTAACTCTTGTATCTCTCATTTGCTGTCTTATTTGCTCTCTTGCGTCTGCCCTCATAACTTGCAGTCTTTGCCAAAAACGCTATTATCAATATTATACATACTCCGCTTACTATTGCTTGCCAATACTCTCTCAGTATCTCACCCAACTGTCCCAGGTCTAAGCTTCCGCCTTTGTTACCTTCGTCTTCGTTTCCGCTACTCGGAGCGTTGGGGTCTGCTCCCTCTCCATCTGCATTGAGCGTAATCGTATACTTAAACGTCGCGCCTTGACGTATGAAATAATTTCCCTCTACTTCTGCCGTGACTGTGTATTCGCCCGCATATATTGAAGTCGTATAATCTCCTCCAT
>CAMWVR010000064.1 GCA_947177795.1 uncultured Clostridia bacterium | reverse complement strand
CAGTAAGCATAATATTGATAATAATCTTTGTGGCAAAGGGCATAGGCTACGCCAATAAGAGAAAACAGACCAAGCAGACGACGGAGCGCAAGTATAGCAATTACTATGCAGGCGCAACGGGATTGTTTGGACTCGCAATGACGGCATGGACGGCAATTGCCTGCGTACTTATGGGATTGGCGGTGTTGAGTCTCGTATTCATGCTTATTGAGAAGAGAGGATATAATAAAGCGTTGCTTGAGCAAGACGTGGCAAGAGACGAATACGAGCGCAATAAGGAAGAAAAGAAGGAAGAAAACCTGCGTATGATGTTCATGGGTATGGGCAACAACGGCGGAATGGTTCAAGGTATGCCGCAAGGCGGATATATGGGCGGTGGCTACGGAATAGGCATGGAAGACATGCGAGGATTGATCACAGAGACCGTCACGGCATTGCTGCCAGGTATGCAACAGATGTTGCCTCAACAAGCGTCAAGTAATGACGAACTCGTGCAAAAACTTCTTGAGAAGACGGAAAAGAACGAAGAGACGATGCAAAAGCTCATGAAGAAGATAGCCGAGCAACCCGCCGAGAGGATTGTTGAGAAAGAAGTATCCGCAAGTGGCGTTGTCAATGAAGACGTGATAAGGCAGTTGATAGACAAAAACGACGAGCGTTTTGAGCAGATGATGAAGACGCAAGAGGCTCTTATCGCCAAAATATTAGAGAAGGACAACGCCCCTCAAATCATCGAAAAGGAAGTCCCTGTCGAAAAGATAGTGGAGAAAGTTGTCGAAGTACCCGTAGAGGTCGAGAAGGTTGTAGAGAAAGAGGTAGTCAAGGAAATTCCTGTCGAGAAAATAGTCGAGGTGCCTGTCGAAAAAGTGGTGGAAAAGGTAGTGGAGAAAGAAGTAAAAGTCAAAGTATCCGCTCCTGCTAAACCGAAAATAGAAAAAGCACCCAGACTTACACTCGACGAAGCATACGCATTGCTAAGCAAAGAGCAAAAGAAATACTTTGACGGATTGAGAGACTACGCTCTTACTAAGTATAAGTGCAAAGAGAAGAAGTCGACTTACTTCGTAGTGTACGGACAGACGAGCACCAATCCACTTGTCAAACTAACGATAAAGAAAGACACGACCGTAGCTCTCTTGAAAATGGAAGACGAGTATATGAAAGACATCAGAAGAGACGCGACGGGAGACGGGACTAAAGTGAGAGTCAAAGAGACGGAAGTGGTGGTAAGCGATAAGCAAGCCTTTGAGACAGCAAAGAAGATGGTGGACTTGAGAGACGATCAGATTGAGAGGTATCAGGAGTTGCTGAGAGAGCAGAGGGCGATGAGAAACAAGAAGTAATTGTCATTTCGAGCGTAGTCGAGAAATCTATTCAATATAGAATGATTAGACCTCTCCGTTACGGTCGAGGTGACAGAATAGACCCTTCGACTACGCTCAGGGTGACTCGTTTAAAGTGTAAGTTACGCCTTGAACGAGTCATATTGAGCGAAACGCAGTGGAGTCGAAATATCTAAAATGATAGAGACCTCTCGACTTCGCTCGAGGTGACGTTAGAAAGACTCATGTTGGTATCAATTAAAAAGTGTGTACTGATTGGTGCGCACATTTTTAGTTGCGGATATTTAAAAAAGAAATCAAAATGATTTGCAATAAAGCTATATTTTTGGTAGAATAATAATGATTTTTGGTACAAATGACCAATTTTTAAAGCAAAATAAAGTTTTGGAGGCTTTTATATGGAAAAGTTAGTAGGAGCATGTATGTTCGGACAGTCAGGCGGTCCGTCATCTGTTATTAACTCAAGCGCAGCGGGCGTATTTACCGAGGCGTTGAAACAAGATTGCATTACTGCCGTTTACGGCGCCGCTCACGGTATCAAGGGCGTACTCAACGAAGAGTTCTACGATATCAGCAAGGAAGATATGAAAGAACTTATGTTGCTCAAGAATACTCCTTCTTCCGCTCTCGGCAGCGTTAGATACAAGCTCAAGGCAGAGAAAGTAGACGACACCGATTACAAGAGACTGCTTGAGGTATTCAAAAAGTATAATATCCGTTACTTCTTCTACAACGGCGGTAACGATTCTATGGACACTTGCAACAAAGTCAGCAAATATATGAAGAAGTCGGGTTGGGAATGTCGCGTAATGGGCGTACCCAAGACGATCGACAACGACCTTTTCGGTACGGATCACTGTCCTGGTTACGGATCTGCCGCAAAGTACGTCGCTACGACGACGATGGAACTCAAGTTGGACGCTACCGTTTACGATACGCCGATGATTACCGTAGTTGAGGCTATGGGTCGTCACGCAGGTTGGCTTACCGCAGCTTCTGCGCTCGCTTGCGCAAAGGGGCTCGGTCCGGATCTAATTTATTTGCCGGAAATTCCGTTCTCCACGGACAAGTTCCTCGCAGACGTAGATAAAAAGATGAAAGAAAACAACGGCAAGTGTATGGTAGTAATTTCTGAGGGTATTTCCGACGAAAACGGTACGCTTATCGCAGAAAAGATCAACGAAAACGTTGCAAAAGACTCTTTCGGTCACGCTCAGCTCGGCGGCGTAGGCACGGCACTTGCAAATATTTGCAAAGAGAAGTTCGGTTGCAAGACGAGAGCTATCGAGTTCTCGCTCATGCAAAGATGCGGCGCTCACTTGGCATCCAAGGCAGACGTTGAAGAGGCTTTCAAGGCAGGCGCTGCGGCAGTTAAGTACGCTGTCAACGGCAAGACCGACAAAATGGTAATTCTCAAGAGAGATATGGCGTCGGGCAAATATAAGTGCAAAGTCGGCGTAATGAACGTCGAGAAGGCTGCCAACACCGAGAAGAAAGTTCCGCTTGAGTGGATTATCAACGACGGCACGATGCTTTCGCAAGACTTCATCGATTACGCTTTGCCGCTCATTCAAGGCGACAGCAAGGCTCCGCTCGAAGACGGACTTCCGAGATTTGCAAAACTCAAGAAGGTCTTTGTCGAGAAGAAGTAATTTAAATCAACGCAATAAGAAGGTCGGGCAAGTCTCGACCTTCTTTATTTATATAAAAAAAATTGATAAATCAAGGTACAATTTGGAATTCGCCGACATACAATGTAATGTAAAATACAAAAGATAAAACAAAGTACAAAAGCAAAAACCATAATTTATCCTTCAATCAAAAGCCAAAATACGGGTCGGGACTTGTTCCCGACCTTTGCGTATACTCTAAGCGGTTTCGCTTCCAAAAGCATTTATTGAGTCGGCTATGACGTCCGCGCAATTGTCCACGAGAGTATCTACGTCGCGCGGAGTGAGCATATATCTGGAGTATTTATCGCTCTTGTCGCCCATAATACTGCCGACGGAGATTATCAACGGCACGCCGATTGCAATGACGGGAGAGGGCAGAGAATTGCCGTCGAGGCAGGGTTGCGCATTGTCCACGCCGCTGCCGGGGCATATGCCTGCGCTTGTGAGCTGAAAGCAGTTGCCAAGTCTTGAGATGTAATTGGTCGCAAGCGTATCTATTGCGATTATCAAATTGGGCTTATGATATTCGCTTATGGCTTTGACTATGTCAAAGGACTTGATGCCCGTAATATCCGCCACTTTGGGAGCAATGGCGCTCAAGTGAAACTTTTTTCCGCCCGTACGGATTCTTTTGACGACCTCATTGCCCAGCGCGTCGACGATGACGTTTTCGTTGCCAAGTCCCACGACGAGTATTTTTCCCTCTTTTACGTCCACTTTGCGTATAATTTTTTTTATACTCGTATGCAGTACATCGCTCAAAGTGTCGCTTTTAATTTGCGGAGCGGGGGATATCGTCAAATAAAATCCTTCTTTTCGTCCCGACTTTCTCGAGGCGACTTTGTCGATTTCCACTTCGCTGACGTCGACGCCTTTTTGCTTGTATGAATGCGACTGTATGCCCGGATCTTGGCTTGCTTCTATTATTGGATAGCGTATATCTTGAATATTTTTCATACAGATAGTATTGCCATAAGTGGCAATTGTTAGAATAATAAGACTTTCAAATGATAAAAAGAAAAAAATATATGTTAAATTTTGTTGCATAAATTATTTTGTTATGCTAGAATATGTTAGTAAAAATACGTTAACGGAGGGAGAGTATGCCAAATATTAAGTCCCAGAAAAAGAGAGTTATAATCGCTCAAAAAGAAAACGAGATCAATACTTCAAAGCGTAGCAGAGTTCGCAACGCTATCAAAAAGTATGAAGCGGCTATTGAGAGCAAGGACGTGGCTACGGCAGAAAAACTTTTGGTTGAGACAATTTCCTTGATCGACAGAGCCAAGAGCGACGGTATTTATCATGCCAACACTGCAAGCAGAAAGATTTCAAGACTTTCTAAGCAACTTGACGCATTGAAAAAGGCGTAATAAAAAGAATGATAGAAAGCGCGACTGCAATGCAGTCGCATTTTTATTTTACGAGTGCGAATAGCGGATAGCTTTTTGCTTGACCTATACGTGTCATTTCGACTGAAATGAAGTGGAATGGAGAAATCTCAACTAAATAAAATTGATTAGACATCTCGACTACGCTCGAGGTGACAAAACGGATTAGATTTCTCGACTACGCTCGAAATGACAAATGTGTCTTAGAGATGACGTCAATATTTGTCATATAGATATTATAATACAATATAATATTGAGAGGTGTTTATGAATATTTTGATTTTGACAGGCAGTCCAAGAAAAGGAAGCAATACGGATATTTTGGCAAAGGCTTTTGCCGACGGCGCAAGGCTTAAGCATGAAGTGGATATCGTATCCGTCAACGATTACAAGGTCAATGCATGCATAGGTTGCAACACTTGTTTTGCAAGGGAAGGTAACGAGTGTTTTCAAAGGGACCAAATGGCGGAAATCTACGCAAAAATGTCAAACGCCGATATGCTCGTCATTGCTTCGCCCGTGTATTTTTACGGCGTCAGCGCTCAACTCAAAAACATCATAGATCGCTGTCATACTCCAATGCGCAAGAACTTCAAGATCAAAAAGGCGGCGTTGCTGTTGGTCGCAGGTTCGTCAAAGCCTTGCGTATTCGACGCTATCGTCAGACAGTACGAACTCATCGTCGATTATTTCCACTTTGAGGACAAAGGCAGAATTCTTGTCGGCGGAGTAAATGAGAAATGCTCGATAACGGGCAGGAAAGAACTCGACGAGGCGTATAAATTGGGCGAAGCTCTTTAATAAACAAAAGGGAACGTGATTATCACGCGCCCTTTTGTTTATTAGGAATGTATGAGATATTTTAGAAGTCTTGTTTTGTTGCTTTCTTATCTTTCTTTTTTTTGCAGATCAAGAATATCAGCCCGATTATCAGCATAACGCAAACATACAATGACCAAACCCAAAACGTCCATTGCGCCCAATCCACGTCATGGTAATAATATGGATATGGAGCCATATTGCCGTTTAAACATAGCGTGAATATAGCAGTCAGCGGAATGAAAAGCAAAAATACAAGATTTAGATATACGTGTCCCAGTGACAGCTTGGATTTGTGGAAGTTGTTGGCAAAGCAGTGACATGCGATACCGAGACTTTGAATTAATAAGCCTAATAGAATTGAGAAAGTTCCCATAGGGGGTCGCCCCAGACAGTCATAAAATTTGTTGCATTCCTTTACCCAAATTACCCACGATACCAATAATCCTATGGCATAGCATAACGTGGATGCAAATCTTAATATTTTGCCAATTAATACATTCTTGCTTGGTTGTTCGCGCATTATTATTGCGCTTGTGGGATTGTCCAAATCGTCTTTGAGAAGATAATCCGTCGTCACGTTGAATATTTCGCTCAACGCAATGATTTTGTCGCTGTCGGGGATTGAGTCGCCCAACTCCCACTTGGATATGGCTTGACGAGATACGTTGACTTTTTCTGCAAGTTCTTCTTGCGACATTGCGTTGGCTTTTCTCAGTTTGGTAAGTTTTTCGTTGAAAGTCATGTTTTCCCTCCTTGACGTTTTCTGATATAAGTATATCACAAAGCATCGGTTGCAATCTACAAGGTCGAGCTTGAAATTGCGCAACCGACGGTTGCAACAAGAAAGGTTTAACAAAGCTTAATAAATTTTGCGATAGTGGATTATTTATGGTAAGCGCTGCCTTCTTCTATCATAAAGGCGCGGTAAATCTGTTCTGTGAGCACAAGTCTGATGAGTTGATGCGGATAGGTTATTGCGCCGAAACAAAGCGAAAAGTCGCATTTTTCCAACACTTGCGGGGAAAGCCCGTAAGAGCCGCCGATAACGAAAGTGATATTGGACACGCCGTTTTGTTTGAGCGAGGATATTTTTGCGCTCAGCTCTTCGCTAGTCAGCATTTTGCCTTTGAGATCGAGCGCTATAGAGTAGCCTTTGAGCTTTGATATTATTCTTTCGCCCTCTGCGTTTTTGACGCCCGAAATGCTCTTTTGAGAGTTGTCGGAGAGAAGTTCTTCGCTCACTTCGACGATATCCAATTTGCAAAATCTCGACAGCCTTTTGCTGTATTCTTCAATGCCGTCTTTGAGGTATTTTTCCTTTAATTTGCCTACGCAGACTATTCGCACGTTCATGACGTATAGCCCCCGATAGTATTGATTATCCAAATTACCAATACTACCACGAGAGCAAATATAATGCCTCGGCTGTTTTTCTTTTTGAGTTGGACGTCGTCATCTTGGCGCAGAGAAGCGTAGACTTCTTTCTTTTCTTGGCTGTAATCTTTGAGCTGTTCTTCAAGATCTTGCTTTTGTCTTTTTTCTTCGAGAGCTTGCTCGGGAGATTTGAATAGATAAGCCAACCTGTTGTTGAAAGTCTTGATGAAACGTCTTTTGCCCGTATACACTATTTCTTCTTCGGGTTCTATATCCAATTCGTTGTCTTCTTTTTGACGCTTTACGTAACTTATCTTATACAGCGCAATAAGACTGCCTACGAGTATAGCAAGACCGCATACGCAGAGTATTAACATTCCCCACCAGGGAATAGACAGATCCGTAGAGCCCGTTATCAGATAGACGACGTAACCGCTTATCAAAGTTATGGCGTTGTTGAAGAAGTGAATGAGCGCGCTTATCCAAATACTGCCCGTCATATAATAAGCCAGACAGCAGACCACGCCCACGAAGAATTGGTGCACGAGCTGGACGGGCGAGCCGTGCATAAAAGCAAAGATAGTCGAGCTCAACATTATTCCCGCAAAAATCGAAATACGGCTTCCGCCTCTTGCGATGATGCCTCTGTGCAAGATCTCTTCGCATACGGCAGGTATTGCAGCGACGAATATCAAAAATAACACGAGTTTGCCAAAACTGTCTACGACGATATTTGCGCCCGAATAGTTGTAGCCCGTCAAATTGACGAGATATACGAAGATACTTGCGATAGGCATAAAGCCTGCAAGCAATCCTATTGCAGTAGGCAGAGTTAATGCGATTTGTCCGCCGTTGACTTTTCTTTTGAAGCCCACGCCTTTAAATACGTTGAAGGATTTGACCTTCCAATAACACAGAGGGGATAGCAGCATTGTCGATTCGTTTAGCAGTGTGACTAGGATAATTCCGCCCGTAGACGCAGTAAAAGCGCTGAAAGCGTTTTGCACGGCGGCGGAGCCTTCTTGAGTGGTCATGTTTGCGCCCAACTTATATGCAAGTATACTGCTTGCAAGTATCGTCATCACGAGTTGGAGCATATATTGAAGAATGAATTGCGCTATAAACATTGCGCTTGCGTCGTAAAACTCAAGTTTTGGAGTAGACTTTTTAAAAGATTTCAAAAAGCCGTTTTTATTATTGGTATTATCCAAGTTTTGTTTAGCTTTTGCCATAATCCCTCATATAATAAATTTGCGCGTGGATTTATATTGATTTGCTATATCTACGAAGACGTCTTGACCTTCTATGAAATAGTTGTTTTCGAGATTTTTTGCAGCGCAGTCAAATGCAATCTCGGGGGTGTTGTTGTCTTGCGACAGGTGCGCAAGCAAAAATCTTTTCGTTCCGCTCCTTGCCAAGTCTAATATGGCGGCGGCGCAGTCGTCGTTAGACAAGTGTCCGTTTTTGCCGAGTATTCTTTGTTTGAGCACAAAGGGATACGCTCCCTCTCTCAACATATCTATATCGTGATTTGACTCCAATACGACGAGGTCGCTCCCTTTGAGCTTGTCCAGCGTGCTTTCGCTGACGAATCCCAAGTCTGTGGCGACGGAGATCGCCTGCTTGCCTTGAGAAATTTTGTATCCAAGATTATAGTTGGAATCGTGCGGCAGTCGAAAGGGCGTAATCGTCAAGTCTCCGAGTTCAAACGGCGTATCCATATCTCTGTCTACGATATACGGACAAATCATCGGATCGACGAATTCTTTGCTTTGGCTGTGGCAGTACACGGGTACCGAGTATTTTTTGCAAAAGCTCGCAATGCCCTTGACGTGGTCGGAGTGTTCGTGCGTGATCAAGACTGCGTCGACTTTGGATAGGTCTAAGTTGGCAAGTCTCGCTCTTTCTGCAAGAGTACGCAAATTCAAACCGTCGTCGATCATGATTGTGACGCGATTTGTAGATATTACGCTGCAATTACCTCTGCTTCCGCTTGCAAGATTACAAAACTCCATACAAAATATTTTATCACAATTTTATTGTATATACAAATGATATTATGGTAAAATGTACGCAAAGAGGTGTATATGTACAAGATAGATACTCAAGTGATAGCAGAGAAAATCAAGAAGACGATAGACAAGATATCATGCGAAGTCGAGCCGAGTTGTCAAATTGCGCTCAAAAAAGCTTACGAGATTGAGCAAAACGCAACTGCAAAGTTTGCTCTCAAAGTTATGAATGAAAATATCGACCTTGCCGTCGCAGAGCATAGACCCGTGTGTCAAGATACGGGAATGGCAGTGGTATTTGCGGAGATAGGCAGAGAGGTTATATTGACGGGCAAGTTGTTGCAAGACGCAATAGACGACGCCGTCGAAGAAGCTTACGTCACGCTCCGCAAGTCGGTGCTCGATCCCGTCACTCGCATAAATACCAAGGCCAATACTCCCTCTGTAGTGCATACGAGTTTTGTCGACGGGAGCGACGTCAAAGTTCAAGTCATGCTCAAGGGCTTTGGCAGTGAGAATATGTCCAAGGTATATCTTCTCAATCCTGCGCAGGGACTTGAAGAGGCAAAGAGACTCATCGTGGAGACTGCGAAGGCCGCAGGCAGCAATCCTTGTCCGCCCGTGATACTCGGCGTCGGTCTTGGCGGTACGCTCGAGAAAGCGTGCCTTATGTCCAAGCATGCGCTTTTCCGCAAGATAGGAAGTAATAATCCCATACCTCATCTTGACGAGTTGGAGAAAGAATTGCTTGCCAAGATCAACGAGTTGGGCATAGGGGCGCAGGGTTTTGGCGGAAAGACAAGCGCGCTTGGGGTATTCATAGAGAGCTTTCCCACGCATATTTCGTCATTGCCTGTGGCTATCAACGTGCTTTGCCACTGCTCGCGATCTAGCGAGTTTGTCATAGAGGGCGCAAAGGAGGGGACTTATGTCAGTGATTAAGTTGAGTTTGCCTTTGACAAAAGAGGCGATGAAGAATCTAAAGGTCGGCGATATGGTGCAGCTCGACGGCGATATGCTCGTATTCAGGGACGCAGGACACAAGAGACTGTATCAAAGCATTTTAGACGGCAATCCCGCCTTTGATTTCGTCGGCGAAACGATTTACTTTATGGGACCTTGTCCGGCAAGAAACGGCGAAGCGTTGGGTAGCGCGGGGCCTACCACTTCTTGCAGAATGGATAAATATACACCTTATATGTTGGATCACGGTCTGTCGGCGCAGATAGGCAAGGGCAAGCGAGACGAAGCAAGTATCGAGGCTTTTAAGCGCAACGGTTGCGTATACTTTGCCGCAATCGGCGGAGCAGGAGCTATATATAGCAAATGTATCCAAAAAGCAGAAACGCTGTGTTTTGAAGACCTCGGAGCCGAGGCAGTACGCAGAATTACCGTCAAGGATTTTCCCGTAGTCGTGGCAATCGACAGTAAAGGACATTCGATTTATTAAGACATTTCGACTATGCTGAAGGTGACTCGTTTAAAGCGAGAGTTACGCATTCAACTTGTCACTCTGAGCGGAGTGTAAGCGAAGTCGAAGAGTCTAATGTAATGTCATTGACGCTCGCACGAGACGCACTTGCTTGCTCGCTATGCTCCTTACGACCGTAGCGGAGAAATCTCTAACCTAAAAACTGACACGCAAGTTTGTTGCGTGTCAGTTCTTTTTTATTCATTTAAAATTCTAATTTAATGCCGATTTTAC
>CAMWVR010000063.1 GCA_947177795.1 uncultured Clostridia bacterium | reverse complement strand
AAATACATACATATTATAATTTTAACGTGCCTAAAATGCAAGTAAAACCAATGACTTTCAGTTTTACTTGAATAAATAATTTAACTTTGATATAATGTTCCTACAATAAACGGTAATTTATCGGAGCATATATGAAATTAATCAAATCTCTATGTTTTTTATTTTGCTTTGTCATTATATGCGGAGTTTTCTCTTTTGGAATGAATCCCTATCAATCCCAAACCTTTGCATTTGCCGAACAGTCCGAAAGCAACGTTTATGATGAAATCGATTCGTATCTATCCGACGCTTGCGCAAAAGCTCATTTCCCTGCAATGTCAATTACCATTGTAAATAAAGAAGACGTATTACTTTCAAAAACTTACGGTAATTGCCAAAGCACCGACACGCCGTTTCTTCTCGGCTCGGTCAGTAAATCATTTACGGCTCTTGGTATTATGCAACTAGTAGAACAAGATAAAATCAATTTGAACGCAAAACTTTCCGATTATTTACCGAATGCGACCGACGGAAATAAAATCAGTATTCTTCAACTCCTAAATCATACAAGCGGTCTTGGCGAACACCAAAATCTTGACAATTATAAAATCGTAGGAAAACAGGGCGTTCACAAATATGCTAACGTCAACTATTCCATTCTCGGCAAAATTATAGAAAGCGTCAGCAGACAATCTTATCAAGATTATGTCGAAGAAAACATATTTGAGCCGCTTTCCATGTCGAAATCTGCCGCCACATATGAAAAAGCAAAAGAAAACGGTCTTATACAAACTTACGAAAATTGGTTTGGAACAAATACAAAAACCACCCCTAAATTTCCCGAATCAGATAATGCGTGGATAACTACGTCGGCGGGCTATCTTTCGGCTTCAACTTCCGATTTGGGGAAATACCTGCAAATGTATATGCGCGGCGGAGAAGGTATTATATCAAGCGACAGCATAGACAAAATGTTTTATGAAAATGTGGAAGTGCAAGCAAGTATACCATATAAATACGGAATGGGATGGACTCTTACAAACGAGCCGCTTAAACAACCCGCCCTGCGCCATAGCGGACTCGTCGAAACCGGGATGTCAACAATTTATATTTTGCCCGAAAGCGAGATCGGAATTGCTATTGCCGTGAATACAAACGATTATTTCGTCGGCAAAGATATGATGGATAGAATTGATTGGAGTATCGTACTTATGCTAACAGGCGATAAGCCAAATCAAATCACTGCTAACGAATATGTTACTCGGCATTTCCTTTACGATCTTGCCTATTTTGTTGTTTTTGCAATTTCGGTACTTCCTTTATGCTTAATTAAGTTTTACAAAAAACGTCTCACAACAGGCAGGCTTTGGGTTAAAATATCTTTATTGATTTCGTTGCATTTAATCTTGCCGATATTGCTATTACTACTGCCGCAAATGTTCTTTGCTACTCCGCTTTGGGTAGTCATGGCGTTTGTTCCGGATATGTTTACTACAATAGCAGTATCAGCCGCATTGCTTTTTGTCGGCGGAATCCTAAAAACATTATTTTTAATTGCTAAGCGAAAGAAAATACAGATTTTCAATTTTCAATAATAGACTTCAAAAACTCTCCGATCTCGCGCCAAGCTCGCTTGCTTTCTTTCAAAAACGGCGTAATATACTGAAAGTCGTGCCACATTCCGTAATATTTAGTCAACTTGACTTTTACGCCGCTTTTTAATGCTTTTTCGTATAGGATATCGTTGTCGCTTTCGGAAGTCTCGGCTTCTCCGCACTGTATCAACATTGGCGGAAAAGAGTCATATACGGCGTATGCGGGAGATAAGTACATATCATAAGGCGAAGTCTCCCCTATGTATTTTATAATTCGCCTTACGTCCTTTTCATGCTCCTCAAAACTTTGATTTTTCGGCAAAGAATATAGAGGGTCTCTATAACAGTTTTTTTCGTAAGAACTACCTGTTGCGGCGAGATCTATGCAACAAGATACCGAGATTATCGCGTTAGGCAGAGGTATATCTTTATCGCGAAGTCTAAGGCATATCGACAGCAAGACGTTTGCGCCGAAACTATCGCCTACTGCAATAATCTTTTTATCTTTAAGAACTGTTGAAATGAGACTTACGTACGCCGCATAACACTCGTCGTGCACGGAAGGATATACAAGGTCTTCCCCCGTTCTATAGTCGATAGAATAGACCTCCGCATTTGAAAGTCCAGATAGTTTCTCCGCTACTCTTCTATACATACTATTCATTTTTTGCGTGCTTCCTCCGCCGTGAAAATGCACGACAGCGTAACGCTCGTTTGGAGATTCAGGCGATAAGATTTCGACTTTAGTACCGCAAAACTCTTTTACGCTATAGACAAAACCTTTGGGTGGCGTGTATTTTTTATTCTTGAATTTCACAGATCGGGAAAGCGACAAATGATTTTTGCGATATTTATACGTGTAAACTTTTATTATCGCTCCCGTAATTTTCGCGCCAAAAGACATCATAGTTCGGCTAGTCTCTTATTCATATTTTTTACAAGCGGATTCATGATAAAGCTTACGAGCATTCCGGATTTAATATAACAGTATGCTTCGTTAAAAAGTCCGTAAAATGCGCATTTAGCATCGCAATATTTGCCGGCGCCGTATTTTTCTACATATGTTTTGCGCAAATAAAAGCGTTTGCCGAACAAATTGTCGAATTGAAACAAGTCGTATTCGCGATCTGCATACATAGAATTGAGAGGATCGATAAATCCGCTTAGTTTGTGATTCTTATCAACCATTATATTGGCGATATTTAAATCGCCGTGTACAAGACACGCTTCGACGACTTCTTCCGAGAAGATAATATCAAATTTTTCCCACGCCGCGCGCATTGTAAAGATAACCTTTTGGGGAAGTTCTCCATTTGAAAACATTTCTTCCGCTTTAATCAAAATTTGATGCGCAAACGGCTTATAGAAATCAAGCCAGCGACTATACGTAGGACACAGCGTATCGCCGAACTTATCGTTTTTATGACAGTGAATATTATATAGAGCAGTGGTGACTTCGTCTGCAAACTGCTTGCGTTTGCGCTTGGAGCTCAAAAGCAAACCGAGCGAAAACACTGCGTTTCCCCCCTCTATCAATTCCATTCCGTAACAATCGACGGGAATTTCGTCGTCTGCTTTGCGAGAAAACAGCACACTCGGTATTTTAACGCTACAGTTGGCGGCAAGTAAATCAAGGTCGTAAATTTCTTTCTCGAGCATATCGCTCGCCCTTAAGAATTTGACGACGATTTTTTTATCGTCTTCAAACGTGACCTTGTAAGCCCTGCCGAACGAACCCCCGCCGAGATATTTGACCTTCTTGATCGGCTGTCCGATTTGTTGAAATGCGATTTCTTCCGCATACTTCTGCGCAATTTTCTTATCAAGAGAAATCGCTTTGATTCTTTCCACTTTCATTTATTTTCCCTCCTTATAAAAAAGCGTGTTCTTTGAGAAACACGCCGAAAACCGTATCTCTCAATGTTGCTACACATTCAGCCAATCAAAGGCGAGAGAGTACGTTTTTACCTATAGTACTCCCTTTGAAAGGTTATTCGAATGTGTAGCACAATCAATATAACATATTTTCATAGAAAATGCAATCCTTTCATAAAATTTGCTTATCAGCCCAAACTCCTTACAACGCCTAAGCAAATATAATTGCGTAATTATTAAGAGACTCGATGTAATATAAACTTTGTACAAAGTCTTAGAGGGACTTTTACGTTAATTCGCTGTTTATGGGCAATATTTTTTTGTAAGTGTGTGATATAATAACAGTATCAAACACGGAGGTATTCAACTATGGATATGCAGAAAATAGGCAACTTTTTAGCCGAATTACGAAAAAGCAAACGACTCACACAAGATGAATTGGGCGAACAAATCGGCGTCACTAACAAAACGATTTCCCGTTGGGAAAACGGTAATTATTTACCGCCTGTGGAAATGCTGCAAATATTGAGCAAATTATATGAAGTGAGCATAAACGAATTACTATCGGGCGCGCGATTGAACGACGCGCATTATAAAGAAAATGCTGAAGAATATATCGTCGTCGATTTAATGAAAAAATGCAAAGAAGCAAAAAAACATTTGACGCTATCCGTTATAGTTGCCTGTATCACAATACTTGCGGCAACGTCGATAATTCTTTTGGCCGCTATGCTATCTGCGCCGTTATGGTTAAGAATAACAAGTATAATTCTCTCTCTTATAATCGCAATCCTAGGCATAGGCGTTTGTTGCGCGCTTACGTTCGACGCAGGTGTCTATGAGTGTCCGAATTGCGGAGAAAAATTTATTCCTTCAATGAAAGATTTTATTTTAGGACCGCATACTTTTACGAAAAGAAAATTAAAATGTCCAAAATGCGGAAAAACGAGTTATTGTAAAAAACGATTAAATTAAAATTCAATTTGATGATATAATTCAAACAAAGACCGATAGGACTTCTCTATCGGTCTTTGTAATTGTATCAAAAGACTACTGATACACGCAAAAGGAGTATGCTACCCTCTTGTTTTTAAATAAGAAATCTGATATAATAATAAAAATTTATCAATACAAAAAGTGTAAATTAAGGGATTGAAAAATCAATGGGCATAGAAGTCAATAATTTATTAAGCGCTACCAATCGAGATGAATTTCGCAAATGGCTTTCCGATCACTACGCGACCGAAAAAGAATGTTGGGTAGTCGTTAAGCGAGGCGAACCGAAAAACGACAGTACATTTTGGTATATAGACGCTGTAGAGGAAGCGATGTGTTTTGGTTGGATAGATAGTACAACTAAACGTCTCGAAAACGGTATTACAGCGCAAAAATTTGCTCCTCGCAAGTCAAATTCATTATGGTCGGAACTAAATAAAGAGCGTTGTCGGCGTATGGAAAAATTAGGCAAAATGACTGATGCAGGACGCGCGGTATTGCCCGATATGTCGCCCAACGGCTTTGTAATTGACGAAAGAATTTTAAAAGCATTGAAATCAGACAAAAAGGTATGGGACAACTTTATGAGTTTCCCGCCTTTATATAGACGAGTACGGATTGACACCATACAAATAAAGAAAAAACAACCTGAATTATTTAACAGTCGTTTGCAAAAATTTATTGAAAATACACGTCAAGGAGTTATATTTGGCAAATGGAACGACAACGGACGACTTATCGTAAAAAAGCTTTCGGAGATGACGCTTGACGAATTATGGCAACTCTTCCCTATCTTTTTGACAGAACATAAGTCGTGTTGGAAAGATTGGTATGACGAAGAGGTAAATCAACTCAAACGCATATTGCCAAATTACGTTGAATATCATCACATAGGCAGCACCGCCGTCAACGGTATAATGGCAAAACCTATAATAGATATCATTATTGCGACAAATACAGACTCTCAATTAAAAGAAATCGCTGATATATTGCATAGCCGCGGCTATATCGTTATGTCGTCGAGCGAAAATAGAATATCGTTGAATAAAGGCTACACTGAATACGGCTTTGCGGAAAAAGTATTTCATTTGCATATACGGCTCAAAGACGATATTGACGAAGTATATTTTAGAGATTATCTCAACGCTTACCCAGACGTAGCAAAAGAATATGAAAAACTAAAGTTGTGTCTTTGGAAACAATACGAACATAACAGAGAGGCTTATACAAACGCCAAAAGCCAATTCATAAAGCAGTTCACGCAAAAAGCTATCTCCCTATATAAATAATCTCGACAAAAACTCACGTGACTCTTCTTATAAGAATATATTTAAGAGGAGGTAAACAATGTTTAATTTCAATAATAATCAAAACTATCCAACGTATAATAATCAAAACAGAAGAATGACAACTCCCGATAACGCAAACGACTTTGAAACCTTGCAAAATGCGAGAAAAGATCTTGTCGGCGAGTTGGACGCAATAATTCAATACGACGACCACTTACATAAAACCGATAATGAATTAGCAAAAGCCACTTGGGAGAATATAAGAAATGAAGAGTTGACGCACGTAGGCGAACTTTTGGGACTCATCAATTATTTGGCTCCGTATCAAAAGCCTTTTATCGAACGAGGATTAAAAGAATTCAACGACAGATTGCAAAACAAATAAATCTACTCCGCCTAATGACTACGGCAACCGAAATCAATCGGTTGCCGTAGTTTTTATTGCTTAACGAGTTCCGTTACTTCTTTTTGACGGTCGTAGACTTGGAAGTCGTCTTTGTCGAAGTCGACTTGCTTGCCGTAGACGAAGTCTTCTTTGTCGCAGAAGTTGACTTTGCCGTCGCAGACTTACTTGCCGAGGATGTCTTTGCAGAAGAAGTCTTCGCCGTCGTTGACTTACTTGCCGTAGCCTTGGATTTGCTTGCAGGCGGAGCAACTGATTTTGCTATCGACTCCTTGGATTGTCTCGCTGCACTCATTCCTGTCGGAGTAGACAGATTGGGTTGAGGATTAGCATTTGCCCTTACGACGCCGTGTCCTTTCTTTTTCTTCAACACGAAGAATACCGCAAGAGCTATTGCCGCGATTACAACTACTGCAACCACGCAACCGATTATTATACCCGCCACGTTTGACTTGGGGCCTGCTTCGGGGATCACTACGCCGAAAGAATCGATAACTTCGCCGTTGAAAGCAATAGACATGCCATTTTTAGCATAATCGCTTGCGATTTCTTGCGACATAAACCTTACTTCAAGCATATTGCTGGATTGCAAATCTTTTTTTGCAAGAGTAAGCTTTCCATTCTGATATTCTTTGGTATCGACGACTTTACCGTTGAGAACCACGCAACCTATAGCGTATCCTTTGTCGGGAGTGATATCGTAAGTAATCTTGTCGCTGACTTGAATGATACCGCTCTTGCCGTCTGACGTGATCTTTCCGCCGACTTCTCCGTTGACGTAAGCGTAGATATTGGACGTATTGCTCTCGGTTACTGCCGCGCTGGTGTTCTTAATCTGCACGATAGTAAAAGGACTGAAGCTCGTAACCTTGGCGATGATTCCGTATTCATTAATTATGACGGGAATTTCTTCAACGCCTATAATTTTGCCTGCTTTGTCGTGCTTATAGTGGTATATCTTGAACGTCGTATTTGCGTCGTCGGGATCGTATCCCTCGGGGAAACCGAAAGCCACCTGCATATAACTGCCGTTGGGGACCGTTTTCACGCATCCGCAGAGGTTGAGATTTATTTCATAAGAAGCCGAAGCCAAAATATCATCGTCCTTTACGGCGGTTTCGCTCTTCAATACGTCGTCCATTTCCTGCTCTTTTTGAGCCGACGGCTTGGTTGCCACAAGTATAAGCTGACTGCGTTGGCTTGCCGCATAATAATTGCCGTCTTCATCCTGAAAATCAGTGACTGACACGTCGGAGTTATCGAGCAGGTTCGGCTGTCCGTACAGGCTCATATAAAGTCTGCCGTCATTGAATATCTTGCTACATACGACGGTCTTGCCTTTAAATGCAAATCTCACAGGGTCGGGAACTTTTTTGGAATAAGAACCTACGAGTCCCACGGGCGTGAAATAATAAGGAGTCGCATTGTGGATATACATCTTGCTTGGCGTCAAAGTAAACGATATCGTCTTGTCGCCGTCCCAATAGAAATTTTCTATTACAGCGTGGTCTTTTACCGTATCGTTACCGCGCAAAGTATAAAAATCAATGCCTATGTCATCTAACGTAAATCCTGCGTTAAGTTCAAGCGTTTCGCTGTATTCTATCTTTATGTCATACGTATTGTTGACAGGCAAATCACCTGTGTTAGACGGAGTGATTGATCTTGCGCCGGGAGACGGAGTGTAAGATCCAAATCCTTCGTTGAGATAAGGAGCAGTAGGCGCAAACCAAAAATCTTCGTCTGTGAGTTTTTCCGCGTCATAAGATACGATATGATCGCCTGTTTGCCAATCTCCTTTAGTGTCAGGAGCGCGTTTTATCAACGCAAACTGAATATACTTGACACCAGTGCCTATACCTGCCATTACTGTTTCACTATCGGTAATGGAATATATTTCTACGCCCATCATCTCTTTTGCGGCGTTGTTTGCGGCAATTATGTTGACCCAATTACTCCAAGTAATCTCTTCGCCTGCATTGCTGTAACCGAAACTATAAGCCAAATACATACCTTGCTCTTGAAGCGCAAGAGCGCCCATACCTTCATAAGAAATTGTCAAGTCTAAGGTTGTACCCTGAACGTCGGTATTATTATATTTGCCTATTACCGTCATTCCGTTGGCATCGTAGTCTACGCCGTAATCGTATGGCTTCAATGCCGGATAGCGCAATTCATAACCCGACGAAGATACCGAGCCGTCTTCGATATGCTCCTCGAGCATAGCCTGACCGCCTCTCAATATCCAAGGGTTTTGCGAAGACGCCGAATTGTACGTTACGTCTACGCCATACCACATACCGTCAACTTGCACATAATTCCACATATGCGGTTGAGGACTTTCACCGTCGCTTGCAACAGAATATCCCGACACGCACACGCAAGGAATGCCGAGTCTGTCCATAACTGCCTTAAAACTCTTTGCGTATCCTTCGCAGACAGACTCGTTGTTTACCAATGCGCCGTAAGACGTAAAGATAAAGTCTGCTTTAGGCGTGTCAACGTTGCGATTACCCTCGAGCACCGTGCCAAAGCCGTACTTATTGTGTTTGCAGATATAATCATTGACGTACTCAATCTTCTCTTTATCACTGCTTAGATTTTTTGCAGAGTCGACAATTTGCGAAATTGCGTTTTCATACTTTTGTATAGCCTCGTTGACCAATGCCTCGCTGTTGATGCTTTCGCCTCTATATAGCGACAACACTCTGCTAGAATCGAGGTACGCAACGTATTCTCCATTCTTCATCCCCGCAGTGATAGACGTCGAAAATACGTCAATATAGAACAAATCGGGATGATCCATATAAAAAGCGTCGCGTCCGATACCGTAAGACTTTGCAAGTCTGTTGTCATCTGCGCCGTTGACGTAAGCCTTGACCTCGTCTAAGGTAGCAACGTTGTTTGCTATCAAATCATATTGAAGTTTTCCCTTTTTAAATTCGCCGTTGTTGGCAAGGGTTTCGAATGCCTTATAGAATCTCTCGGCAATCGGATCGACTGAAATTTGATTATAAAAATATTTATAAGCGTAATCAGTATCGGTATCTGCCAAAGCACTATCGCCGAATATCAAACACGATCCGACAATCATCAAAAATGCTACGGCAACTACCATCGCCAAAACGCCTATGCGCTTTGTTGTTAAAGATTTCATAAAACCTCCAAAAATATTTTTTTCCATATTATACACAATTCGTCGCAATTTTGCAAGTCCTTTTTGATGATAAACGTATTCTTTTACAAATGATAAATCATTGTTTATACGATAATATCTAACGTAGTAAATTCAAAAAATTATATGCGTTGAAACTTTGTTTTGACATAAATATAAGATACCGTCCAAAAGGACGGTATCTTTACTCTGCTGTATCTGATTGCAAATCTCTTATCTATTCTATGCCGTATTTCTCGCAAAATAAGTCGGCTAGCTCTTTAAATTCTTGTTCGGTAACGGAATTTTGGCAAGTATCTTTGAGCGAACGTATCAAATCAAAATCAATATTGCCGTATTGGGATTTGACTTTTGAATAGCAATAGCCAAACGCGTCAATATTATCTGATCTAAAACTTGCGTCGCCGTCTGAGCTTTTGTATGACAAAGCGCAATTATCCTCGTCTTTTAAGTTTCCGCTTATCATTAATGCTGCGCCGTCGGTATCTCCGTAGAAATAATATACTCCCGAATCCTCAGCGTCATCTACATCGGGTTGAGATATGTTCAGCGTGATCATCTTTGCTGAAAATTCGCTGTCGCTTATGTAATCTATGTCATACTTATAGATGACTTCGCCGACTGCGTCGTCTTTGCCGTATAAATATACGACGATATGATTGCCTTCAGACAAAATTACTGCGTAACACGACGAAGGCGAAGTATTCTCGCTCATTTTTATTTCGATTGGAACTCCGTAAATTTTGTCCGCTTCGCTAGAATTATCGATGAGTTCTCCGTAAGCAAGTACTGCAACGAAATTTTTTATTGCAATCTCATTCATCGACTTTTCTTCAATACTCTCTTTGTCCTCGACAGCGCCCATATAATCAAAGATTTCTTGCAAAGCCTCTGATTTTTCAAATCCAACGTTTTCGCCGCTTACTATTTCTGTCGCCAAACTTGACAGCAAAACGTTCTTAGCTTTTAATCTAGAGCTAAACTCATTAAGAACCGCTGAGATTACTTTTTTGAATTGTTGGCTTTCATTTACGCTAGGTAGTTGCGATCCGTCTTCGTTGCCGCTCTGCTGACCGCTTCCCGTAGCTCCACCGGGCGCATTGTCATTTCCTTTGCCGGCGCAGCCCGCAAAAGCGACAAGCATGCTGATAATGCAAAATAATGCAATTATCACAGTGATTTTCTTTTTCATTTTCCCTCTCCTTTTTAGTAAATTTATTTTTAGATTTTTCTAAGAAAAGTATACTTTTACTGACCTATACTA
>CAMWVR010000062.1 GCA_947177795.1 uncultured Clostridia bacterium | reverse complement strand
GTCCAGGTTGCTGGGGTGGATTTTTTCTATAAAAAATAAAACACCCTTGTTTTGCGAAAAATACCTATATCATCCATATAAAATATTAATAATTTTGCGTGTAATATAATTATCCGATTAGTGCATTTCGACAAAAAAATTCAAAAATCAAAAAAATATCAACCAAATCGTTTGACAACTTTTTGCAAAACGGATATACTGTCATTGTAGCAAAGGCGCTAATTGGGAATACCCCGTTTGGCGCCTTTTTCTTTTACAGCGGAAACAAATTTTTAAGGAGATATAACAATATGGTAATGTCAGACCTCTTCGGCAGTCTCGTATTCAACGATACGGTAATGCAAGAAAGACTTCCAAAGTACACCTATAAGGAACTCAAGTCGTGTATCGCCAACGATACTCCCATTTCTTTGAGTTGCGCGACGGTTATTGCCAACGCAATGAAGGATTGGGCGATAGAAAAAGGTTGTACGCACTATACCCATTGGTTTCAACCGATGACGGGCATCACGGCGGAAAAGCACGACGCTTTTATTCAACCTACTGCCGACGGCAAAGTGATCATGGAATTCAGCGGAAAAGAGCTCATCAAGGGCGAACCCGACGCTTCCTCTTTCCCCAACGGCGGTATCAGAGCCACTTTTGAAGCAAGAGGCTATACCGCTTGGGACCCGACCTCGTACGCTTTTATCAAAGACGGAACGCTTTGCATACCGACGGCGTTCGTATCTTATACCGGAGAAGTTCTCGACAAAAAGACTCCTCTGCTTAAGTCAATGAAGGCGCTCAGCAAGACGGCATGCAGAATACTCAAGCTTTTCGGCAAGGACGTAAGCAGCGTGACTACGACGGTAGGTCCAGAGCAAGAATACTTCCTAATCGACAAGAGCGTATATGAAAAGAGAAAGGACTTGATATACACGGGACGTACGCTATACGGCGCGCCCGCTCCAAAGGGACAAGAACTCGAAGACCACTACTTCGGCACTATCAAACAAAGAGTCGTCAAGTATATGGCCGACCTCGACACGGAGCTTTGGAAACTCGGCGTGCTTGCAAAGACCAAGCACAACGAAGTTGCTCCCGCTCAGCACGAACTTGCTCCTATATTCTCGCAATCCAACGTATCTTCCGACGCAAATCAGCTTACAATGGAAATGATGAAGAAGATCGCAAGCCGTCACGGCATGGTATGTCTGCTCCACGAAAAGCCATTCGAGGGCGTCAACGGAAGCGGTAAACACAACAATTGGTCCATGTCGACGGACAAGGGCGAAAACTTGCTTGAGCCGGGCGACACTCCCGAAGACAACGCTCAATTCCTGCTCTTCTTGGCTGCGGTCATCAAGGCGGTAGACGAATATCAAGACCTCTTGAGAGTCAGCGTAGCAAGCGCAGGCAACGACCACAGACTGGGAGCCAACGAAGCTCCGCCTGCTATCGTATCTATGTTCCTCGGCGAAGAACTCGACGGCATACTCACGGCAATTGCAGAAGACAGAACGTACAGCAAGAGAGCAAGATGCGAATATGAAATCGGCGTAAGTTCTCTGCCCAAGTTTACAAAAGACACCACGGACAGAAACCGCACTTCTCCGTTTGCTTTCACGGGCAACAAATTCGAGTTCAGAATGTTGGGTTCGACTTTCTCCATTGCAGGTCCCAATATCATTCTCAATACTATAGTTGCGGAATCTCTCGACCAATTTGCAGACGAACTCGAAGGCGCAAGCGACTTTATGGTGGCAGTCAAAGAGCTCATCAAGAAGACTTTCATCGATCACAAGAAAATTATCTTCAACGGCAACGGCTACTCCGACGAATGGGTAAAAGAAGCAAAGAAGAGAGGTCTTCTCAACTTGCAATCCACACCCGAGGCGATACCGTATTTCAAGAGCGCAAAGAATATAGCTCTGTTTGAAAAGCACGGAATCTTCTCTGCCTTGGAAGTAGAATCGAGAACGGAAATATTGCTTGAAAACTACTCCAAGGTCGTCAACATCGAAGCTTTGACGATGATAGATATGGCAAACAAACAGATATTGCCTGCCGTAACTACTTATATCAAAGAACTTGCAAAGACCGCCTTAGCAACAAAGGAATTGGGATTTGAGGCAACTGCGCAGACGGCTGCCGCAAAGAAGTTGACAAAACTCTCGGCAGACGCATATAAGTATCTTGAAGAACTGTCGACAAAAGTTCACAAGGCGGAGGCGATCGCAGACATTGAGAAAAAAGCAACGTTCTATCGCACCGACGTAATACCCACCATGGACAAGTTGCGCGCTGCGGCTGACGAAATGGAAGTCAACACCGCCGACAAGTATTGGCCTTTCCCGACTTACGGAGCAATACTCTTCTCAGTCAAAGACTGACAAATTATGATATAAAGGTTGTGCATTATAACGGGGACGATCGACCGCAAGGCGTCGTCCTCGTTGCGTCGTTAATATTGATTAATTATTAATAAATATATAAATACGCACGCGCGAAAATCTTTCTGAAATTTGTTGAAAAAATAAAGAATTTTTTATATCAAGTATTTGATTATACAATCGAAATTTGCTATAATAAAATTGATTTTGAAAATAAATCAAAAAAGGTAGGTACAATATGTCAGAAAATATCAAAGACGAGTGCGGCGTATTCGGAATATACGACAAATCCCGTCTCGGCAACATTGCTCAACAAGTCTACTTCGGACTGTTTGCGCTCCAACACAGAGGACAAGAAGCGGCAGGTATCGCCGTAAATAACGACAGAGAGATCACTCTCGTCAAGAATATGGGACTCGTCAGCGAAGTTTTCAACGACGCTATTCTTGCAAAACTCAACGGCGAGATAGCTATAGGACACGTAAGATATTCCACCACGGGCAACAATACCCCTGAGAATGCTCAGCCTATCAGCGTGAAATACGCAAAAGGCAACCTCACCGTTTCGCACAACGGAAATATTACCAACGCCAAGGAGCTGAGAGACAAACTCGAGGCTAAAGGCGCAATTTTCCACACCACGAGCGACAGCGAAGTCATATCGTATTTGATAGCCATTCAAAGACTCAAATCAAAGAGTATCGAAGAAGCCGTGGAAAAGGTATTCCCCATGTTGCAAGGCGCTTTCTCACTTCTCATCATGAGTCCGAGAAAACTCATCGCCGTAAGAGACAAATACGGCATACGTCCGCTTTGCATGGGCAAATTGCAAGACAACGTGATTTTCGCAAGCGAAAGCTGCGCTTTTGAGACGATAGGCGCAAGCTTTGAAAGAGACGTCCGTCCGGGCGAAATCGTCATCGTCACGGAAGACGGCATTGAGTCCAACGAGAAGTATTGCGGTCACAGCGGCGGACTGTGCATATTCGAGCACATCTACACCGCCAGACCCGACAGCGTGATAGACGGTCAGGGCGTCAACGAAGCGAGAATGAACGCAGGCAAAATGCTTGCAAAGATTGCTCCCGCCGACGCAGATCTCGTAATAGGCGTACCCGACAGCGGTCTTCCCGCCGCAATAGGATATTCGCACGAAAGCGGCATTCCCTACGGCGTGGGTCTTATCAAAAACAGATATATAGGCAGAACCTTTATTCAGCCTACGCAGGCCATGAGAGAACGCAGCGTTGCGCTCAAACTAAATACTTTGAAGAGCAACGTCGAAGGCAAAAGACTCGTCATGGTCGACGACTCGATAGTCAGAGGCACTACCCTTGCCAACATCATCAAACTTCTCAAGAAGTCAGGCGCAAAAGAGGTGCACGTGAGAATATCTTCTCCGCCATTCATATATCCATGCTTCTTCGGCACGGACATTCCGTCGAGAAAGGATCTCGCTTGCAACAACTACACAATGGAAGAGTTGAGACAAAAGATAGGCGCAGATTCACTTGCGTTCCTCGACGTCAAGACGGTCGACAAGATTGCCCCCGACTCCAAAGTCACTTTCTGCAAAGGCTGCTTTACGGGCAAATATCCTTGCAAGGTGCCTTGTGAAAAAGATGACAAAAACATACTCGGTTAATACCAAGACGGCTCTTAAAAGGGCCGTCTTCATTTATATTTTGCTTAAATAAACTTAGTCATAAAACAATTGACAATGGATATTATATATAATATAATAAACTGTGAATAAATTATGCGTGTCGATACGCATTCTTATATAGGTGAAAATATGAAGTATGTGGTAATTTTGGGCGACGGCATGGCCGATTACCCTTCAAAAGCTCTCGGAGGCCGTACGCCTCTCGAAGTGGCAGACAAGCCTAATATAGACGACTTGTGTAAAAGAGGCAAATTGGGTCTTGTCAAGACCGTACCCGACGGCATGAAGCCGGGCAGCGACGTTGCCAACCTCTCTATGATGGGATATGCTCCCGACAAATACTATACGGGACGCTCTCCGCTCGAGGCGCTCTCTATCGGAATCGACCTCAAGGACACCGATGTGGCTATCAGATGCAATCTCGTCACACTATCCGATGAAGAAAGCTACGGCGACAAGACGATGGTAGATTACTCCGCAGGCGAGATATCCACCGAAGAAGCAAAACAACTTATAGAATATCTCCAACAAAATCTCGGAGACGAATACATTGATTTCCATGCGGGAGTAAGCTACCGCCACTGTCTCGTTGCGCACAACGCAGAGACGGGCACGGACTTTACTCCTCCGCACGACATCTCCGACAAAAAGATTACTCCCTATCTTCCCAAGGGCGAATACGGCGATATCTTTTTGGACATTATGACGGATTCTTACAATCTGCTCAAAGATCACCCTATCAACAAAAAACGTATCGAACAAGGTCTCAATCCCGCCAACAGCATTTGGCTGTGGGGAGAAGGCACTCGTCCGCAACTCACGCCGTTTGAAGAAAAATACGGCATCAAGGGCGCAGTAATATCCGCAGTTGATCTCATCAAAGGCATCGGAACGGGCGCGCAAATGAAAGTCATCGAAGTCGAAGGCGCGACGGGCACGTACAAGACCAACTTCGAGGGAAAAGCCGAGGCGGCTATAGAAGCTCTCAAAGAAGGATACGATTACGTATACATCCACATGGAAGCTCCCGACGAGTGCGGACACCAAGGCGACGTCGACAACAAAGTCAAATCAATCGAACTTATCGACGGCATTGTGGTCAAGTACGTCAAAGAGCAACTTGACCTCATGAACGAGGACTATAAAATTCTCATAGCTCCCGACCACCCCACTCCGCTCTCGCTCAAGACGCACACGAGCGATCCCGTGCCATTCATAATCTACTCTCACAAGGCGGGCGAAGAGCAAAGCCCCGCAACGGGAGCGTCTTATAGCGAAGAAAACGGAAAGGATGCAGGACTCTTCTTCTCTACAGGCGAAGAACTTATGGAAGAGTTTTTGCATGGAGAAATATCTTCTGTGCCAAACGAAAGTTCCGACAGCGACGAGAGCGTCGAAGAAAGCGGTAAAGACGAATCTTCAGACGGCGACGGCAAAAAGGATAAAGACAAAGAAGACAAAAAAGACAAGCAAGACAAACCTGTCGGACAAAAGAAAAAGCTGAGCAAAAAAGGCGTCATTGCCATAGTGGCGAGCGTATGTCTCGTGGGAGTGCTTTTGGCAATAATATTGCCTATCGTATTCTTCCATGCTCCGAGAATTTTCGTCAAAAATGCAGACGACTTTGTCGCAAGCAAGCAAGGCGGTCTCGACCAATACTTCTACGTGCTTGACAACAACGTCTCTTGCGACAACTTGACCTTTGACGACAACAATATCTACAGCATCGACCTCAACAAACACACTTTGAGCGTATCGGATACCCTCAAAATCACGTCGACCAAATCGGGTACGCTGTATATCGGCACGAGAAAAGGCAAAGGATACGTCACTCACAAAAAATCTAACCTCAAAGCAGGCTCGATAGAAATAGACGCTCCAAATTTGGACGTAGTCCTTTTGGCAAACGTATCTTGCGAAACTTTGAGAGCAACGGCAAAATCATTGACGATCTACAACTTCGAGGGCGGCGAAACCAACATAATCGACGCTGAGATAAGCGCAGAGAAAGTAGTCTTTGCAGGCAATATAATAGACGCCAAGTCTACCAGCCAAATCAACGTCTTGAACTGCCCCGACACTATTGTGGAAAGCGGAGTAAAAATATCCAATACGATCTCTTTGGTGGGCAGCAATTTGACGGTAAAGAGCGGCAGCGCCGTAGCTACGTTGCAACTTGACGACGATTCGACCGCCAAGATCGCAGGAAGCATAACCAATACCGTCATAGGCGGAAAGCAAGTCATAATGCAAGAGGGACACTCCTGCCCCACTTATCAAAACGTCAAGAATCTGATCATATTCAGAGACTTGAACTCCACTCACAATATGACGGGCTGCGAAAACGTAATCTACGTCGAGAAGTTGGCTCAACCTATCGATATCATCATCGAAGAGAGAGAAAACAGAATCTACTGCAAGGTGGCAAAAGTCAAATACGCAAAAGCCTACAAATTCGTGGTGAGCGACGGCAATCCCGAAAATGACGTGACTTTGCCGCTTTGGGAAAAGAATACGTACGAAGATCCCGAGTACGACATCACGCAATACGTATCCACTCCAGGAAAGAGCTATACGATCACAGTCACTCCTTTGGGCGACTACTCCGACGACCTCGACTTTGAAGAGATCGGATCGACGACCATGTACGTCAGCGGCGATTCCATATCCGTACAATACGACTATATCATCACGCTGAATATGCCCACGGGACTTAAGGTATATACGACTAAAGAAGACGAAAATACTACCAAGACTTACTTTGAGTTCCTCAAAGTTGCTGACGCAGATTCATACAAGATTTACGTCGACAACCAAGAGATTGCCAATCCTGCTTTGAACGCAGACGGCGACAAAATCAGCGTAGACATCACGCAATACGTCAACAAAGTGGGCGACCACTCCGTGAGAGTAAAGGCGATCAATACTCAAAATCCAAATATAAAAGACTCGCCTATCTCAATGATTGCGCACTCCACGATCCAAAAACTCACGGCTGTTGAAGAAGATACTATTACCGCAACCATAAGCGAGGACGACGGCAGCGAAGAGTCCAAATCCGCAGCTATCCACGCAAGTTGGCAAGGGGTACAAAACGGATATGAATATCTCGTAGAACTCCAAATCAACGGCGGAGAGAAAATCGAGATCGGCAGAACTTCTATTCTTACGGACGGAAGCGTGGGATACAGCATCAACTTCAACGACCTTAAAGAACTGTACGGAATCGAATATGACAGCGAAATTGCGGCAAACGGCGGATACAGCATAATCGTCACTGCGATCGGACACGGATATTACACCGATTCGGATACGGCGCAATGCATAGCGACTTTGACTCAATCCCCGACGGGATCCGAGAACGGCGGCGCTATCAACAGCGGCAACGTCAACAATAGCGGTTTTACTTCGGGAATCGACTCCTCTACGGTGAGTAAAGCAGCCTAAAAATTATACAAACAGACGCAATAAAAACGGAAGTTTAGACAACTTCCGTTTTTTTGTATAGTTTTCATTAAAACTATTGTAAATTCTATTATATTATTATATAATAAAATTGCTTGGTTTTAGTAGGCGTTTGATAGGAGGAAATTATGCGAATATTGTTGGTAGAAGATTCATTGAGCCTTTGCGAAGCGTTGAGTACGGTTTTGCAAAAGGAAAAATATGAGGTGCAAGTGGCAAACGACGGCGAGGCCGGACTTCAACTTGCAATGTCGAATATCTTCGATCTGATTATACTTGACGTCATGATGCCCAAGAAAAGCGGCTTTGACGTCTTGAACGAGATAAGAGAAAAGCGAATTACCACACCGGTAATTATGTTGACGGCGCTGTCGCAAGAATACAACAAGGTCAAAGGACTCGATCTCGGAGCGGACGACTATTTGCCAAAGCCCTTCTCCACCGCTGAGTTGTTGGCGCGTATCAGAGCGCTTTTGAGAAGAAAGACGGACGCCACTCCCGACAATATGATTACTCACGAAAATATAAGTTTGAGCTTATCTACGCTTCAGCTTATCAACAAAAGCGAAAATAAGAGCGTAAAGCTCTCACAAAAAGAATTTGATATCATGAGATATTTCTTTGAAAGACCTCGTCACGTTGCCGAAAAAGAACCTCTCATCAACAAAGTATGGGGATTTGACAACGACTTTGAGTCCAACTCGCTCGAGGTATTTATTTCATTTTTGCGTAAAAAACTTAATTACGTCAACGCCGCATTTACGATCAATTCGATAAGAGGCGTGGGTTATCAACTTGCTACAAAAAATTGATGAACGACAAGGTATTTAAAAAACTTCAACGAAAATTCTTTTACGTCCCGCTGGCGATAGGCTGGGCGTTTATAATACTTGCATGCTCTCTCGTATTTCTCATATCAAGAGTTCAGACTTTGACGGATATAGAGAACGATCTCTTAAAAGCCGCCGCAGGTCCTTACTTCCAAAGCGACAACTACGTCTACGTCGTAGAGGTGGAGAATCATGAACCTACGACTTATTACTCCCCCGACTATTTTACTCGCGAAGAAATTCAAGAAGTCGTCAAAAACGTGGTCGGCAAGAGCGTAGAGAGCGGCTCTTTTAACACAGCCGACGGCAGAAGATATAAATTTATATCTACACCCGTCAAAGAAAGCGGTATGTCGGCGACGAAATACACGATAATAGATTATACAAAATCATACAACTATCTTAGAATTATGAGCATTACGCTGACGTGCATTTGTATCGTCGGTATGCTTATAATTTTCATTTTTTATTACTATTTTGCAAAACACGCTATAGAGCCCGTAAAGCAGTCTTTCTTGCGTCAACAAGAGTTGATCGCCAACGCCTCGCACGAACTTAAAACTCCGCTTACTGTCGCGAGAACCAATCTCGAGCTTATACAAAGCGATCCTTCTTCCACCGTCGACGACAACCAAAAGTGGCTTGATTCTGCAAACTATCAGCTTATGAGAATGCAGTCTTTGATATTGGATATGTTGGAATTGACAAAGTACGAATCCAACAAAATCAATACCCAAAGAGAAGATTTGGTCATCAACGACGTCGTCGAAGGTATGACGCTGTCTTTTGAAGCGATATGTTATGAAAAATCAATCACGCTCGACTACTCCGCCGAAGAGAACGTCAAAGTGTCGGCAAGCGTTGCCGAGATCGAAAAGATCGTGGGAATATTGCTTGACAATGCGATAAAATATACTTCGCAAAACGGCAAAATTACTTTACAGTTGCAAAAGTCGAGACGTTATGCAATAATTACGTTGACTAATACGGGAGAAGGCATACCGCAAGAAAAGATCGATCACATATTCGACAGATTTTATAAGGTCGACTCTTCGCATAAAGACACGGGCAACTCCTTCGGGCTTGGATTGAGCATCGCAAAATCCATTACAGACTCGCTCAAAGGCAAGATTACCTGCGAAAGCCAATTGGGAGAATACACTCGATTCGTCGTAGAATTGCCGCTGAGCGCATTGAATTTTATGCCCAACAGTAAAAATCAAATATAATACTTGATAGTCTTTTCTATCCAAAAATCAAATTGAGTCTTGCCGTATTTATCGCCTAAGATCCGCTTGAACTTTTGATACGCTATTATCCCGTCTCCTGCATCGTGATATATGTCGACAAAAGCGTAATCGTATTCGCCGTCATGCATTTTGTCAAGGAAGTCGTAAGCGTCGTCGCAGACGATATTTATTTTATCCTTGCAGACAAATTGCGGCAAGATATACTGCTCAAACAGTTGAATTACTCTTTTATCTTTCTCCACTATCGTTACGCTTGAAACTTCTTCTTTGAGAGAACACATATATGCAAAATACCCTAGTCCCAATCCAAACGTCAGCGTCTTACCGCCCGCTCTCGATATGGGTTCTTTCATCGTGTTGATCTCATTGGGAGTCACGCTCATCCAAAGTCTTCCGTCTTGATATACGGCGGGATATTCAAAGACTTCGTCAAAATATCCAAGTTGAGGCAAAACCTTTTGAAAGTCGTATACAAAATCATCTCGTACGAACACCTCGTAGGGCGCGTAAAAATCTTTTTTGAGTTGCCAATTACCATTTGACGCGTAGTCAAACGATATATTCGCATAGTACGCATCCTTTTGATACGTCGACTTATCGAGGCGCTTGAGCATATAAGGTAAATAATATCTTTGCTCCGCTGCGTCCAAGTCAAGATAATTGGCAAAAAGCAGTTCCATTGCTCTTTGCCTGTCGACTCCGCACGCCGCAACCTCGTCCACTTGATTTGCGTCGATAGAACGCTCTGCAAAATTAAGATACCGACTTACTTTATTCAGTATATCTCCGTTTAACTTTTGCCAATCCATATTAGCATTATAGCATACAATGCAAAAAATCATAAAGCGATATTACGGATTTTTATATAATCGTTAGTGTTGACAAATTTAATAACTTATGTTAAAATAATATTGTAATATTACTATTACGACCAAATATAAAGAGGTGTATATTTATGGGATTATTTTCAAATTTATTTAAGAAAAAAGACAAACCTGCAAAAAAGTCGCCCGAAGAGTTTATGACGGAATTTTTGCAAGCAAAAACGCTTAACGGCGAAAAACTCAACGCAAAAGACTATTTTGCAAAAGACGTACTCGCCAGTTCGGCCGAAAACAAATTTATAGCGGCTTTGAAAAGCGCTTTGGGAACCGACAAAATCGAGCCTTGCGGCAACTCAACTTGCAACGATTGGGACGCTTGCTCTAAATTGACTTCTATCTGCATATTGATAGACGAATTTGACGACGACGGCATAACGGTATTTTTGTACGTAGACGGCGACGCAAATTCAACCGATTCCGTCGATATATGGGTCGGCGCGGCAGATGACGCCACCGCCAACTTCGACCTTGACAAATGCCCCGACGACGCAACCGACGCAAGTTTTATCTATCAAAACGCAACTCAAAAAGTAAAAGACTTCCTTTTGTCAAAGGGTCTTCTCAAATAAGAATTTATTATATTCAAAACACAAAAACGCAACTTCTAAACTAAGTTGCGTATTTGTTATAATCCAATGTTTTTCGACATAATATTGCCAAAAAATAGTTTTTTTACAAAAAGGGTGTACAAACATAATTATAT
>CAMWVR010000061.1 GCA_947177795.1 uncultured Clostridia bacterium | reverse complement strand
ATATTATAGCAAACTTGCCGTCAATATTCAAGACTATTGTAAAATAAAAAAAGCAAATTTTAGCAAAAATATTTTAGTTAAATATGCAGATATATTATAAAAAGTTCCATATAATTTATAAAAATTGTATTGTTTCAATAATATATTTTCTAACAGTATAATTTTTCTGCCAAAAGGTTGAGGCATATCCCGCAAAAAGATTTTTGACCGCAGGGCAAGTCGACGTCTGAAGACTAAGGCAAAATATAGCGCAAAAATTTAATTTTATATAATATAAATATAAAAAATTTATAAAAAAAGTTAAAAAAATCGTTGACAACGCTTGCCTCTTTTGCTACAATCTATAATTGTGTAATTATGTATAATGCCTAATTAGCCTAAAAAACTGTCGTTTTAGCAAAGAAATCTTGTAATTCAGACAATGTTTTTTCAATTAAGGCGTTGAACAGCTGATTATCGAAAATTTTTAAGGAGGGTGCAATATGCCTCAAAGAACTCATACAGTCAAGTACGGCAATACGGAGCGTGAGTGTTTCTCCAAAATTCACGAGCCGCTTGAGATACCGTATTTGATCGAACTTCAAAAAGAATCTTACAAGCAGTTTATCACGACGGGTATTCAAGAAGTCCTCGATGACTTTTCTCCCGTATGCGACAGAGGCGGAAGATTCGAGTTGCACTATTTGGGTTTCAGACTCGACGAAGAAACCAAGTATTCCATCAAAGAGTGCAAAGACCGCGATACGACTTACGCAAAAGCGTTGCGTGTTAAGGTAAGACTTGTTCGCAAGCAGACGGGCGAGATCACGGAAGAGGAGGTATTCATGGGCGACATGCCTATCATTACCGACAACGGCTCTTTCATCATCAACGGCGCAGAGCGCGTCATCGTCAGCCAGCTCGTAAGAAGCCCGGGCGTTTACAGCGTCAGCGCAATGGACAAGTCGGGTATCGAGAGATTCGAAACCACTATTATGCCAAACAGAGGAGCGTGGCTTGAATTCAAGCAAGACCTCAATTCGATTTTGTGGGTCAACGTAGACCGCAACCGCAAAATCCCTGCGACGGTACTCTTGCGTTCGCTCGGACTTGGCAGCGACGAAGAGCTTTTTGAATTGTTCGGCAGAGAGGACATCCTCGTTAAGACGATAGAGAAGGACGCTACCAAGACGGTAGAAGACGCTAGAATAGAACTTTACAAGCGTCTGCGTCCGGGCGAAATTCCTTCGCAAGAAGGCATTTCCCAACTCATAGATTCCACGTTCTACGACGACAAGAAGTACAACTTCATGCGCGTAGGCAGATATAAAGTCAACAAAAAACTTGCCTTGGCTACGAGAATCGAAGGTCATACCTTGGCAAGAGACGTCGTAAGCGCAGACGGAGAAATTTTGGCGGAGCAAGGACAAGTAGTAGATCTTGAGACTGCAACCAAAATTCAAAACGCAGGCGTCAACGTAGTATATCTCAAGAAAAAGGTCGTCAAAGAAGACGAATCCGAAGAGTTCAAGCTCATCGGCAACAACACCGTCGATATGATAGAATACCTCAAGTCTTATTACGGCGCTCAAGTTGATTTTACGGCAAAAGACCTCGGTATTTTGGAAAAGGTATACTGTCCTTATCTCGTCAAGTTGATGAGCGAAAATCCAAATCTCGAAGATTTGAAGAACGCTATTAAGTTGCCTGAAAACAGAGACAAGCTCGTCATCAAGAATCTTACTCTCGACGACGTTATTGCGGCGGTATCTTACAATCTCGGACTTTCCGCAGGCTTTGGCGAAAAAGACAATATCGACCACCTTGCCAACAGAAGAATACGTTCGGTAGGCGAGTTGTTGCAAAATCAATTCAGAGTAGGTCTCACAAGACTTGACAGAGGCATCAAGGAGAAGATGCTCGTTACGCAAGACGACGGCGAATTCAAGGCTCAGACGTTCATAAATATCAAGCCTGTGACGGCAGTTATCAAAGAGTTCTTCTGTTCTTCACAGTTGTCGCAATTTATGGACCATCACAATCCTATCGCAGAACTTACTCACAAGCGTAAGCTGTCGGCGTTGGGACCGGGCGGTCTCAACAGAGAAAGAGCGTCTTTTGAAGTCCGCGATATTCACCACACCCATTACGGACGTATGTGTCCGATAGAGACCCCGGAAGGTCAAAACATAGGTCTTATTTCTTCGCTTGCTACATATGCGAGAGTCAACGAATACGGATTTATCGAGGCTCCTTATCGCAAGGTTGTCAAAAAGCTTGACGCCGAGGGCAAAGAGATAAGCTACGTAACCGACGAAGTTCAATACCTGCAAGCAGATGAAGAAGATAAATATATCGTAGCGCAAGCAAATACCCGACTCAACGAAGACGGTTCGTTTGCAACGGCGCGCGTAACCTGCCGTCACAGAGCAGACATCAGAGAATTCAACCAAAACGAAGTCAACTATATGGACGTTTCGCCAAAACAGCTCGTTTCGGTCGCAGCGGCGCTCATTCCGTTCCTCGAGAACGACGATACTGCCCGCGCATTGATGGGCTCCAACATGCAACGTCAGGCAGTTCCGCTCTTGAGACCCGAAGCTCCGTTTATCGGCACGGGTATCGAGCATAAGATAGCATATGACTCGGGCGTTATGGTCATCGCAAGAAACGACGGCTTTGTCGAGTCTTTGTCTTCTAGCATGATATGCGTAAGATGCGACGACGGTTCTTTGGACACCTACAATTTGCAGAAGTTCGAGAGATCCAACGCAGGTACGTGTATAGTCCAAAAGCCTATCGTCAACAAGGGACAGAGAGTGACCAAAGGCATGGTACTTGCAGACGGTCCTTCCACTTGCAACGGCGAGTTGTCGCTCGGCAGAAACATTCTCATAGGCTACATGTCTTGGGAAGGTTACAACTACGAGGACGCTATCCTCATCAACGAAGACCTCGTCAAAGACGACGTATTTACGTCTATCCATATTGAAGAATACGAGATAGAGAGCAGAGATACAAAACTCGGCGAAGAGCAGATCACCAGAGATATTCCAAACCTTGGCGACGACGCTTTGAAATACCTCGACGAAGACGGTATCATTATCCCTGGCGCAGAGGTGCACAGCGGCGATATTCTCGTCGGCAGAGTAACTCCTAAGGGCGAGACGGAACTCACTCCCGAAGAGAGACTTTTGAGAGCGATATTCGGCGAGAAGTCCAGAGAAGTCAGAGACACGTCTTTGAGATTACCTCACGGTCAGTCCGGTATCGTCGTAGACGTCAAAGTATTCACAAAAGAAAACAGCAAAGAGCTTTCGCCAGGCGTAAGCAAACTCGTAAGAGTATACATCGCTCAAAAGCGTAAGATCGGCGTGGGCGATAAGATGTCGGGTCGTCACGGTAACAAGGGCGTCGTATCCAGAGTTCTTCCGAGAGAAGACATGCCGTTCATGCCTGACGGAACTCCGCTCCAAATCGTGCTCAACCCATTGGGCGTGCCTTCGCGTATGAATATCGGTCAGGTGCTCGAAGTTCACTTGGGCTTGGTTGCAAAGGCTTGCGGCTGGCACATATCCACTCCCGTATTCGACGGAGCGACTGAGGCTGACATCAAGCAATTGCTCGTCGAGAACGGTTTGCCCGAAAACGGTAAGATAGAACTTTACGACGGCAGAACGGGCGAGAAGTTTGAAAATCCCGTTACGGTCGGATACATGTATATGCTCAAACTTTGTCACTTGGTTGACGAGAAGATTCACGCAAGATCTACGGGTCCGTACAGCTTAGTTACCCAACAGCCTCTCGGCGGTAAGGCGCAATTCGGCGGACAGAGATTCGGAGAAATGGAAGTGTGGGCTCTCGAGGCTTACGGCGCTGCAAATATCTTGCAAGAGATATTGACCGTCAAGTCGGACGACGTAGTGGGCAGAGTCAAGACTTATGAATCTATCGTCAAGGGCGCTCCTATCACAGAGCCCGGCACTCCGGAATCTTTCAAGGTATTGATAAAAGAATTCCAAGCGCTCGGTCTTGACGTCAAAGTGCTCAACGAGAACAAAGAAGAGATCGGACTTCGCGAGACCGTCGAAGAAGAGGGCGAGTATTACGAAGAGCCGGAGAACAATGCAGAGGGCAAAGAGGTCGACATCTTCGATCTTGGCACTCAAGACGACATCTTCAGTTTTGGCGACGGCAATCCGTTTGGTGATGCAGACGACGCTAAAGACGACGACATCTTCAGCAATATGTTTGAAGACGACGAAAATTAAGGAGGCGTGAAATGTCAGAAGTAAATAATTTTGATTCTATAAAAATAGGCGTAGCCTCTCCCGAGAAGATCAGATCTTGGTCGCACGGCGAAGTTTTGAAGCCCGAGACCATAAATTACAGAACGCAAAAGCCGGAAAAAGACGGTTTGTTCTGCGAGAAGATCTTCGGACCAACCAAAGATTGGGAGTGCCACTGCGGAAAATATAAGCGCATTAGATATAAAGGCGTAATCTGCGACAAGTGCGGCGTAGAAGTTACGAAAGCAAAAGTAAGAAGAGAGAGAATGGGACACATCGAACTTGCAGCTCCCGTATCTCACATATGGTATTACAAGGGCGTACCGTCAAGAATCAGCGTTGCGCTGGATATGTCGCCAAAGGACGTAGACCTCGTACTTTATTTCAACAAGTACGTAGTTCTCGATCCGGGTACTACGGACGCTCGTTACAAAGACGTCATCGAGGACAAAGAGCTTGCTGAGATCAAAGACAGATACAGAGATCTCGGACTCGGTTCTTTCAAAGTAGGTATGGGCGCAGAAGCTATCAAAGAATTGCTTGCCAATATCGACCTTGAGAAAGAAGCGGCAGAGCTCAAAGCTATCATTGCCGACAGCTCTGACAAAGCCAACAACGCAAAGAGAACCAAGGCTGTCAAGCGTCTCGACGTCATAGAAGCGTTCAGAGTGAGCGGAAACAGACCCGAATGGATGATCTTGGACGTACTTCCCGTACTTCCTCCCGAGCTTCGTCCTATGGTGCCGCTCGACGGCGGAAGATACGCTGCGTCGGATCTCAACGATTTGTATCGCAGAGTTATCAACCGTAATAACAGACTTAAGAAACTCATTGAGTTCGGCGCTCCCGAAATCATCGTAAGAAACGAAAAGAGAATGTTGCAAGAGGCAGTAGACGCTCTTATCGACAACGGCCGCAGAGGCAAGGCTGTCACAGGTCCCGGCAACAGAGAACTCAAGTCGCTCACTGCTCTTCTCAAAGGTAAGCAAGGACGTTTCCGTCAAAACCTTTTGGGTAAGCGTGTAGACTATTCGGGACGTTCGGTTATCGTCGTTGGACCTGAACTCAAGATGTACCAATGCGGTATACCTAAAGAAATGGCAATAGAGCTCTTCAAGCCTTTCGTAATGAAAAAGCTTGTCGACAGAGGAATTTGCCTCAACATAAAGAATGCAAAGAGAGTAATAGAGAGAGCTCAAGACGACGTAGTTTGGGATATACTCGAAGAAGTTATCAAGGATCATCCAGTGCTTCTCAACCGCGCTCCGTCATTGCACAGACTTTCGATTCAAGCCTTTGAGCCGGTGCTCGTAGAAGGCAGAGCTATCAAGTTGCATCCGCTCGTATGTAGCGCGTTCAACGCCGACTTCGACGGCGACCAAATGGCCGTTCACGTACCTCTCTCGATAGAGGCAAGAACGGAAGCAAGATTCTTGATGCTTTCCACCAACAATATTCTCAAGTTGAGCGACGGTAAGCCTGTCGTATCGCCTACGCAGGATATGGTAATAGGTTCTTACTATATGACAATGATCCGCGAAGACGACCTGTCCGACGGCGAGCGCAGATGCTTCAGAAATCCCGAAGAGGCAAAGATGGCTTATCAAGCGGGACAAATCACTTTGCAGACAAAGATTAACGTGAGAGTATCCAAGGTAATCGACGGAGTCAATTATTCCAAGGTATTGAAAAATACCACTATCGGTAGAATTATCTTCAACGAAGCCATTCCGCAAGACTTGCACTTCGTTCCGAGAAATACTCCCGAGCAACAACTCGATCTTGAGATCAACGCAACGGTTGACAAGAAAGTGCTTTCCAAGATAGTCGACGCTTGCTTTAAGTATAAGGGCGCAACGGAGACTTCTATAATATTGGATAAGATAAAGGCTCAAGGTTACAAGTACTCCACGATCGGAGCAATCACCGCAAGCGTATTCGATATGCACGTGCCTCCGATGAAAAAGGAAATCGTCGAGAAAGCCGAAAAGAACGTCGTAACAATTGAAAAGCAATTCAAGAAAGGTCTTCTCACCGAAGAGGACAGATATAAGCAGACGATTGCAATATGGCAAAAGGCGATTGCCGACATCAACGTCGAACTCAAGAAAGGTCTTGACGACTTCAACCCGATTTGGATGATGGCAAACTCCGGAGCCCGCGGTAGCATGACTCAGATTTCGCAGCTTTGCGGTATGAAAGGCCTTGTCGCAGACCCGTCGGGTAGAACGATTGAATTGCCTATCAAGGCGTCGCTCCGCGAGGGCTTGTCTGTACTCGAATACTTCATATCTTCGCACGGCGGACGTAAGGGTATGGCGGATACGGCTCTTAAGACGGCTGACTCGGGATATTTGACCCGTCGTCTCGTAGACGTATGTCAAGACGTCATCGTCAACGAACTCGACTGCGGCGACACCAGAGGTATGGATATCGTGCTCGAGGGCGACAACACCAAAGAGTTTGTAGAGAGAATCGACGGCAGATACGTTATGACGGATATCCTCGGCGACAGCGGAGACGTGATCGCAGAAAAGGATACTATGATATCTCCCGAGCAAGCGCAGGCTATCGCTGACGCAGGTATCAGAAAAGTCAAGATCAGAAGCATTCTCAACTGTAAGTCGGCGCACGGCGTATGCGCAAAGTGCTACGGCAAGAATATGGCTTCGGGCAATTCCGTAAAACTCGGCGAAGCGGTTGGTATAATCGCAGCTCAATCGATAGGCGAGCCGGGTACGCAGTTGACGATGAGAACCTTCCACACGGGCGGTGTAGCATTGTCGGGCGATATTACCAACGGTCTCCCCAGAGTCGAAGAGTTGTTTGAAGCAAGACGTCCAAAGGGTCAAGCTCTTATCGCAGACATTGCGGGCGAAGTATCTATCGACAGCGAAAAGCACGTATTGACGATTTTGCCTGCCAAGGCTGACAGCGCAAAGGTCGACTATAAGTTGATATTCGGTCAAAAGCTCAAGGTGGAGAACGGTCAAAAGGTTGCAGCCGGCGAAGTATTGACGCAAGGTAGCATTTATCCTCAAGACTTGCTCCGCACCAAGGGCGCAAAGGACGTTCAGGAATATATAATTAAAGAAGTCAAGATACCTTACGCAAGCGCAGGCGTTGACATCAACGAGAAGCACATCGAGATCGTCGTCAGACAAATGCTCCGCAAGGTCAAAATAGAGAACCAAGGCGACACGACGATGATGCCGGGCGAATACGTAGACATATTTGCTTACGAGGCGGAAAACGAGAAGACGATCGAAGAGGGCGGAAGACCTGCAATCGCAAAGAGAACTTTGCTTGGTATCACAAAAGCCGCTTTGGCAACCGAGTCGTTCCTCTCCGCAGCGTCGTTCCAAGAGACTGCAAAGGTATTGACGGAGGCTGCTATCAAGAATAAAGTAGACCACCTCGTCGGACTTAAAGAAAACGTCATTCTCGGTAAGCTCATTCCTGCGGGTACGGGTATGAAGAGATACCGCAATATCGTGGCTCTTCCTGCAAACGGCGCAGAGAATCACATCGTCGAAGAGAACATCGAGAACAAGTTTGCAGGCGAAGACGATATCGAAGACTGATAAACTTGTTTGACAAAACACAACTGAATAAAACAAATTCTATAAAGAGTGTGGGAGTGACGGACACTGAGAACACACAGCAACCTCTTGTAAGGTGCTAAATTCCGCAAGTATACTTGATAGATAGAATACGAAGTCGCTCTATACAAGTAGAGCGACTTTTTTAGGAGAACAATATGATAAAAAGATTATTTACCAGCGAAAGCGTGACCGAAGGACATCCCGACAAGTTGTGCGACAAAATATCGGACAGCATACTGGACGCATTGCTTATTCAAGACCCGATGAGCAGAGTGGCTTGCGAGACTTGCGCCAACACGGGATTCGTGCTCGTCATGGGCGAGATTACTTCCAAGGCAGAAGTGGACTACAAGGCGATTGTGCGCAAGACGGTATTGGAAATAGGCTACGACAGCAAAGAAAAGGGACTTGACGGCAACACCTGCGACGTCTTAATCAAACTTGACAAGCAGTCGCCCGATATAGCTATGGGCGTAGACAGCTCTTTGGAAAACAAAGAGAATGCGGGCGAGGGAGACAAATACGATCTCATAGGCGCAGGCGACCAGGGAATGATGTTTGGCTACGCATGCAAAGAGACCCCTGTGCTCATGCCGATGCCGATATATTTGGCGCACAAGCTTACGGATAGACTGACCAAGGTTCGCAAGAGCGGAGAACTCAGTTATCTTCGTCCCGACGGCAAAGCGCAAGTGACGGTAGAATACGTAGACGACAAAGTCTCCCGTATCGATACCATTGTGGTATCTACCCAACATTCTCCCGACGTGGACATGGATACGCTGAGACAGGACGTCAAGAAATATATCATCGACGGAGTAATCCCTCCGCACCTGATAGATTCCAATACGAAGATATATATCAATCCCACGGGCAGATTCGTCGTAGGCGGACCGCAGGGCGACAGCGGACTCACGGGCAGAAAGATAATCGTAGATACCTACGGCGGCTACTGCCCGCACGGCGGCGGAGCATTCTCCGGCAAGGACAGCACCAAGGTGGACAGATCGGCTTGTTACATGGCGAGATACGTCTGCAAGAATATAGTCGCAAGCGGCATTGCCGAGAGATGTCAGTTGGACGTAGCGTACGCCATAGGCGTGGCAAAACCCGTGTCGATCAACGTAAATACTTTTGGCACGAGCAAGTATTCCAACGAGCAGATCGCAAGCATCATCGACAAAGTGTTTGACTTGAGACCGCTTGCAATAATAGAAGAACTCAATTTGAGAAAGCCGCAATTTGCCAAGACGAGCAATTACGGACACTTTGGCAGAGAAGATCAAGGATTCAGATGGGAAAAGACCGACAAAGCTCCCATCATTGCAAAGCTGGCAGAGGGCTTGGAACAAAAATAAACATGGACTATTTTGACGAAATTCAATACGAGATACTCAAAGGCTACGTTGAGGAAATAATTTTCCGCAACGTAGACAACGGTTATTGCGTCGTCAACGTCAACGCTGACGGAGTATTGGAGACTGCCGTAGGCGTATTTCCGCCTATCGAAGAGGGCGAATACTTGGAGATGAAGGGCAACTATTCCGTCAATTCCAAGTTTGGAGAGCAGTTCAACGTCAAAGAGTGCAGGATAGCAAAGCCCGAAGACAAAGAAGCAATCGTACGCTATCTTGCCAGCGGACTTTTTGCGGGAGTGGGCGAAGTCACCGCAAAAAATATCGTCGACGTATTCGGTACGGCGGCATTGGACGTCATAGAGAATTCGCCCAACAAGTTGGCGAGCGTCAAGGGAGTTTCGCTCAAAAAGGCAATGGCGATATACGAGGCGTATATCGTGCATAAAGAACAGCAAGCCACCATAGTATTTCTTCAAAATTATGAGATCAGTCTCAATCTTGCTTTGCGTATTTATAAAAAGTACGGAGAAGGTACTAGGCGGATCATAGAAAAAAATCCATATCAAATGGTCGAGGACGTCGACGGCGTAGGCTTCATCACGGCAGACAGAATAGCCGTCAAAATGGGCTTTGACCAACACAGCAGATTCAGAATAAGCGCGGCGATATGCCACGTCCTGCAAGAGAGCGCCAACCGCAACGGGCACACCTATCTTCCCAGAGGAGAGGTGGTCTACGAGGTTTGCAATATTTTGAGAATGGACTTTGACGAATACGGTTATCTTGTCAACGGCATGATTATGGACAACGTCGTCGCAGGCAAGATTGTCATCATCGAGCAGGGCGACGTGGAATGCGTATTCTTGACGAGGTTATACGAGAACGAAATGGGCATAGCCAAGCGTCTTGCGGATATGATCAAGACTGCAAATCCCATTGATCTCAACGTGGACGTGGACATCGATCAATATCAGCGTTCACATAATATCACTTTGCACGAAGGTCAGGTAGACGCAATCAAAAATTGCGTCAATTACGGCGTCAACGTTATCACGGGCGGTCCGGGCACGGGCAAGACTACTATCATCAATTGCATAATCACTATACTTAAAAAACTCGGTAAGAAAGTCGCTCTTTGCGCTCCCACAGGCAGAGCGTCAAAGAGGCTGTCAGAGGCTACGGGCGAGGACGCCAAGACGATACACAGACTCCTAGACCTCGACTTTACGGGCGGCAAAGGTAAGTTTAATTACAACGAAGACACAAGGCTTCAAGCCGACGTAGTGATAGTCGACGAAGTGAGTATGTGCGACGAATACGTCTTTCATGCGCTCGTCAGGTCCGTTAAGAATGGCGGCAGACTGATACTCGTGGGCGACAAAGATCAATTGCCGTCCGTAGGCGCAGGCAACGTGCTTGCCGACGTGATATCTTGCGGATTGATACCAATCAACTATCTTACGAGAATATACCGTCAAAGCGACGATTCGCTTATCGTAGAGAATGCTCACAAGGTCAACAACGGAGAGATGCCGACGATAGACAACAAGTCAAGAGACTTTTTCTTTGACTCCCAGAGCGACACTGCGATTATGCTCAAGAACGTAATCGATCTCACGACTAAAAGACTTCCTGCCTTTGCAGGCATCACGTCTAGGGATATCCAAGTGCTTTGTCCCACCAAAAAGGGCGTGCTGGGAGTGGAGAATATCAACGTCGAAATGCAAAAGGCGCTCAATCCGCCCGACAAGAGCAAGGGAGAAATACGCTCTGGCGCAAATATATTCAGAGAGGGCGACAAGATAATCCACACCGTCAACAACTATCAAATGGAATGGTATAGCGACGACGGCCTGAGCGGTAGCGGAGTTTTCAACGGAGATATAGGCTATATCACGTCGATAGACAAGAGCGCTCCGAGTATGAACGTGGAGTTTGACGACGGCAGGATAGCTACCTATAGGCAAGAGAACTTTGACGAACTCACTTTGGCTTACGCCATAAGCATACACAAGTCGCAAGGCTCGGAGTTCCCTGCGGTGATAATCACGGCTTACGGCGGTAATCCTTATCTTATGACGAGAAATCTGCTCTATACCGCAATCACGAGAGCCAAGTCGCTCGTCGTCATCGAGGGTACAAAAGAGAGTACCGCCAAAATGGTCAAGAATAATTATACCGCAAAGCGTAATACTTTGCTTGCCGAATTTATCAATCAAATGATTTAACAAAAGAATTAGACCTTTCGACTACGCTCAGTGTGGCTCGTTTAAAGTGAGAGTTACGCATTCAACGAGTCACTTTGAGCGGAGCGTAAGCGAAGTCGAACGAGTCTAATGCAATAATATATCCGTAAAATAATGACACGCAAGTTTGTTGCGTGTCATTATTTTTTATTCATTTAAAATTCTAATTTAACGTCGATTTTACCCTATTCCAAAAAAAGTATACTTTTACTGACTGCCTGCGAAAAGGCATATTTTTACGA
>CAMWVR010000060.1 GCA_947177795.1 uncultured Clostridia bacterium | reverse complement strand
TGCACTTATACTTTGTCAAAGCATAGTCTCTCAATCCGTCAAAGTATTTCTTTTGCTCTTTGCTGAGCAATGCGTATGCTTCATCAAGAGTAAGTCTGGGAGCTTTCTCTGCCTTTGGTTTTGCAGGTGCGATTACTTTGACTTCTTTCTCCACTACCTTTTCTACGGGTACTTCGACTATCTTCTCTACAGGTACTTCGACTCTTACTTCCTTTTCGACAATCTTCTCCACTTCGACAGGAACTTCTTTCTCTACTATCTTCTCTACCTCTACTGGTACTTCGACGACTTTTTCCACTATCTTCTCGACGGGTACTTCTTTCTCGATGACCTTCTCCACAACTTGAGGTTCTCCCTTTGGAGCAGCCGATAATTCGATTATCTTTTCCATGAGTTGACTTATCGTCTCGTCCTGTTTTTGCGAACGCTCCATAAACTGCTCTTGCGAGTCGATTATTCTCTTGATAGTCTCGTCGTCCGAGCTATTTGCAACTGCCACTTCTTTCTCGACAACTCTTTCGACGGGTTGTTGCTCAGCAAGTTTTTGCATAAGTTTTTCATTTTGCTCGATGAGCTTATTGACGAGTTCGTCATTAGCGGATGCCTGTTGAGGCAAAGCCTGTTGCATACCCGGCAACAAAGCCGTGACAGTCTCGGATATGAGTCCTCTCATCTCTTCGACTCCTATGCCAAAGCCGCCGCCCATATTTCCGCCTTGTCCGCCGCCTGCGTTCATATTACCGCCGCCGAACATACTCATAAACATCATCTTCATATCTTCTTCGCGACGTCTTGCTTCTTCTTTTTCTTCTTCTCGTCTTGCGTTTTCTGCGTCGATCATATTGCGTTCGTAATGATACTGCGCATCTTCGAGTTCTCTGAGCGACTTATTGTAGCTCTTTTTCATCAATATCATAAATACCAAGCTCAATACTGCCAAGCCCATAAGCACGCACGCTATAATAGTCCAACTCGTCATTGCAAGTCCAAACAAGCCCGTTGCGCCTGCGTAGTACGTCTTGTATTTATCTTCCATAGTACGCTTGTTCTGTTTTCTCTTGCTTGCGTAGCCAAAGCCTTTGGAAATAAATATTATTATCAATATTATACTTACTCCGCTGGCTATGACCTGCCACCACTGCTTGAGTATCTCGCCTACGTTGTCAAAACTCAATCCGCCACCGTTATCGTCGCCGCCTTCGTCGGGATTGGGATTATATCCGTTGCCGTTGGCGTCTATGCTTATGCTGTAATTGCATACCAAGCCGCTCTTGATGAAATACGTTCCGCTCGGCTGATTGACAGTCAATTGGTAATCATCCGCCCACTTGGATTTGTCGTAATCTCCTCCAAACGTCAGCATTCCCTTGACTTGCTCCGTGATGTCGTTGCCGTCCTTATCCAATACCGTATACGTAGGCATCTGCACCTTGCCGTTGAAGATCAGCTCCGTCTCTCCCCACTCTATCGTGACGACTTGCATTCCCTCTTGCGGTATTATTACGTACGCCCATTCTACGTTGCCGTCCAAGATATAGTTCTTCGCCCAAGTAGCGCTTCCGTTGAGTATCGCCTTGATACTATACGCTCCAACTTCGCTCTTGCCTATATCTCCCTCGTACGTTATATCATTGTCAAAATCCACTGCGTTGCGGTCTACTCCCGCTATGCCTACGAAGTCTACTACGCTCGGCGTAAACTCATTGCCGTCGCTCACGTGCTCGTCCCCGTTCCATACTGCCGTCAAATGCGCCTTCTCTATCGTCCACTTGACTTGCACAGTGTTGCCCGTCGCTCCGCTCGTAGAACTCCACTCGCAATTGACTGTGTCTTTGAGGCTCAATATAGCGGTATAGTTGCCTGCGTCAGTACCCAATCCGCCGCTTGCTATATCTATTAAATTGGTATCTATATTAAACAGATCTTCAAATCTCTTTTCTGTACCGTCGTAGACGATAGTCATATCGTCCTTGAGCGTAGGAGCGTCCAATACCGCTTTGACGATTCTGAAGTCGCAACTTGCTCCCTCAACTATCTTATACGACCCGCCGACAATCTCCACTGAGATCGTATAACTGCCCCTTGACGACACTTCTGTATCGCCTGTGTAATTTAAGTTGAGATTGGTTATCTCCGTACCGTTGCTTCTGTATACCTTTGCGGTAGGCTTCTGCGGCTTGCCGTCATACATATACGGCTGAGAGTCGTCGTAATCCCATACGATTGTGACTTCGGTAAACGTGCCGAGCACCAAATTGAATATCAACGTGTCCGCCATGTAATCGTATGACGACGACGTAAATATAACGTGCACGGAATATCTGCCTGCGCTCACGACGTCGCTTGCGTCTATCAAGACGTTCTTGGAGTTATAATACTTATACTCCACGCTCTCTATTCCCAAGTTGAGCAATTCGCTTTCGTCAAGCTCGGGCAAGTTCTTAGGCACGCCGTCGGCGTTCATATTTATCGTCTTGCTCCCCGGCTCTTGTCCGAAGTTGAGAGAACTCGTATCTATCTTGTTGGGCGTGACCGTCAATTCGGCAGTCCCTACGACTTCTTTGCCCTTGAACGTATACCTTACCGTCACGACTACTATTGGATTGTCGGGATCGACAATGCTTAATCTATACGGATATTCTTCAAAGGATATATTATCCTTATATTGATCCCAATCGAGAAGCACGGTCTGCGGCACCTCTTCGTTGCCCACTATGCCGATATAAGTCGCGTATACCACCAAATCGCCCTTGGCTATTTCTCCGTCGGCTTTGAACACTGCGTCGTCGCTTGGCGACACATCTATGCTTACAACTCTCTCTGCATTGAGCCACTGCGCCACCAACGTGGTTTCGCCGGTAACTCTGCTCTCCTCAAAGTCCCACTTCGCCATTATATTTTCGCCCGTCGAAGAATCGACCTCGCTTGTGTCGTAATACCAACCCATAAACAGCAAATTGCCGTTGGTCGGATTAGTAGGTTTACTCAAAAACTTGTTGTACTGCACGTTCTTGATTGTCCAACTATCCGTCTTGCCGTCGTTGTTGGGATCAAACGTGACGGTATAATTTCTCATCACGAAGTTGACTGTGATCTCCTGAGGCGTAGTTACGTCAGTATATACGTCTCCCGAAAGCGCTCTATATTGCGTGATATCCATTTCGTGCGAATCGCCTGCGCTGTCTGTCCAAACAAATACCGGCGTACGCCCGTCAAACGCCCCCGAAAGCTCGGGATCGTCCTCTATCGACTCAAGATAATCCACAAAGACCTTTTGGAATTTGTCGGCTATCTTGAGATACGTGTACGTCTGATTATATTCCAACGTGTCAAACAGCGTCTCTCCGCTCACCTTGAATGTAATCTTCAGATACTCTATCTCGTATTCGCCCTGATACGGTATCTTGCTTCCGCTGCTGTCCAAATACTGATAGTTTTCGTCGTTTGGCTTGAAATAAAAACTTCTCGTTTCCTTACCGTCGTTGATTATTGCCGCATTGTTGCCCACTATGCCGTAAGTTCTCCACTCGGCGACGCCCTCGACGATATTATTTTGAGCGTCTGTCATCACAGGCAACGGCGTAAGATCCTCAAGTCCTCGCCCAAAATACGGATGATCGCTCAAATTCAGCTTATCCACGTAAAGCGTCGCAGGAGTGATCTCCACGTCGACTGCCCCTGCGCTTCCGCTGCCTCGCCACAACGGCTCGCTCTTGGAATAATAGACGTAGTTATATGAATACTCGTCGCTGTCTTTGACGTTGACTATATTGTTGTACGTCTTTTGTTTAGCTCCCGACAGTTCGTTCCCCGCTCTGGTCCATTGGCAAGTGAAATCCAAATCGCTCATTACGTCGGACGTAATATTCGCCGTCAGCGTGACTTTATCATAGCCATACTCTATGCTCGCTTTCTTGGCAGCGCTGTCATATTTCAACGTGTTTCCGCTTGGCGTAAGGCTTACCGAAAGCTTACTGTCGGGCACTTTCCATACCGCATACAGCTTTGCCTCCCAAGGCACGCCGTCTACTACGGTGGTAAACACCTTTCCGCTGCCGTCCTTTTCCAACGTCCAACCGACGAATTCATGGTTGCTATCGGGAGCTTCGCCCGCCGTAGGCGTATACAAATCTCCGCCAAACTCAACTTCTTGCGGAGTCGTAGCCGTAATTGAGAATGAGATATCCACGTTGTCTTGCACCTTGTAATAACTTGCGTATACGCTGTCGTATGTATACTGCTCGTATACCGTCTCGGTGGCGTATCTGTCCGAAGCCGCATTATTGCTCGTCGTCATAAGCGTAACTACGTATTCGTTGACGTCTACGTCATCAGGCAAAGTAAATCTTGCCACGTTGTTTGAAATCGTTGCGTCCGCTTGATACAACACCTCGTGATTTGTAGCGTCTCTCCTCGACAACAACGCTACCGCATGAGTTGCGCTGCTTGCGCCTTTAAACGCAGCCGTAAGTACATTACCATTTTTGACTAGATTAGGCTTTGTATTGCTACTATCTGTAAAAGTAGCGTCTTTTAAATACAACTTATACGCGGGTTTATCGTCTGCGCTTGACAACGCTATAAACGTACTGCTTATACTATTTGTGTTTGCTGTAGCATATAGCAAATTTTCGGGATTAAATAAAAATGCCGGACGAATACTACAATTATAATTTGTATTGCCCAAGTTTTGAGCATTCAGTTGGTTCATGACCTTTCCTGCGCCACCTGCCACAAGCATATGAGCGTTGTTATTACTACCCGACGCAGGGGCAACGTTTCTCAAGTAATAATACTGCGACAAATCATTCCATGCCAAATATGCGCTTGCAGCGTTAGCATTGCCATTATATTCAAAGTAACTATCTTGCCAAGACGTCCAAGTTGGAACAATGCTCTGAGCATAACTTATTCCATTTATTCCAAATCCAAATTCCGACACATTATTTATATCTTCGTAATCAATATAAAACAATTTATCACCTGAATTATCTTCGGTTATGGTTCCTAAAGAAGTATCTCTTTCAAGGTGATTTGTGATGTAAGGATCATCTATAACGGGATATTGGTTGCTTAATCCATTTCCGGTCAAATTATTTCCCATAGTCTTAGGTACATATGTTCCTGTTGCGTTGCTATATACAAAATTGTGTGTAATCAAGTTTGTTGATTGAAAAATATAACTATCTTCTAAATCATTAAAAATTTCTGATAAATATGACTTACCTGTATAGTCTGTTAAGTATGGAGTACCAGTAGCATTAGTTACTCCTGTCAAATATTTATATCCTTCTGAATTTGCAGAATCGCCACCATTCAAAACCGCTCGTGCAATACTTGCTGTATACGTTGAGTAATATTTATTAACATTATAATAATAACAGTTGGCTCGCCCTAAATCATAATCCGACCAAAGTAATATATTTCCTACGTTATCTCCATCACCGTATTTGGTATCATTGGTAGTCAACACTCTCCATTTTATTGCGCCCGTATGCTTATTGTTGCCATAACCTGCATCATTCGCTGTGTTAGACGTTACATTAGTGCCAAAATATACATACTCATTCTGAGCACCTTGAAGTACGCTAAGAAAACTGTTGTTCACATTGAAAAATGCTACGGCGTTACTTGTCGTCCTTGAAGTGTTTGAATCTGCCTCAACTCTACTAGCAAAATTTCCAATACTAAAACAACCTATGGCAATGCAAATTATCATTGCCGCGCTTATCAAATAAAATATAAATTTGTTTTTTCTCTTTTGCAATATCATACTTACCTCTCATTCGTACGCTTTACTTTTTCGTATAGATATTTCGACTTCACTTCGTTTCGCTCAACATGACACGTTGAACGTGCAACTCTCGCCTTAAACGAGTCACTCTGAGCGTAGTCGAAGAGTCTTTTCTTGCTTTTTACACCTCACCCCTCCCCTTAAGGGGAGGGCAAGTTATCTGTTTGAGATTTCTCCACTTCTGTCGTAAGGAATGTAGTGACGGCATAGCGAGCAAGCAGGTGCGTCTCGTGCGAGCGTCAATGACATTATAAAATATCAATTTGACAAAAGCGTTTGCGGGGGGCTTGGGGGGAATCGCAACCCCCCAACTATTTTGGTTCTTTTCTTGTCAAGAAAAGAAAGCACTCTCTCACTGTGAATTATACTTTTCTCATATCCTTTTCGCAGTATTAATAGAATTTTCTATACCCGAGGTTCTTCTATACCAAAATTTGTATATTTTTTTAACATATTACAAATTTTGATTTAAATACGAAATTCCAAAAAAGGTATACTTTTACTGACCCAAAGATATTGCAAAATTAACCTTCGTGAAGTATAATGTAATCGTAAAAATACGCCTTTTCGCAGGCAGTCAGTAAAAGTATACTTTTTTTGGAATGGGGTAAAATCGGCATTAAAATAGTATTTTATTTAATAAAAATACCGCTATCTCTCGATAGCGGTACTTAAATTTAATATCGTAATATTGATTACTTCAATTCAGCAAAGTACTTGATAGTTCTTACCATTTGGCTGGTGTAAGAATTCTCGTTATCATACCAAGATACGACTTGTACTTGAGTATTGCCGTCTTCCATCGGAGCAACCATGGTTTGAGTTGCGTCGAAGATAGATCCGAATCTGCTGCCGATGATATCGCTAGATACGATTTCGTCAGTATTGTAAGCAAAAGACTCGGTAGCGGCAGCCTTCATAGCAGCGTTGATGCCGTCTTTCGTTGCCTGTCCCTTAACTACTGCAACCAAGATGGTCGTAGAACCTGTCGGGGTGGGAACTCTTTGAGCAGAACCGATGAGTTTGCCGTTGAGCTCTGGGATAACGAGACCGATAGCCTTTGCAGCGCCGGTGCTGTTGGGAACGATATTGCAAGCTGCTGCGCGGCTTCTTCTCAAATCGCCCTTTCTTTGCGGTCCGTCGAGAGGCATTTGGTCGCCGGTGTAAGCGTGAACGGTAGTCATGATACCCGACATAATGGGAGCGTACTCGTTGAGAGCCTTAGCCATAGGAGCCAAGCAGTTGGTCGTACAGCTTGCAGCGGAAATGATATTGTCGCTAGCCTTCAAAGTCTTGTGGTTAACGTTGTAAACGATGGTAGGAAGATCGTTGCCTGCAGGAGCGGAGATAACGACTTTGCGAGCGCCTGCGTCGATGTGAGCTTGAGCCTTTGCCTTAGAGGTATAGAAACCTGTGCACTCGAGAACTACGTCTACGCCGAGCTTGCCCCAAGGAAGTTCGTTAGCCTTTGGCTTAGCATAAATCGTGATTTTCTTTCCGTCTACTACGATGTAGCCCTCTTCCTTTACGGTGCCGTCCTCATTGAGAACTGCTTCGCAACTGTCAACAGTGTGATCATTTGCGTAATTGCCTTGTGTTGAATCATACTTCAAGAGATGAGCAAGCATCTTTGGGCTTGTCAAGTCATTGATTGCAACGACGTCATAGCCTGCTGCGCCAAACATTTGTCTGAAAGCAAGACGACCGATACGACCGAAACCGTTGATTGCAACTTTTACGTTTGCCATAATATATTGTTCCTCCAAAAATAAATATCTTTTATATATTGCGCTGATTGCACATTTATTATTCTATCAACATTTTATTGTATTTGCAAGTATTTTTTGTAAAATTCCTTTTTCCCAAGCCAAATTTGACAAAATTTTGACGATTGAATAAAAAAAGACAGATTCCGCCAAGGAAATCTGTCTTGATTTGTTTAAGCTTCGTTATGCGTACTGCTCTTCAAACTGTCCGCCGTCTCCGTACGAACCGTCATCGCCTTCGTTGACCGTGCCGTCATTTCCGTCAGGCGTCTCTTGTCCGATACCCAACAGCTTCTGCGCAAGCATAGCCTTGACTTCTTGAGTCGCCTCGGGACCGCCCAATTGACCTTCAAGCAAATCTACCGCTTTGCACGCAACGTAATATACCGTGCCCATAAAGCCGTAGTCTCCCAACGTGCCGTATTCTTCTCCGTAAGTTTCGCTCAGATCGACGTCTTTTGCGCTCTTAGCCAAGAGAGAGTATCCCACGCCGAGGAAAATACCGAGTATCAAAACTATCAACACCCATATCACTACGTATGAGCGTATCCACGAAGTTCTGCTCTTATTGCCTACTCCGAAGAACCAGCATATTGCGCATATTCCGCCGACAAACGGGAGCGCAAGCAATATAAACGTGCCAATCCACGCTCTGACCGTCATCGGATAGCATCTCAAATCCGTTTCGTCGAATTTCTTTGCTCTCTTTGCAAGTTTCTTTTCTTTTCTCGTCATATGCGCCTTGTCCGACAAATCAACTTTTTCCACCTTCGTGCCGCCTTGCGCGGGAGCATTTGCTGCGTGAGGCTGTTGAGCGTTTGCGCCGTAAGAGCCGTATGGACTTCTGCCGTAAGCTCCGCTGCCGCCGTAGCCATAGCCGCTCGTAGCATAACTGCTGTACGAACCCGTCGGTCTGCCCGTATGATTGGCAGGCGCGCCTTTACTTTTTTTATCTTTCGCCATCTTAATTTCCTCTCCATAAGGCTATTTGCCTATTTCGTATATTATATTTTACATCACGAAATAACCAAATGTCAATACTCTTTATTTATAATTTATTACAAAATATGGCAAATATGCGTCATTTTATGCATATTTAAAACTTTTAGAAGTATAAGTACGCGTTTATATCTTTGATTTTACAAAAAATTTACAATATAATTTTACTTAATATCTTTGATTTTTGCCAAACTAGCAATTATACTTCCTTATTTTAAGTTTTCGGGGTTGAGACATTTAAGCTCGTCGAGAGTAAAAATGCCGTCTTTGCGCACTAATACGTCGTCAAAGTATATCTCGCCGCCGCCCATTTCCTTGGTTTGGACAAGCACCAAGTCCCAATGAATCGCCGAATTGTTGCCGTTGAAAGCGTCTTTATAGCATGCTCCCGGCGTGAAGTGAATGGATCCGCTTATCTTTTCGTCAAACAATATGTCGCCCATTGCTCTCGTGATAAATGGATTGACGCCCAAGGCAAATTCCCCCACGTATCTCGCCCCTTCGTCCGTGTCGAATATCTTGTTGATAGCCTCGCTCTTGTCGGACGTCGCCTCGACGATCTTGCCGTCTTTGAACTTGAGCTTGATATTCTCAAACTTTATTCCGTTGCTGACCGACGGGACGTTGTAGTATATCACGCCGTTTACGCTGTTTTTGACGGGTGCGGTATATACCTCTCCGTCGGGAATATTTCTCCTGCCTGCGCACTTGACTGCGCCGATACCTTTGATAGAGAAAGTCAAGTCGGTGCCGTTGCCTACGATACGCACTTTGTCAGTCTTATTCATCAGTTCCACAAGCGGCGTCATAGCTCTTTCCATCTTGGAATAATCGAGATTGCATACGTCGAAATAAAGATCTTCAAACTGCTCGGTGCTCATTGCCGACATTTGGCTCATGCCTTGAGTGGGATATCTTAAGACGCACCACTTGGTGTTTGCGACTCTTCTCTCGTGATGCACGGGGTGCGAATAATATACGTTGTAAGCGTTGCGCTTATCTTCGGGCACGTCGCTCAGTTCGTATGCGTTTTCTCCGCCTCTGACGCCGATATAAGCGTGCATTTTTTCCATTCTGTAACAAGCAAAATCGCTCATTCTCTCGGCGCATTCTTTATCCATGCCCATGAGTATCTGTCGCTGCACTCTGTTGTCGTACAACTCGACGAAGGGATACGCTCCGACCTTATAGGCTTCCTTTACCAAAGCGTTGACGAACTGATAGTCTGCGCCCGTCGCCTCAATCAAAATATTTTCGCCTTTCTTAAGTTCGCAGGAAAAGTTTATCAAATTTTTTGCCAGCTTATTTATTCTCTCGTCTACAAGCATAACGCCCTCCAAAATCTTTTATACAATATATATTATATCCAATAAATACGTGATAGTAAAACTAATATTCATAGCATAACGACTTCTTTTGTCAAAAGCGCGCCCTTGCCGTCGCTTAAAACTCCGCCGGCCATTACGTATCGCTTTGCGGCGATTTGCAACGAACTTTTGGCTTGATAGTCAGACAAATCATAATAATACCCAAGACGTTCTTTGTTGTTTTGCAATTGTTTCTCGTCGGCGCATATATCGAATATCCAACGGAAATGTTCGCTTGCCGATTGATTTTCGCCAACCAAAGTAAACAACTTTGCAAATTTTGAAATATTGCTGTCTTCGTCAATAAAATTAGCGTTGTAAGAACTCAACATCCAACTGTGACATATCATAACGTCACTGTTGATCTTTGGAAAAGCTTTGCCGAGTACCTCTACTGCGCTCTTTAAAGATTTAATACATAAGTTTAAATCCAGCCTTTCGCCTCTGGGAATATGTATGTTAAAACATCTTTCGCCAAGACGTATTTTATAGCCGCCGATATTTGCTTTTGCGCCGAAATAATAATTGCAAAGTTGATACTGCAATCTGCCTATCTTGAATATCTTGCAATTGACGTGAAGCCTAAGCCAATTTATCTCGTCAATTCCAATCTCGCCATAATGAGCGCGGCAGTCTTCGCCCCAAATCTTTATATCCGACATAGTGTCAAAAAAGACTTGTTCTTCAAATCCTTTTTTGATAAATCTTTCGCGCGCCGTGACGAGAGAAAGAACTATTGCCGCCAATCGCAACATTCGAGGTTTGCCGACAAGCCTGGTCCACTTGTTTTTCAACAGCAATTTGCAAAACTTCGCCACCTCGCCGTAATTTGCCTTAATGTATTTTTCGACAGCGGCAATTACCTCGCTGTCGTCATATATCTTTTTAAATAATTCCAAATTTTGATCTATGTATAAATTATTTTTCATATTTCAATTCTACCATAGATCAAATAATATTACAAGATAAATATCATCGCAATATAAGTATAATGACGTTACTTATCCTTAACTAAAAATGTGCGTACGATAATGTACACACATTTTAATTGATACTAATGCGAATCTATTTAACGTCATTATTATAACACCTCACCCCTACCCCTCCCCTCAAGGGGGAGGGCGAGTATTGGTAATAAGTAATAGAAAATCTAATCCGATTATTAAGTACCGACAAAATGGAGCCTTGCGACATTTTCGTTTGGTCGGTAGGGCGAAGTCCAACCGTATGTCTAGCAATTACTTTGCTTGCCAAAGTTATTGCGTATATTTTAGGTTGTGACGCACGCCCCGTCACCTCGACCACAGCGGAGAGGTCTAATCCGTATATTTAATCGATTAAGATTTCTCCACTCCACTTCGTTTCGCTCGTAAAGAGCGTAGCGACGGCATAGCGAGCAAGCAATATTACGTGGACGTAGCGAGCGTCAGTGACATTATTACATTAGACACTTCGACTCCACTGCGTTTCGCTCAGAGTGACGCATTCAAGGCATAGCTTTCACTTTAAACGAGTCCCCCTGAGCGTAGTCGAATGGTCTATTTCTTATTCTTCATCGCTCTTTGCTCTATAAGAAGTTCTTTATACCTCTCAATCTGATCGTCTCTCAAGTCCACCATCTTCTTTGCCGTCTCAAAAGCTTGCTTATCGCTTACGATTACTTCCGTCTCTTTGACTCTCACTTTAGTCCCGTCTCCGCTCGCGTCTCTTCTGATGTCTTTCATATACTCGTCTTCCATTTTCAAGAGTGCTACCGTCGTGTCTTTCTTTATCGTCAGCTTGACCAATGGATTGGTACTCGTCTGTCCGTAGACTACGAAGTACGTCGACTTCTTTTCTTTGCACTTATACT
>CAMWVR010000059.1 GCA_947177795.1 uncultured Clostridia bacterium | reverse complement strand
TTTATATATACAATATTTTGGAGGTTTATATGGAGAACAATACACTCTCGGCCAGCGCAAAAGCAATTGATAAGGCTACGAAGAACGTCAAGTCTTTTATCGAAAGCATTGTTGACGCCGAAAGTTTTGTCGAGACTGACGTTTTTCTTACGGGCAAAAGTTTTGACGACGCTCAAGAGGCTTTGGGCGAAGGCGTTGTAACGGGCTACGCTACTCTCGGCGGCAATCCGGTGCATATATTTGCGCAGAATGCCGACGTACTCAAGGGAAGTTTGAGCGAGGCTCACGCCAACAAGATCTACAAGTGCATGCAAAGAGCCGTTAAGGCAGGTACGCCTCTCATTTCCGTGATTGACAGTTGCGGCGCAAGAGTAGGCGAGGGCGCAAGCGTAATGGAAGGATATGCCAAGCTTATTGCAGGCGGATTTGAGATCGCCGACGAAGTGCCGCATATTTGCATAGTCAAGGGCGTTGCGGTCGGAATGATGGCTACTTTCGCGGCGGGCGCAGATTTCGTCTTCATGTCAAAAGACGCCGTTATGTCGGTCAATTCGCCGATGTATCTCGTATCCGATGCAAAGTCGTTCCCTGTGGATTACAAGGCTAAACTCGGATATAAAGCTTACGAAGGCAACAGCGACGTGGCTCAATTCGTATTCAACGACGCAAAAGATCTTGCAAAACAACTTCAAAAACTTACTTCGGTATTGTTGTCCGACGAGGGAGAAGCAAAGGACGATCCCAACAGAGTAAACCCCAATCTTGAAAAGAAAATTTCCGCAAAACAAAGAACAGAATATATATTTGACCAAAAGAGCGTCGTAGAGTATTGTCCCGAGTACGCAACCGAGGTCGTATGTTCGCTTGCAAAACTCAACGGTATTTCCGTCGGCGTAATTGCTACGGAAGGCGACTATATTTCTATCGAAGGTCTTGATAAGGCAAATTCGTTTGTAGAGAAGTTGGAAGCTTATAATATTCCGCTCGTTACTCTCGTGGATTCGCTTGGCGTAAATTCCACTTTGGAGCAAGAAGTAAAGGGATTTGCAAAGCGCACCAGCGCTCTTATGAAGACAATCGCTACGAGCACGATCGCAAAGATCGGCGTGGCTGTGGGTAATGCGGTAGGTTATGCTTACAGCGCATTGATGAGCAAGGCGATAGGTTTTGATTACACTTTGGCTACGTCGGGAGCAGTCGTTGCGCCTGTGGGTATGCAGGTAAGCAAGGTAATTGCTACCGATCAAATCAAAGAGCTTAAAAAGACTGCTAAAGAACTTGAGCAAAAGTCCGATGTCGACGCCGACGCTTTGGCAAAGGCAATGGCGTATTTCCAAAAAGTTATGGACAATATTTCTATCAAGGGCAAGAGCGAAGACGAAGTATACGCTCAAATGCAGTCCAATCCGCTCGTTGCGGCAAAAGACGGATATATCGACAACGTTATCGAGGCTACCAATTTGAGACCTTATCTTGCATCGGCATTGATGATGGTGTTGGGAATCTAAAGGCGGTAGAAGTATGTCAAAGAAAAAAATAATAAAAACAGTTATTATTTGCGTAGTCTTTGCGGCGTTGATTGCAGGGTTGATTGCAATGATGATATTGCCTCAAGAATACGGTAAGGACGATTCGCTTGGCATCGGAAAAAGCAGCTTCGGACAGAGAATGCTTATAGGTTTGCAAGTTGCAGTGCTGGGTATCGGCACCGTATTCGTAATGCTGATACTTTTGATACTCGTCGTCACGCTTATGAGATTGATTTTTCAAGGCGCAGGCAAGTTGAAAGAAAGTCAGACGGCAAAAAAAGCGCAGTCTTTGCAAAAGCAAGATGCTATAATTGAAGAAAAAGTGGCAATCGAGGAAGATGAAGATGACGAAGAAGTCGTGGCTGTCATTATGGCGGCTCTCAACGCTTACTACGAATCTCAAGAAGTGACTTACAAGTCCAACCTCAAATTCAGAGTTCGCTCTATAAAAGAAATTTAATCACAATAATATAAAGATTTAGGAGAATTTATTATGCGTAAATTTAATATCAATGTAAACGGTAAAACCTATGCGGTAGAAGTAGAGGAGACTACGGACGGCGCAATCAGCTCGGTATCGGCTCCCGTTCAGGTAGCTGCTCCCGTAGCAAAGCCGGCTCCTGCGGCAGCTCCCGTCGGCAACGGCAAGCCTGTAAAATCGCAAATGCCGGGTCTTGTCAAGAAACTTTGCTTTGCCAACGGCGCAACTGTCAAAGAAGGCGACGCTATCATCATCCTCGAGGCAATGAAGATGGATACTCCGATATCCGCTCCGTTCTCCGGCGTGATCACTTATTCTACTCAAGAAGGCGCAAACGTAGATTCCGGCGCAGTCCTTTGTACGATTGCATAATCATTGATTTATTGGAGGCAAAATGTTTAACATAATTACGACGCTTCAATCCTTTTCAATGGTAGAATCGCTCGAAAACCTGTGGCGCAGCACGGGATTTATGACGTCTTTGACACCTATATGGCAAAATCTCATAATGATGGCCATTGCGTGTCTGCTCATATATCTTGCCGTAGCCAAAGAATTTGAGCCCAATCTTCTGCTTGCGATCGGTTTTGGCATGTTTATTATAAATATCCCCGGCGCGTACAATATTCTGTACGGTACGTACGGATATACGTTTGCTGTCGATGGAGAAACGTTGATGTACGGCGAACAGGCTTTGTCGGGTACGATTACAGAACTTGCAAGTATTCTTGGAATTGCAGAGGATACGTTGAATTCTTTGAGTATGGTCGACAAAATCAAACTCATAGAAGATACGATATTCGGATTACCTCAATTTGAGGCAATAAAAGACAGTATAGTCGTATCGCACGAAGTGGTAGCAGACCAAGGCTTGTTCTTCTATCTGTATAAAGGCGTAGAGTGGGTAATATATCCGCCGCTTATCTTCCTTGGCATTGGCGCAATGACAGACTTCGGTCCGTTGATTGCAAATCCCAAGTCGTTGATAATGGGCGCCGCCGCGCAATTGGGTATCTTCGTAACCTTTATTATCGCTATTAATATAGGCTTTACGGGCGAAGAAGCTGCCGCAATAGGTATTATCGGCGGAGCAGACGGTCCTACGGCTATTTACGTTACGGTAAAATTGGCGGCTCACTTGTTGCCTGCAATTTCGGTAGCGGCATATTCGTATATGGCTCTTATCAAGGTTATTCAACCGCCTATTATGAAACTACTTACTACAAAGAAAGAAAGAGGTATCGTAATGGAGCAGTTGCGTCCCGTATCTAAGACGGAAAAGGTAATTTTCCCGATAGCGGTCACGGGTGTCGTGGGCATAATATTGCCGTCGGCAATTCCGCTTCTCGGTATGTTGATGCTCGGCAACCTTATGAAAGAGTCGGGAGTCGTTCCGAGACTTACCAACACGGCTAAGAATGAACTTATCAATATTATTACTATAATTCTTGGCGTAATTGTGGGAAGTAAAGCTACTGCGGACGTATTCTTGAACACAAGCACACTTTTGATTATTTTGATAGGCGTATTTGCATTTGCATTCGGTACTGCAGGCGGATTGCTCATCGGTAAACTTATGAGCAAGCTCTCCAAAGGCAAGATCAATCCGCTTATCGGTTCGGCCGGCGTATCCGCCGTGCCTATGGCGGCTAGAATTTCGCATATGGTTGGTCAAGAGGAAAATCCCAACAACTATTTGCTGATGCACGCAATGGGACCTAACGTAGCAGGCGTTATCGGTTCTGCCGTTGCAGCAGGCGTCTTGCTTGCTATCTTCGGCGCATAATACAAAGAAGAGGTATATAAATATGGTTAAGATTACAGAAACTATTTTGCGTGACGCTCATCAATCTCAAGCGGCTACCCGTATGAGACTTGACGAGATGTTGCCGATGTGCGAAAAATTGGACAATGCAGGTTATTATTCTATAGAGTGCTGGGGCGGAGCAACGTTTGACTCATGTCTGCGTTTCCTCAACGAAGATCCGTGGGAGAGATTGAGACAACTCAAAAAGGCTATGCCTAAGACCAAGTTGCAGATGCTTTTCAGAGGTCAAAATATCTTGGGATATAAGCACTACGCAGACGACGTGGTCGACGAATTTGTCAAGAAGACGATTGAAAACGGTTGCGATATTCTTCGTATCTTCGACGCTCTCAACGATCCCAGAAATATGGAGCAAGCTATAAAGAGCTGTAAGAAATACGGCGGTATTTGCGAGGCTACTATATCATATACTACGTCTCCCGTTCATACCAACGAATATTTTATCAACTTGGCAAAAGAACTTGAGGATATGGGCGCAGATAATATCTGTATCAAGGATATGGCAGGTATTTTGTTGCCTTACGTAGCATACGACCTTGTCAAGGGTATGAAAGCAGTGCTTAAGCCTTCCACCTTGATTCACTTGCATACTCACCAAACTGCCGGTACGGGTAACCAAACTTACCTCAAGGCAATCGAGGCGGGCGTGGATATAATCGACTGCGCATTGAGCGCATTGGGCAACGGCACCTCTCAGCCTGCGACCGAACCTATGGTAGCTATATTGAAGGGAACGGAGTATGACACCGGACTTGACGTGGCTTATCTCAACGAGATATCCAATCACTTTAAGAAAGTCGCAGACAGACTTAAGGCAGACGGCTGGTTGACGGAGAAGTCTTTGGCAACAGACGTAAACGCATTGATTTATCAAGTACCGGGCGGTATGCTTTCCAACCTCGTAGGTCAGCTCAAGAAAGCCAACGCTTTGGATAAATACGAGCAAGTTTTGGCAGAAGTCCCCAACGTGAGAAAGGATCTTGGATATCCGCCGCTCGTTACGCCGACAAGCCAAATCGTAGGTACTCAAGCAGTATTCAACGTACTTGCGGGTGAGAGATATAAGATGGTATCGGCAGAGACCAAGGGCGTATTGAAAGGCGAATACGGAAAACTTCCCGCAGAGCCTAATCCCAAAGTTATTAAGCAAGTTCTCGGCGATGCGGAGCGAATTACTTGCAGACCTGCGGATCTTTTAAAGCCGGAGCTTGCAAAGTACAGAGAGGAAATCAAAGAGTATATCGAGCAGGACGAGGACGTATTGTCTTATGCGCTTTTCCCGCAGGTTGCGCTTAACTTCTTCAAGTACCGTCAGGCAAATAAAAAGCACGTCGACAGAGAAGTCGGCGATACGACGAAGGGTATTCAACCTGTTTAACGGTCGCATTTGACCAAGCGATGGTATCTAAGCATAGAGAAAAAATTATATAGTTATAGAGATTAAAGAGAATTTTCGTAAAATGCGATAGTTCTCTTTTCTTTATTGACATATTATTTTACTTTTGTTTAGTTTTTTGATAAAATATTGATATGAATATATTATTAGTAAATGACGACGGAATATATAGTAGCGGAATCTTAAGACTTGCGGAAAAACTTAGCGTTGACAACGACGTTACGGTAGTTGCTCCGCAAGGTCAAATGTCCGGTACGGGGCACAGCTTTACGCTATACGGCTATGTGAATTTCGTTGAGTTGAATTTACTTGATAGGGCAAAGTGTTTTGCCGTCAACGGCACTCCCGCAGACTGCGTCAAAGTCGCTATCAATTTGATTTTGAAAGAAAAACCCGATTTGATCATCAGCGGTATCAATAAAGGTTTTAATCTCGGTACGGATATTTTTTATTCGGGCACGGTCAACGCAGCTTTGGAAGGCGCGGTGCACAATATCAAATCAATTTCCGTGTCGCAAGAATATACTCTCGATAATTTTGAATTATCTTCGGACTTCATAGCAAGAAATTATCGTAAGTTGCATCAATTATTACCGCAAGACGCGCAGACTATATTCAATGTAAATATACCGTCAGGGAACGAAAGCGAAATTGCAGGCGTTAAATTTGCCAAGTTAGGCGTAAGATATTTTGACGAAAATTACCGCTATGAAGAGGGCTTTGGATATAGAACCCATTGTAGATGGACACTTTCAGAAAAAACTACGCATGAGGACGACGTATTGCTGTACGAAAAGAAATATATTACAATCTCGCCCGTGAAGAACGATTGGAATAACAATGAATTTTTTGAAAAAATCAAGAACGAGATCATAAAATGAAAGTAATAGTAGTAGGCGGCGGAGCAAGCGGAATGATGTGCGCGGCTTTGCTTGCGCAAAATGGAGTAGATGTCACTTTAATAGAAAAAAACGAGAGGCTTGGCAAAAAGTTGTTTATTACGGGCAAAGGGCGTTGCAATTTGACCAACAATTGCGAGTTGCAGGATTTTTTTGCCAACGTCGTCACCAACGGCAAGTTTATGACTTCGGCGCTCTACGGTTTTTCGCCAAAAGATACGATAGAATTTTTTGAGAACAACGGCGTAAAATTGAAGACGGAGAGAGGCAATAGAGTTTTTCCCCAATCCGACAAATCAAGCGATATAATTAAATGTCTTGAAAAAGCGTTGAGAACGTATGGAGTTGAAGTCAGGTTAAATACGCTTGTCAAAGGCGTCTGTGTGGACGGCGGTGGCGTTTATGGAGTGAAGATCGACACCGACGAAGAAATTTTGGCAGACAAAGTGGTCGTTGCAACGGGTGGAATATCCTATCAAGCGACGGGAAGTACGGGCGACGGATATAAATGGGCAAAGGCTTTGGGACACAACGTGATAGAGCCCAGACCCGCTCTCGTGCCGATATTGCTTAAAGAGCAGTACGGATTGCAAGGATTGAGTTTAAAAAACGTAAGCGCAAGCGTAGTCCGCGACGGCAAAGAGCTGTTTTCGCAATTCGGAGAAATGCTTTTTACTCACAACGGAGCAAGCGGACCGATAATACTTTCGCTGTCGTCGCTTATCAACAAACATTATTCGGCGGGAAAGTTTGATGCAAAGTATAGTCTTTGCATAGATTTGAAACCTGCATTGAGTATGGATACGCTGCAAAATCGACTCATAAGAGAGTTTTCGCAAAGAAGTAACGTGGAGTTGAAGAATATTTTGCCTGCGCTTATGCCAAAATCCTTAGTAAGCGTAGTGATCAAACAGAGCGGATTGAATGAAAAACAAGTCGCCAACGGTGTGACGAAAGAGCAAAGAGAAAAACTTGCGTATGCAATCAAGAACTTGACGTTCTTGATAGTCGGCTTGGAGAATATCAATGCGGGAATTATTACGTCGGGCGGAGTGGATTGCAAACAAGTCAATCCCAAAGACATGATGAGCAAGTTGATAACCAACTTATATTTTATAGGCGAAGTTTTGGATATTGACGCATTGACGGGCGGATTTAATCTTCAGCTTGCGTTCAGCTGCGCTCATCAAATGAGCAAAAGTGTTTAAAATGATTGCAAATCAGCGTCAAATGCGTTAAAATATTACTATTGATTGGAGAATCTATGATAAATATCGCCATTGACGGTCCTAGCGGAGCGGGTAAAAGTACGATAGCCAAGATAGTCGCAAAGACTTTGGGAATCACTTATCTTGATACGGGAGCAATGTATCGGGCGGTTGCTTTACACGTAATTAATTGCGGTAAAAATCCTTCTGTAGTAGAGGAAGTGACGCCGCTTCTAAATGATATAAATATTTCTTATATCAAAGTCAACGATGAAAATCAAATATGTCTCAACGACAACAACGTGTCGGAGGATATAAGACGTCACGAGATGTCGAAGTATGCGTCCGAAGTGTCCAAAATCCCTGCGGTCAGATTATTTTTGGTAGATATGCAGAGAAAAATTGCGCAGTCTACCGACGTAGTCTTGGACGGAAGAGATATCACGAGTTACGTTTTGCCGGACGCAAAATATAAGTTCTATCTGACGGCAAAGGATACGGAGAGAGCAAAGCGAAGATTTGAGGAGCTCCAAGCCAAAGGACAGAAAGTGTCGTACGAGCAAATTCTCGCCGACGTGAGAGACAGAGATTTCAACGATATGAACAGAGACTTTGCGCCGTTGAAAAAGACAGACGATTCTTTTGAGATAGACAGCACTGATATGACGTTGCAACAAGTGGTGGATACTATTTTGGCAAAAGTCGATGAAATTAATAAAAAAGAGAAGCTGTCGCAAATCAAAGATATCAATACTTCGGTAAATAAACAGATAAAGAACAATAGAAAAAAGACGAAGCACGGTTGGTTCTATAAAGGCATTGCAAATTTTGTAAGGTGGGCAATGGGCGCTTTATGGATCACAAAGATATATTTTAAAGATAATTTTCCCAAAAATTCAAAGGCCGTCGTCATTTGCAATCATTATTCGGCGCTCGATCCTTGCGTAATAATTTCCAAATTGCTTGGAAAAAACGGCAAAGTGGTCATGAAAAACGAAGTCACGCAAAATTCTTTTGTCGCAAAAGTGGCGAAAGAGTTGGGTGGAATATCAGTGAAAAGAGGCGAAGCAGACGTCAATGCGGTCAAGAGTATTTTGGGCGCTCTCAACAAAAATCAGCCGGTGTTGATTTTCCCCGAAGGTACGAGAAATAAGCAAAATACCAAAGAGCTTTTGCCGTTTAAACAAGGAGTGGCAACTTTTGCAATCAAGGCAAAAGCTCCTATAGTGCCTATGCTTTATTATAAAAAGACGGGAATTTTTAAGAGAAACAAACTCATGGTCGGCGCTCCGTTTTGGTTGGACGAATTCTACGATAAAAAAATCGGAGACGTCAGAGAAGAGGCTACGCAAGTTATATTCGATAAAATGCAAGACTTAAGGAAAGAAATCGACATACTTGTAGAAGTGTGCAAGGGAAGTAAAAAAAGATATTTGAAGTATAAGAAAAATCAGAGCAAGGAGATATGCGCGAATGTCGGTGAAGGTCGCTAAAAACAGCGGTTTTTGTCAAGGCGTAAAAAAAGCCGTCGCCGTCGCTATGAGTATAGATACGCCCGCTTACGTATACGGAGAACTGATACACAACGAAGTCGTATTGGAAAAATTGCGGGAAAGAGGCGTGGTCACGATCGACGATCTCAATGACTTTAAGGGAAAGAAGATAATTATACGTTCGCACGGCGTGGGTAAGCAAGTATACGACTATTTGCAGTCGAACGGTATAGAATACGTGGATTGTACGTGCGTTTTTGTCAAAAAAATTCACGAGATCGTAAGAGATAATTATCTCAAAGGTAAGCAAATTATCATCATCGGCAATCCCAATCATCCCGAAGTAATTGGTACCAACGGTTGGTGCGATAACACGGCGATTATTTACAACGGTGAGAGCGATGTTGTTTTTGACAACCAAAAAGAATACTGTCTTGTCGTACAGACTACATATGACCATAATATTGTAGAAAAATATATCAAAATTTTACAAACATCCATTAAAACGCTTGATACAAATAATACGATATGCTATACTACTTTAGGTAGACAGAAAGAGTGCGAAGAGTTGAGTAAAGAATGCGATTTGATGCTCGTTGTCGGGAGTAAGAACAGTTCTAATACTCGCAAGTTGCAGGATATCTGCAAAAAAAACTGCTCGCTTACTTATTTGATAGAAACAACAGACGACTTAAAGTCGGTCAGTGTGAATAAAAATATAAAAATCGGCATAGTTGCCGGCGCATCAACTCCACCCGAGTTGATTGAGGAGGTAAAAAATCTAATGAAAGACTCTCAAGAAATCAATAAAATTGAGACCGAAACTGCAAAGGAGGACACTTTTGGCGCGCTTCTCGCTTCGCAAGGCGACAAGTCAATGAACGTCAAGGCAGGCAAGACGTATACTTGTACGGTAATATCTGCAAACGACGAAGGCATTGCTGTAAGCTTTGGCGGAAAGAAAGACGGCTTTGTGTGCAAAGACGATGCAGAAATTGACGGAGTAGACTACAATCCCGAGAATTATAAAGAGGGAGATAAGTTTTCCGCTATAGTTATTGAAAAGACGTCTAAATCTCTTCCAAAAGAGTACATATATTTTTCTAAGAAAGTTGTCGACAAGCGTAATAAGGAAAACAGCGACGCAGTCGAGAAACTTTCTTCGCCTGAATTCAGCATGGCAATGACTGAGGTAACCAAAAACGGTTTGAAAGGTTATTACGGCGGATATACTATATTCGTACCGGCTTCTCAAATAAAAATCGCTTACGTTACGGAAGAGGATTTGCCTAAGTATCTTAACAAGCCTTTGAGACTTCGTTTGATCAAGTCCAATAAGGACGATCCGGAGAAAGAAATCGATTTGAAGAGCAAAAAATCCTTTATCGCTTCTCAAAAGGTAATTCTCGAAGAAGAGAAGAAAAAGAAAGAAGACGAAATGTGGGCTTCTTTTGAGAAAGATACGATTGTCAAGGGTAAGGTAAAGAGATTTGCGGAATTCGGCGCATTCGTAAGCGTCAACGGATTTGACTGTCTCGTCCACAACAGCGACGCATCTTACAGCAAAGACGTGCCTGCAAGCCAAGTATTTGAAATCGGCAAGACTTATGAATTCATAGTTCGCTACGTAAGCAGAGAAAACGGCAAAGTCAAACTCGGATATAAGCAACTTCAGAAGAAGCCTTATGAGATTGCATTTGAGAAGTATCCCGTAGGCAGCGTCATCAACGGCACAGTAAGAGATATCAAAGATTACGGTGCATTCGTGCTGATCGAAGACAATATCGATGGACTTGTTCCCGTATCAGAGATTTCTCATAGCTATACGAAGAATCCTGCTGACGTGCTCAAAGTAGGCGACAGCGTAACGGCTCAAATCATCAGATTTGAAGACAACAGAATCACGCTTTCTATCAAGGCTTTGATCGCCAAGGAAGAGAAGAGCATTGAGGAAACCGTAGTCAGCGAAGAAGATTATCAAGAGGCTAAGGAGAAGAGAGCAAAGAAGAACGCTAAGAAGTTCGACGCTCAAGCAGTGGCCGCTCCCAAAAAGCAAAGAGTCGCTAAGAGAGACGAAGAAGAAGTATCGTCTTGGAAGAGCGATGACGGCGACACAACCGCAACGATGGCAGATCTTTTCAAAGGTCTCAAGTTGGACATAAAAGACTAATTTTTGCGACTGTCGGGGCAGAAAAATTTCGCCCCGAAAAAAAGTCAAAAAGTATAAAAAAATCCTTGACAAACTCTTGAGAATATAGTATATTTGAGTAGTCGCAAGATGATACGTCGGGGTGTAGCGCAGTTTGGTAGCGCACGTGGTTTGGGACCATGGGGCCGGGAGTTCAAGTCTCTTCACCCCGACCAAACGGAAAACCGACAAAACTGTGGACCATTAGCTCAGTTGGTTAGAGCAACCGGCTCATAACCGGTCGGTCCAAGGTTCGAGTCCTTGATGGTCCACCACAATTAAATAGGTATTAAATGGAATTGGCTCGGTAGTTCAGTTGGTTAGAACGCTAGCCTGTCACGCTAGAGGTCGAGGGTTCGAGTCCCTTCCGAGTCGCCAACAAATTTAATAAACTTCTAAATTTTGAGATTTTTTAAAATCTCTTAATTTATGCCTCGGTAGCTCAGTCGGTAGAGCAGGGGACTGAAAATCCCCGTGTCGGTGGTTCGATTCCGCCCCGAGGCACCATACCAAATGGTATGCGCTGGTGTAGCTCAATTGGCAGAGCAGCTGATTTGTAATCAGCAGGTTGTTGGTTCGATTCCGATCACCAGCTCCACAAGTTAATATGGGTAGGTTCCCGAGTGGCCAAAGGGAGCAGACTGTAAATCTGCCGACTCTGTCTTCGATGGTTCGAATCCATCCCTGCCCACCACGCCGATTACGCTATGCGTAGTCGGTTTTTTTTATGGACAATATAGGACAAAACGGCAAATGAATTTACCGCACTTATTTCTATATGTATGAACACAGAATAAAGGGGCGTTTTTTGTCTAGATTTATGGACGTTTTTTATATTGATTTTTTTCGAATATTTTCTATTCTTTCACGTTCGCTTGTAGGAAGTAAAGCACCTTTCGCGACATAACAAGGC
>CAMWVR010000058.1 GCA_947177795.1 uncultured Clostridia bacterium | reverse complement strand
GAATGGTCAACTTGAGAGAGGATCAGATTGATAGGTATCAGGAGTATATGAAGGAACAGAGGTTGATGAAGAATAAGAGATAATAGAGTTATATTGTTGCTTTGCAACAGTTATATTCGCCTACGGCGAGTTATATTCCGACTTTGTCGGAGTTATATTAAAAATGTGTGTACTGATTGGTACACGCATTTTTAGTTACGGATTTAGATTTCTCGACTGACGCTCAAGGTGACGCATTCAAGGCGAAACTTTCGCTTTTAACGAGTCATATTGAGCGGAGCGTAGCGAAGTCGAAATATCTAAATTGAATATAAATCAGTTTAATGAATATTTTTGAAAAACCAATTACAAACGCTTGACTTAAAACTTAATTGCATATAAAATGTTGTTGTCTGGGTATAATTATGCCCAAATACTTAATTATGCGCAAAAGAACGGTGGGTGTGACCGTTTTTAGTCAAAAATATGAGATTATCCTTCGGGGTTGCTGGATAACTCATCCGACACATTACTACAGGAGGTTAGCAAAATGCCAACAATCAATCAACTTATCAGGCAAGGACGCGAGAAGCAAGTCAAGAAGTCTACTGCTCCTATTATGCAGAAGAATCCGCAGAAGAGAGGCGTATGTCTTTCAGTTACGACCACTTCTCCTAAAAAACCTAACTCAGCTATGAGAAAGATTGCCAGAGTTCGTCTTGTAAACGGTCTTGAGGGTACTATTTATATCCCCGGTATCGGACACAATTTGCAAGAGCACAGCGTGGTACTCATCAGAGGCGGAAGAGTAAGAGATTTGCCTGGTGTAAGATATCACATTATTCGTGGTACTTTGGATAGCGCAGGCGTTGCAAAGCGTATGCAGGCAAGATCCAAATATGGCGCAAAGAGACCTAAATAAGCGAGTCGCTATTTAGTCGGATGTAATTTATTATTCACAATCTAAAAAGGAGGTATAGAGTTTATGCCAAGAAGAAATTCAGTTCCCGTAAGGGACGTATTGCCGGATCCGGTATATGGCAGTAAGGTTATCACAAAGTTTGTCAATCAAATTATGTGGGACGGTAAAAGAGGTATCGCGCAGTCTATCGTGTACGACGCTTTTAATATAGTTGAACAAAAATTGGGAGTACCCGCTATGGAGGTATTCAACAAAGCTATGGAGAACGTAATGCCTACGCTCGAAGTAAAAGCAAGAAGAGTGGGCGGTTCTACTTATCAAGTTCCTATGGAGATCCGTCCTGCAAGAAGACAGACGCTTGCAATCAGATGGCTTGTCACTTTCTCACGCAAGAGAGGCGAGAAGACTATGGTCGAGAGAGTAGCCGCAGAATTGATGGACGCTTACAACAACACGGGCAATTCCGTCAAGAAGAAAGAAGATATGCACAGAATGGCAGAGGCAAACAAGGCTTTTGCTCACTATCGTTGGTAATCCCTGCGGTACTTATTTAAGAGGTAAAAAATGGCTAGAGAATATTCTTTGGAAAATACAAGAAATATCGGCATCATGGCGCACATCGACGCCGGTAAAACAACAACGAGTGAAAGAATCTTGTTCTATACGGGTATCAATCACAAGATCGGCGAAGTGCACGAAGGCGCTGCGACGATGGACTGGATGGAGCAAGAGCAGGAGAGAGGTATTACCATTACTTCCGCCGCTACCACCACTCATTGGAAAGGTACGTGTATCAACCTTATAGATACTCCAGGACACGTTGACTTCACGGTTGAAGTTGAGCGTTCGCTCCGTATCCTTGACGGCGCTGTTGCGTTGTTCTGCGCAAGAGGCGGCGTTGAGCCACAGTCGGAGACGGTTTGGAGACAGGCTACGAAGTATCACGTGCCGAGAATTGCTTTCGTCAACAAGATGGACAAAGACGACGGTAATTATTTCAGAACTATCGAAATGATGAACAAGAGACTCAGCGCAAACGCTATTGCTATGCAATATCCTATCGGCGCAGAGAAAAACTTCAAGGGCGTCGTAGACCTTTTGACAATGAAGGCTTATTACAACGAGGGTAAGAACGGCGAGATCATCGCCGAGAAAGATATCCCCGAGGACATCCTTGCAGAGGCAGAAGAGAAGAGAGCAGAACTCATCGAGAAGATTGCAGAGTTCGACGACGCTCTTATGGAAAAATTCTTTGAGGGAGATATCAGCGTAGAGGCTATGCCTAAGTCGATGCTTCAACCTATCATTCGTAAGGCTGTCATTGACATGAAGATCACGCCTGCATTCTGCGGCACTTCGCTCGGCAACAAAGGTACTCAACTTTTGCTCGACGCTATCGTTGACTATTTGCCTGCTCCTACCGACGTTCCTAACGTTGTAGGTTACGCTCCCGGCAAAAAAGACGATGAGATCTCTCGTAATTCTTCCGACAACGAGAAGTTCAGCGGACTTGCTTTCAAGATCGCAACCGATCCGTTTATCGGAAAACTTGCTTTCTTCCGCGTATATTCGGGCGTATTGACAAAAGGTTCTTACGTTTACAACTCCACCAAGGACAAGAGAGAAAGAGTAGGCCGTCTCGTCAGAATGCACGCAAACAGCCGTACTGAAATCGACGAAGCTTACGCAGGCGACATCGTCGCTATCGTAGGTCTTAAGGATACTACCACGGGCGACACGCTCTGTGACGAAAGCGCTCCGATCATATTGGAATCTATGGAATTCCCCGATCCTGTTATTCAGATTGCTATCGAGCCCAAGACCAAGGCAGGACAGGAAAAAATGGGACTTGCTTTGCAAAAGCTTGCAGAAGAAGATCCTACTTTCAAGACCTATACAGACCAAGAGACGGGTCAGACGATTATCGCAGGTATGGGCGAATTGCACTTGGATATAATCGTAGACAGACTCAAGAGAGAGTTTAAGGTCGAAGCAAACGTAGGCGCTCCGCAAGTTGCTTATCGCGAGACGATTAGAGATACCGTCAACGCAGAAGGACTCTTCAAGAGACAGTCCGGTGGTAAAGGTCAATACGGTCACTGTAAGATCGTTATTTCGCCAAACGAACCCGGCAAAGGCTTCACGTTCGTTGACAAGACGGTCGGCGGTAGCATTCCGAAAGAATATATTCCGGCAGTCGAGGCAGGTATCAGAGAGGCTTCCAAGAGCGGTATTTTGGCAGGATACGAGACTGTTGACTTCAACGTTGACTTGGTAGACGGATCTTACCACGAAGTCGACTCTTCGGAAATGGCGTTCAAGATTGCAGGTTCTATGGCGTTCAAGGACGGCGTAAGCAAGGCTAAGCCCGTGCTTCTCGAGCCTATAATGAGCGTAGAAGTTCAGGCTCCCGAGGATTATCTCGGCACGATTTTGGGTAGCGTTACCGCAAGAAGAGGTAGCATCAAGACGACTGAAGAGCGCAACGGCGTTCAGGTAGTCGACGCAGACGTACCGCTTGCAGAAATGTTCGGTTATGCAACCGACTTGAGAGGATCTACTCAAGGCAGAGGTAACTTTACGATGCAATTTGACCATTACGCAGAAGTTCCGAAGTCGGTATCCGAGAAGATAATCGGCGCAAGAGCAAAGAAGGCGTAATTTGCCAAAACACTCAACATTTTATATAAATTATAAATATATGTTGACAAAAATCAAAAAACAATATAAAATAAAAAAGTAAAATAAACAAAGATTAATTCATAAATAATCTAGGAGGATAATTTATTATGGCTAAGGCTAAATTCGAAAGAAATAAACCGCACGTTAATATCGGTACTATCGGTCACGTCGACCACGGTAAGACCACTCTTACGGCTGCTATCACAATGTATTCCGCAGCAAAGGGTTTTGCTCAAAAAATGAGATACGACGAAATCGATAAGGCTCCGGAAGAGAGAGAAAGAGGTATTACGATCAATACCGCTCACGTTGAGTATCAAACGGCTAATCGTCACTACGCTCACGTTGACTGCCCCGGACACGCAGACTACGTTAAGAACATGATCACCGGCGCAGCGCAAATGGACGGCGCTATCTTGGTTGTTGCTTCCACCGACGGTCCGATGCCACAGACCAGAGAGCACATTCTTCTTGCTCGTCAGGTAGGCGTTCCTTATATCGTTGTATTCATGAACAAGACTGACCAAGTTGACGATCCTGAGCTTTTGGAACTCGTCGAAATGGAAATCAGAGAGCTTTTGAACGAGTACGGTTTCCCGGGCGACGACACCCCGATTATCAAGGGTTCTGCGCTTTTGGCTTTGGAAGCTGCTTCCAATGACAAGCCGGATGACGCTGCTTGCGCTCCTATCCAAGAGCTTCTCGATGCAGTTGACGCATATATTCCTGCTCCTGAGCGTGATACAGATAAGCCTTTCCTTATGCCTGTTGAAGACGTATTCACGATCACTGGTCGTGGTACCGTTGCTACCGGCAGAGTAGAGAGAGGTGTTGTTAAAGTTCAAGATAAGGTTCAAATCGTTGGTATCAAACCTACGACCGACACGACCGTTACAGGTCTTGAAATGTTCAGAAAGCTTCTTGACGAGGCATACGCAGGCGACAACGTTGGCGCATTGCTCCGTGGTATCGACAGAAAGGGTATCGAGAGAGGTCAAGTTCTTGCAAAGCCGGGTACTATCAACCCACACACCAAGTTCGCTTCTCAAGTATACGTATTGACCAAAGACGAAGGCGGTCGTCACACTCCGTTCTTCAATGGTTACCGTCCACAGTTCTACTTCAGAACAACCGACGTTACCGGTTCGATCAAACTTCCTGACGGCGTAGAAATGGTTATGCCTGGCGATAACATCAACATGGACGTAACTCTTATTACTCCTATCGCTATCGAAGAAGGACTCCGTTTCGCTATCCGTGAGGGTGGTAGAACAGTTGGCTCCGGTGTCGTAGCTAAGATCACCGAGTAATCAATACAAACTCAAATATAAAATAGCCTCTCATTTGAGAGGCTATTTTTGTTATTGTCATTATTTTCAATTCGGCTGAGTTATTATTCGACTTACGACAGCCAACTTTTTATTTTTGATACGATCTTATTCCAAATCGAACCTTGGCTTTCGCTATTCGCGTCATTTTTGGAATAATAGTAATAATCCTGTTTTGAGCGGTTGGCAATAGACAAAGGATCTTGAGCTTTGATTATCAATTCGTATAGATTTTTAATTGTTTTGATATCTTCATTAGAGCAGAAGTCATCGTCGAAGCTTATTTCATGCACCAGTTGATTACGCATCCAACGCAAATGTTTGATTTGCTTATAGGTCGTCTCCCACGTTGAAATATTCGCAGTTGTCTCAAAAGGAGTGGTCTCCATTTCGATGATATATGAAGTTACGCCTTCGTTGCTGTTTAGCGTCTCTTTGCAAAGCTTTTCAAGGCGTTTGTATTGTTCAAGGAATTCTACGTTTTGTTCTCGCATAATATTTCTCCTACAATTTAGATTATGCTATAAGTTTTTTTGTATAACAAATATGATTGAAAATCTATAATTATTCTTGAGTTTCCTGCTCGTCTTCTTTGCAGATTTCGATTTCTGCCGTATAAACTCGCTGAATAAGTATGCATTTTCCCTTTACGACAGGGCGTTGCAAGAAGAAAAAGTCGACGGCTTCCCAGATGAATACCCAAGCGGCAATTTCTATTATCGACGTGATATAGATATTGTCTGTGAAGTGATTTATGAGTATTAGAGCAGTCAGCGCTAAGATTCCTAATATCGTCATTATGGCGGATATCAAGACAATGCGCTTGACTTGTTTTTTGCTTTCTTTATATTCTGACTTGCAGTGGCTTTTTAAGCTTTGCTGCACTTCGTTTGCGTCAAGATCTGTTTCGGTGTGAATTTTGATTTTAATTCTATCTTTTATAGGGGCGTCTTTTGCTTGGTCAAATATATACTCGCTAAACTCACTGTTCAACTTGTCTCCAGAATAACTGTAAGTAGAGAAGAGTTGGTCTTTATTAAATATCTTGACGTTTATCTCAGACGGACTGTCCGTCGAATTTTCTTCAGAAGCGTTATTGAGTATAAGTTTATCAATTTCTTTATTGCGTTTGTTCCAAAACATAGTAACACCGTAAAATAGTTTATTATATGATTATTCTAACATATTCGCAATTTATATTCAAGTCTTAACCATTATAATACGCAGTTTTTATTTTTATGTAAAACTCTTGACAACAATAACAATATATTTTATAATTTCATTGTGACAGTTATATATGCTGTTAATAATGTTAAATAGGAGGTAATCTATGAAAACGGCGGCAAAAGTATTTATTATTTTGAGTATGATATGCGGTTGCATAGCAATCTTGCCTTTGATTTTTGGCGGAATCACTCTTTCAAAAATGAAGAAAGCAACGAAAGCATCAGAGCTCACTGTATGGGGTATTCTTGACATCTTTTTCTGTGGTATTATAGGCGGAATTTTGGTTCTTTGCCTCAAAGACTCTGACTTGGCAAAGTAATCGTAATCTAAAAACAAAAATGACGCATTTTAATATGCGTCATTTTTTTGGTGTAGCAGTTGTTACGTAAAACGAATATTCTGCAAAAAATAAATTTAACGTCTTTGAATTTTGCACAAACACAATGGGCAATATAAAAGTTGCGTGATTTATTTTTTGTTGAACTCTTTCATATGAGTTGTGCTTCCGCCGTCAACCAAAACGTCAACGCCTGCAAGATATCCATTTCTTTCATCTGCAACAGATGCGATTGCAAAGCCAAGTTCTTCCGCTTCACCCATTCTCTTTTCCGCAGCAAAAGGAATGAGCATACCGCCGTCTTTTGATTCAAGGTTACCCATGTCTGTTGCAATTAAACCGGGGCTAAGAGAAACGACTCTGATACCCTTTTCGCCATATTCAAATGCGCATTTTTTTGCGTACCAGCAAACAAAGTTTTTAGACATTGCATAAGCAAAACCTGATACGGCATACTCGCCTTTGGATTTTGCTAGTCCGCTCATTTTAACAAGTTTTTTAACAAATAACTCTTCATCAGTATCTGCAAGTTTATAAATTTTTGTCTTGATTAAAAATTTAGGCAAAACGTAAGCGGAGTTTGACGCTATATCGCAAATAACGCTGCCTTTGTTCATAAGTTTTGAAAACTCTTGATTGACGTAAACTGTTCCAAGAGAGTTTACGCGGATAATAGTTTCCGGTTTTGCCATTGCAGGGGAAAGACCTGCCGAGTTGATAACGTTTTTGATTTCACCAAGAGTTGCGGCGTACTCTGCAAGTTCTTTCACGCTTTGACGTTTAGAAGTGTCGCAGGTTTTTGCATAAGCAACGTAGCCAAGAGATTTAAGTTCTTCAATTGCTCCGTCAAGTTTGTTTTGAGTTCTTCCGGAAATAACGATGATTTTTTCTTTTGGCATGCACTTTGCAGTAGCAAGTCCCATGCCGCTTCCACCACCGGTGATTACGCAAACACTAGGCATTAAAAATTTCCCTCCTTAAATTATGAATATATCTATTAAAAGTATAGCATCTTCCAAAATTTCAGTCAATAAAAAATTAATTCAGCTATGCAAAATTACGATCTCATAAAATTTTGCTATATGCTATGTCATATTATATTGAGCAAGTCCCGAAATTCGTTCATTAGTTTTATCTAAAATGTGCGGGGAGAAAAACTAAACAAGATTGCATACGATTATGATAGTTAGACGACAAGATCATTTTATAAAGTTATGGTGGAAGTTATAGGGCTCGTAAGGAGCGAATGCGAGCGTCACTACTTTGAACTGCCATAATATTGAACACATTATAAGACTTGCATAAAAGCGCAGAAAATAAAAATAAGAGAGCTTTCACTCTCTTATTTATTTACTTGCAATATGCAATTCATGTAAATTGGTGGAGCAGTAGTAACCTAAAACGAATTTTTATTGTGCGATAAATTGAAATTTATCGTCGTGTTTTTATACGTTATGTTCAATTGCCACAATTAAACATTCATACGTTTGTTATATTCCGCTTAAAGACTACATTCCAGTTGGCAGTCATACGGTTCGGCTTCAACGTGTTTTTGATTGTGAACTTCCGCCTCAACACAGCCCATTGATTTATAAAAGGCTTGGCTTTCAATGGCAGAGTGCGCTGATATATAGAGTTTTTTAGCCCCTTTTTGTTTAGCCCATTCCTTTGCCGCAAGGAAAAGCGTTCTGCCAATACCTTTATTTCTCATTTCCTCTGACACATGGATACAGGACAGATCGCAATATCTCTGTTCGTTGCCGAATATTTCCGATTCCACCGAAACAAAACCTTTTAATTTTTTGTCATAAAAAGCAGCGTAGACAAAACCGTTGGTATGGATTGTTGTTTTAAGACAGGTAATTAAAGTCTGATAATCTTTTTCCGTCCAATCGTCAACGAAAGGGTCGTCTTTGATTATCCATTTGCCATTTTCCTTACGCCAACATTTTGTAACAATTTGATGTCGAATAAAATGCCCGAACAACTCGCGGCAAATTTCGTCTGCTTGTAAAATTCTGTATTCTATCATAAATACTCTCTCGTTTTATCGTAGTTCCTTCGTAAAATAAATCATATCGACGAGCCGTATTCCACACTCATAAATAGGATGGTCATAATTTTCGGTAAAAAAGTCTTTAATAACTTCAGAGCGCTTAAATCCGCACTTCTCGTAAAAAGGAACGGTTAGCGGACTGTTGCCCGTGCCAACTCGTATAGTATGATATTTTTCTTTGTAATGCTTGCAAACAAACTCAACTAATTTCTTGCCATAACCTTGTCGTTTGTATTGTGGCTCGACAGCAAGATTTTTAATTTCGAGAATGCCATTTCCTTCGTCGCAAACTACGATTTCAGCCTTTACTCCGTCATCATCAAGAACGTACATTTCTCCTTTATCAATATACTTATCAATCATACTTTCCTGTTCATCCGCAAGCAATAATAGAGATAAAAAAATTCGCTTATCGTTTACTTTATATATTTTCATTTTATCTAATCGCTAAATTACTGTTTATCGTAGTTGCATTATAGCAAAAACAAAGTATTTGTTCAAGCAAATGGCAGCTTGAGATTTTCACAAAATGAAAAAACGGCCGATAAGACGGGGGTCTTATCGGTCATTTTTTGGTGGAAGTTATAGGGCTCGTAAGGAGCGAATGCGACGGCTTAGCGAGCAAGCAAATGCGCCTAGTGCGAGCGTCACTATTTCGAACTGCCATAATAATTGAACACATTATAAGACTTGCCTAAAAGCGTAGAAAATAAAAATAAGAGAGTTTTTACTCTCTTATTTATTTTCTTGCAATACGCAAGTCTTGTAAATTGGTGGAAGTTATAGGGCTCGAACCTATGACCCTCTGCTTGTAAGGCAGATGCTCTCCCAACTGAGCTAAACTTCCAATTGATGATTGCTTAATGATTTTAGCATAATACATAATTGATGTCAAACGATTTTAAATATTTTCTTGACAGTATACAAAAATTTTAATAAACTATAATTATCAGTGAGGTGTCTATGGTAAAAGCAATGTTCAGTATGTTGGTAGTGTTTCTCGTGATCATTATAGTATTGCTTTGCGTAGGGTATTGGTTTTTCAATTACACCACGTTGGAGAAGTTGGGATACGCAGACGTCGAGATTGCCGAGACAGAGCTGCCCAATGGCGAAAAGGTATCTGTTACGCCGCGCAGCATAGGCATAGAGAATATGACCATGAAAGAATTGCTCGATTGGTTTAAAGATAGACTTAAATCGGGCAAGACAGCAGAGTAATTGAATTTTATTAACAAATCGACGTCATTTCGACCGTAGCGGAGAAATCTCAATCTATTTTTGATATTAGTAGATTCTCTGATTACTTTCGGGATGACATTTTTTTGCAATATTGAGCAACTCAATAAGATACGGAATTGTTTTCTCAAACTTTAGACCGTACCAATGCGATTTATCTTGACTTGTCAATTCGACGGTTTTTTGAGTATATTTGACTGCCAAATCAAGACTTTTGGGCAAGTCCAAATCATTAGCAAGAGCGCCAGTCAGCGTTGAGGCAAAGACGTCGCCGCTTCCCAAGAAATTTCCTTCGACTGCTTTGGTATCAATAAGATCCACTTTGTTGCCGTCGCAATATGCAAGACACATACCCGTCTTTGTGCGTATTCCCGTAATTACAAATCGTTTGATGCCATTGCCGACAAGGCGTTGGCATATCTTCAAGATACTATCTTTTGTCTGAATAGGCTCGTACGTAATGTCGGACAGCAGGCACGCTTCGCTTAGGTTGGGCAATGCGATATAACTCTTTTGACAAAGAGAGGCGACGCTTTGCGCAAAGTCTTTAGTGATTCCGTCGTAGAATTTTCCGTCTTCCGCCATAGCGGGATCGACGATAAGCTGAGCGTCGGGGAATAGGTCACATACTTCTTCCACGGCTTTAGCCGTTGAACTTGAACCTAGGTATCCTAAATATATGAAATCAAAGTCCAGCTCAAGCGACTTAAAATGCTTTGCGGCAGGGACTACGTTGTCTTTGAGATCGACGTGCGTATATCCCTCGAATCCGCTCGTATGCGTCGAGAGCAGGGCAATGGGCAGGGAGACCGTCTCTATGCCCATTGCGGAAATTATCGGCAGCGCAACGCTTAGCGAGCATTGTCCGAATGACGAATAATCTTGAATAGTCAACACTTTTTTATCTTTCATAAATCTCCGATTGTCAGAACTTCAAATCGTCGTTATTTTCGTCGGTCTTGTTCTCTTGCGCGCTTTCATTATTCTGCGTAGCGTCGCGTGACGCATCACTTTGCAATTCAACTTGCGGGGTGCGGTTGTATATCTTATCAAATATTCGTTTAAGTTGGCATGCGTAAAGCAATACCGTCGCCAAGACTGCGGATATCGTTCCTTGCAAGATATTGAAAGGCAAGTTGACTACGCCGCCTGTCCACCTATCTTCTGCGAGCAACAGTCCTTCGGCGAGAAAATATCCAATCGCCATTATCAATCCGCCGACAATGCTTCCCAGGCAATAGAATATCGATTGCGGGACTTGTTTTTTCACCGCTTTTGCAATCAATTTGAATAAAAGTCCTGCGATGACGCCTTCCAACGCCTTTATCACGAGGGTAAACGGCGCATAAGCCATATATCCCAATATGACGTCGCCAAGCATTGCGCCAAATGCTCCCGTAATGAGAGCGGGGATAGGTCCGAGGAGACATGCCGACATAAAGATAGGAACGTCGCCGAAGTTATAATATCCCGATGCAAGCGGAACGCTTGCGAGAGTGAGGGCGGTGGTCAAAGCCGTCATCAGCGCTGTGAATACGATGAGGCGTATTCTCTTTGCTCTTTTGGTGGAATCCATAGTTTGCTCCTTTTCGGGCAAAACAAAGCGTCAAAATAATGCAACTTGAGTTGCAATTAAATCTAATCTTTCCCATTCTGACTTTACAGGCGGTTACGGGATCTCACCGTATCGGCTGTTGGGGCTGTTGGACTCGTTCGCTCAAAGGCGACATTACCACCGGTCAGCATTTCGCTTGCCCAAAGATTGTTTTTTTCTTAATAATAACGCCAAGCCGACTCGTTGTCAAGTGACTTGGCGAAAGTTTTTTAAAAAATAATTTACTATAGTATATTCTATTTTTCTTTACCTTCTAATTCTTTCACGGCGGTGTAGGTCTTGAAAGCCAAGAATTTTGCGCCTTTGGAATTGAAGTGCAGCATGTCTTCCGAGTATAGCGAAGTTTTGCCTTGCGTAATATTGTATAGATCAATATACGGGATATTGTATTCGCTCAAAATTTCTCTTTGGATATTGACTATCTTTGCGAGATTCTCAATAGAAAAATCGTATTCGCGCAAATTGGTATCCACGTAAGCCATAGGACTCGTCATTGCGATGATTTTAGGTTTGCTGTCTAGCTCGACGATACTGTTGACGATTGATCTGTACGCTGTGGCAAAGTCATCTTCTGTGGTAAAGTTCTTTTGTCTTGCGTCGTTGGTGCCAAGCAACATAATCACGTAATCGGGGGAGTATTGTTGAAGCAGTTCCAAAGCGGGAAGATTTAGATAGCACTTTGCGCTGTTACGATTGAGCGCATAGCCTGCAAATCCCAAGTTGACCACGTCGTAACCTTTGCCAAGCAATTTGGCAAGTCGAGCGGGGTAACTCTCGACTTTTCTATTGAGGAGCGTCGTACCGTAGGTCAAGCTGTCACCCACGCATGCAACTTTAATTCCCTCAAAATCAACGTTTACGTAAGGTATCCTCATATTTTTTCTCCATAGATTTAAATTAATAATTCTATATGCAATATTATATCATAAGAAAATTGTCAAGCCAACTATTTTTTTAAATTTTTGGAAATTTGCCGAAATGTGTCGATAAATTCATTGATTATATAATAT
>CAMWVR010000057.1 GCA_947177795.1 uncultured Clostridia bacterium | reverse complement strand
GTATAAGGTTAATTTTTGGATATAAAAAATAATATAATTATTTTTTAAAATTGCTAATTTGCACCGAGTGATAATACTTAATTCGAATTACTTGTATTATGACAAATTAAGTTCTACACCTAAACTCCCAATTAAAAAATCACAACCCAATTCAAAGTTCGAATTAGGTTGTGATTGGTGCGCCAAAATTCAATTTTTAAAAATATTGACATAATTGTTGCAATATTTAAAAAATTGATATATAATCTTATCGTCAAGTATTTGATACGTATCTGGGTGTGGCGCAGTTTGGTAGCGCGCTAGACTGGGGGTCTAGAGGCCGCAAGTTCAAGTCTTGTCACTCAGACCAGACGGCAAGTATCGCTTGCCCGAGTAAAATAAAAAAAGAGAGAAGCAGTTCTCTCTTTTTTTATTTTCCAAGGATTGCTCACTTGCCTAAGTCATATAGTGTCGAAGACAGCCCGAACTGTGACGCTCGCACGAGACGCGATACCGCTTGCTCGCTATGCCGTCGCTACGCTCCTTACAAGTCTTGTCACTCAGACCAGACGGCAAGTATCGCTTTCCTAAGCCCATGTCATTTCGACCGCAGCGGAGAAATCTCTAGCCTAAAAAACTGACACGCATCAAACTTGCGTGTCATTAATTTTAATCCATAAAATTCTAATTTTAACGCAGATTTTTCAAAAATTTCAATATTTCCAAAAAAAGTATACCTTTCCTGAATGCCTGTGAAAAGGCGTATTTTTTCAAATATATTATACTTGACGAATATATTTTTTGCAATATCTTTTGGTCAGTAAAAGTATACTTTTTTTGGAATGAGAACTTGCGACTATACGTCATATTGAGCGTAATCGAGAAATTTCAAACCCATTAAAAGCATGCTTTACTAAGGAAGGTGTTAAATGCATTTAACGAGAAAGAAAACAAAGTCGATATATATTGGCGTCAGCATACTTTTGGCGGCGTTGATAATATGCAGTTGCGCTATATCTATAAACGACGTTTTAAGCCTTGATAGCGACGTTGCGCAGGCGGCGTCGGTTGGAGCGGGTACGGCGTCGGTGCTTAATCTTAATGAAAAGGGTGTCGCTCAAGATTATTTCTCGAGCGTAATCACAGGCGGTCAAAACGAGTATATTTACTTGGGAGACAACGTTTCTTCGACCACGAAAAACACGCCCGGTTATCTAAATACTATGCATACGGGCGCAGTAAAGTGGAGGGTATTGTCTACTACCGACACAAAATACAATAGCAATGGCGGGACTTGGCTGTTATGGTCGGATTATATGTTGGGTTGCGGATTTTATAATCCTCATCATAAAAGCCCATATTATACTTTTTGGGGCAACAGCATGATAAGGGCTAAACTCAACGGCGGACTATATCAAAGCACCGTTACCAATACGTCCAAACCAAATTACAATCAAGAGGTCAATGTGGAAAATTCTTGGTTTTACCAAATATTTAAAGTCCAAGAGGAAAGAGCGAGTTTTGTCACTGCCACGGATTACGTTACTTGGAATTTCTCTTATGAAGGTGCTGCTGTAGATGGTTTAGGAAGTTATTTAAAAACGACCGGCATAGTAGGGAGTTCAGGTAATAAATATAACAGTACGATTATAGACAATGCCAATAGTAATGGCGCAAATGCAAGTATAATAAATACAAGCGTAAATGAAATAAGTAGTGGCGATTATCTCTTTTTAATCGATTTCGAGGATGTAAACAACTATCTCGATTATGGATTTGGGGACAACGGATTAGTATATGCAAAGGCGGTTGACCCCAATTGGATATCATCCGAGGCAAGTGGATATTTTTCAGACGGTAATACGACTGTATCTTATATGAAAGAACCGACAGATGTTACAGTTGATTATTTTCTTCGTTCTGTAGGGCTGTGGGATAATAAGTCGGCTGCTGCTTTGGGAGTTGATGTTGTAGACGGACAATGCACAACGCCGTACACAGATGATGGAAATGGTAATATCGGTATTCGTCCTGCGTTTAATTTTTCTCCGAAAAGTGTTATATATGCAACGGCGGCGGATATGTCTGCCGTCGGCAGTACTTTTGCGGACGTAAGCTCAGTCAACGGCGGTAAACCTGCGTATAAAGTATACTTAAAGACAACAGGTTACAAAAATTACAGCGACGGTACGCATTCCGACTTGCCAAAGTTGACTACTACAGGCTCAAGCGTCAGCATAGCTAAACAAGGACAGAGCGGAAGCGTGGTCTTTTTGCTAGCCGACCCGTCGGGCAACGGCGAAGTCAAATATCAAGCGACGGCAAGTTTTAACAACGGAGTTGCGACCGCAACTTTGCCGGGCGGAGTTAAAGCGGGAGATTACGTCGTGACGGCGCTTTTCCTTGACGGCAACGCAAGAGGCGGACAGTACGCCGAGATTGTCACGGCAAGTTATACGGGGTTGACCGTTCCCGAGAAAAAGGGCGACGACACGCAGTATTACAACGGCGGCAGTTTGGATTTTAAACTCTCTTACGTTGACACAGACGTATTGGATTTTAATTTAACTTATCTCGGCTTAAACGCAGCGACTACTTTGCCTTCCGACGTGTCGACTGTCGCTACCGACGGCGAGTATAAGCTGACAGCCAAAGAAGTGGGCAAGTATACCCTCAAAGTCAAGCCGAAGAGCGGCAAATATTGGTATGACGGAACTGCTGCCGAAAAAGAATACGTATTCTATATAAAACATAAAGTCAGCGAACCCGTCTTCGTTGACAGTTCGACTGCGAGCGTGACAAAAACTTATAATGGATCAGAGCAGTCGGCTGCTATATCCAATTATGATAAAGATTTAATGGATATCAAGGCGTCGAGCGTAGCCGACTTGACGTTTGACGCTACGGCGAGTCCGCCCTTATTTAAGGCGACTAAGGCAAAGACGTATTATGTCGTCGTGGATTTAAAAGATACGACTCTTATGGAATGGAGTACGGTGGGAGATACGTCGTCAAAGTCGCTGACTTTCGTAATAGAAAAGAAAAAGATAGCAAAACCGACGTTGGCAAACTCGGCAGAGACGAGCAAGGCGTATATTTCTCAGACTACGCCCGTGGCGTTTTTGCTGACCAATTTGAGCGGATATACCGACGGAGAAGTGGAAATAGACGCTCCGACGTCGCCGAGCGGAGCAAGCGTAGATTCTTCGTCTCTCAAAGCAATAAATGTCGGAACGTATAACTTCACTGTTAAGCTTAAGGACACGGACAACACGGAGTGGAGCGACGCAAGCGGAGGCTCATTGCCTTACAGCATTAGCGTCACGGTTACGAGAAAGGACGTGCCGATTCCGTCTTTTGTTTCGGGAGCGGACAAAAAGACTTACAATGGAAATAATCAGACGTTTGCTCTGACTATAGATTCTGCAATTGAAATAAAGAATATTCATCAAAACGTAGTGACTGCACTAGAAGAAAAAAATGCGGGCGAATATACGTATACGTTGAATCTTAAAGACACTCAAAACACGCAGTGGCAGGGAACAAACGCAGACGTTTCTCCTAAGAATATTAGCTTTACCATAGAGAAGAAGACGTTGGACATTACCAGTTTTGTTTGCAGTAAGAGCGGAAGTACGCCTTCTTGGGAAAAGGGCGAGTCCGGCGTAACCTTTACGGTAGTCGAGGACTCAATTGTCGGCGATACGGTAAAATTGAAGTTGTATATAGAGCAAGGCGGCAATAAGTCTTACGATTTTGCGGCAATAGACGAAACCGTAGCAAAGACAGTGACTGTCACTATACCCGACTATCTGGCGCAGGGAAGTTATATCATAGGCGTAGAGTTGGCGGATGCCGCATCTGACAACGCCAACGGCAATTACGTCTTGACGAGCGTTCAAAGTCATATCCGTAAGACCTTTGTAATAAAAGGACAGGGCTTGAGTCTGACCGAGGAAAATATGCCTTGGATATATAAATATACTGATAAGGACGGAATAGAGAATTCAATAGCTATATTGCCTCAAGCGGGTACGACGGCTAGAAAAGCGCAATTGACTTATACGGGATATGAGTATGAATTTGCAGTAAACGTCGAAGAGTTGACTGCGCTGGGCGCTGAGATAGACACGAGTAAAGGCGACGACAACGGCTTTAGCGGAGATATAAAACATACAAATGCAACCACCGTATCATTGACGGTTACCGTATATTGGAAGCCTGCCGCAGGTTATGACGGCAACGGCGGAAGTTATACGCTCACTTACGATATAGAAAAAGCAAAGTATGACTTGACTAATATGAAGTGGGATTATACCAATCCAAAAGAATATAATCCGCTTTTAAACCAAACCGTAAAGTTGATTGACTTGCCAGAGGGTTTGACGATATCAGATGCGGATTATTCCAACAACAGGTTTAAACCTGCAGGAGAGTACGAGGCAAAAGTAGTCGCTATACAAAATTCCAACGACAACTATTACACTCCCTCTCTTACGGATAAAGATACGTATATCTATGGCGGCAATGAGTTCCCGTGGACTCTTAAATGGAAAATTGTTCCCAAAAAACTTACGCTCAATTGGGTGGAAAAGAACAGCGATAACAACGACTTCGTTTATTGGGTGGTCAGCGGCGATGAAGAAGAGAGAATCGATAGTTATCTGTTCTATCAAGACGGCGATTACGACAGCGCAACAGGCGTTGCGACGGGCGCTCCCATAGCCTTAAGCGACATTGTAGTAAAAAATAAAGAAGTCCATGCGTATTGGGTAGTTGCGATTCTTAAAGACACCAACAACTATGAGATAGAAAGCAATAAGGCAAAGAGATTTACCGTAGGATCGCTTAAAGAAATAGTCAGGGTAGAGTTGAAAGACGCTCAGCCGTTTGTATACAACGGAAAACCGTATGGACAAGACTTGAAAGTACTGTGTGACGATAATACCCTTACGAGCGCGCATATAGTGACAAAGTATTATAAAGACAACGTAAGCGACGCAAATATTTTGACCGAAGCGCCTAAAGACGCAGGTAAGTATATTCTTGTAATGAGCTTGCAAGACGGACTTGAGAATGACTATGAGCTTATAATCAAGAAGATAGAGTTTGAAATTGTAAAAGCCAAGATAACGGCGGTATGGGATACGAGCGGACAGATACCTGTGCTATCCAATTTAGACGATACGCTCAAAGATATAATCGGATATATCTATTACGACGCAGAGGGCAACCAACTTGAGGACGGAGCTCAACTCGAAGTAGGCAAGACTTACAGCGTCAAGGCAATACTCAAGGGAGACAATGGAAAGAACTATGAGTTCGTAGCTCAAGACGGAGAGGCGGTGCTTGAAGACCCCGCTAGCACGGATAAAGAGGAGTTTACCGTCAAGGATAGCAACAACGGCGACGGCAACGGCATAGGCGGAGTGGGCAGCGGAGACCAAGACGGAACGGGTAGCGGTAATCTGGCAGGAAGCGGAACGCTTGACGAGATACTCGCCAAACTCAAAGAAATGCCGTTGTGGCAAATGATAACGGGAGTAATATCCATAATACTCACGATAGTATTCTTGTCCAAGACGGCAAGTTACGACAGCAAGAGAAAGAAGTACAATAAGAAAGCAGATAAGTTGGATACTTCAATGTATGCAGGCGCATACTTGGGCATAGCAATGTCGATATGGACGGCGATAGCTTGCGTACTCATAGGTTTGGCTGTGATAAGCTTCGTAATGATGCTGATAGCCAAGAGCAGATGCAATAAGGCGGAAGAAAATTACGAGGACTGTCTTGAAGAATACAACCGCAACAAAGCAGACTTTGACGGAAGAAAGCGTGACGAAGATATGAAGATGATGCTTATGAGCATACTAGGCGGCAATGGAAGTATGGGGCAAGGATACGCCATGCAACAAGGCTTGGGAGCAGATGAGATAAGAGGAATCGTATCCGACACAATGACGGCAATGCTTCCCGGCATGCAACAAATGTTGCCGCAACAAGCGTCAAGTAACGACGAAGTGATAAAGAGCCTTGTGGAAGAGCAAAAGGCAATGCGCGAAGTAATGCAAAAAATAGCAGAACATCCGACGGAAAAAGTCATTGAGAGAGAAGTTGCGGTAAGCAACGTAAATGACGAAACTATACTCAAAGTCGTTGCGAAGACGGAAGAGAATGACGGAACGATCAAGCAGTTGTTACACAACCAAGAAAAGCTTATGGAAAAAATTTTGGAGTTGTCTGCTAACCAGCTTCAACCTCAAGTCGTTGAAAAGGTCATCGAGAAAGAAGTGCCTGTAGAAGTCGAGAAGATAGTCGAAAAGGAAGTAAGGGTAGAAGTGCCCGTAGAGAAGATAGTCGAGGTACCTGTAGAAAAGGTTGTAGAGAAAGAAGTAAAAGTCAAAGTATCCGCTCCTGCAAAACCAAAGGTAGAGAAAGCTCCGAGACTTACTCTTGACGAAGCTTACGCATTGCTCAGCAAAGAGCAAAAGAAATACTTTGACGGATTGAGAGACTATGCGCTGACAAAGTATAAGTGCAAAGAGAAGAAGTCGACTTACTTCGTAGTGTGCGGACAGACGAGTACCAATCCATTGGTCAAACTGACGATAAAGAAAGACACGACGGTAGCGCTCTTGAAAATGGAAGACGAGTATATGAAAGACATCAGAAGAGACGCGACGGGAGACGGCACCAAAGTGAGAGTCAAGGAGACTGAAGTGGTGGTAAGCGATAAGCAAGCCTTTGAGACAGCGAAGAAGATGGTGGATTTGAGAGACGATCAGATAGAGAGGTATCAGGAGCTTCTCAGAGAGCAGCGCTCTATGAGAAATAAGAAGTAATAGATATTTCGACTTCGCTACGCTACGCTCAATATGACTCGTTTAAAGTGAAAGTTACGCCTTGAATGCGTCACTCTGAGCGAAACGCAGTGGAGTCGAATGAGTCTAATTTAATGTCATTGACGCTCGCACGAGACGCACCTGCTTGCTCGCTATGCCGTCGCTGCGCTCCTTACGAGCGAAGCCGAGAAATCTCAACTGATATAAAATGATTAGACCTCTCCGCTGCGGTCGAGGTGACATAATCACAATTTACCTGCACTCGCCCTCTCCTTGAGGGGAGGGGTAGGGGTGAGGTGTAAATTCGACAATTTTTACTTAAAATTTTCTATAGTTAGTTGCTTATGGCTTTGCATACGTTGACTTACCAAATAATTATATGCTAATATTATTATTGGCAGAATTTGCCAAAGGTAGGTGCAAAATGGGATTACTCGGAAAAATTTTTCCCAGCCATAATGACAGAGAACTCAAAAAAATCAACAAAATAGTGGACAAAATAGAGGCTTTGGAAGACAAGTTCAAGGCTATGAGCGACGAAGAGCTAAAAGCGTGTACGCAAGCTTACGTCGAAAGACGACAAGCGGGCGAGAGCCTTGACAGCCTGTTGCCCGAGGCTTTTGCGACCGTGAGAGAGGCGAGCGACAGAGTGCTTGGCATGAGACACTTCCGTGTGCAGCTCATAGGCGGCGTGGTACTTTATCAAGGCAGAATTGCCGAGATGCGTACCGGCGAAGGTAAGACTTTGGTCGCGACTTTGGCGGCTTATCTCAAAGCCATTGACAAAAAGGGCGTTCACGTCGTTACCGTCAACGATTATCTTGCAAGACGCGACGCCGAATGGATGGGCAAGGTCTATAAATTCCTTGGGCTTACGGTAGGCGTAAATTACGCGCGTATGTCTCATGAAGAAAAGGTAAAAGCGTATAATTGCGACATAATGTATTCCACCAACAACGAACTTGGATTTGACTATCTTAGAGACAATATGGTCAAGGACAAGAGCCGCAAAGTGCAGAGAGAATTGGACTTTGCTATCATCGACGAGGTGGACAGCATATTGGTCGACGAGGCGAGAACTCCTCTTATCATTAGCGGTCGCGGCGGAAAGCCGAGCGACGAATATTTGAGAGCAGACAGATTTGTCAAGACGCTTTTGCCGCCCAAGGAAGAGGAAATTCAAGAAGACGAGCAAAGCCAAGAGGACGAAAAGCCGTCTTATCAAGCCGACTTCGAGATTGGCGAAAAAGAAAAGTCGGTGTTCCTCAACGAATTCGGCGCGCAAAAAGCCGAGCAGTATTACGGCATCGAAAACCTTTCGGATTATGAAAATCAATCACTTAAGCACTATATAGACAATGCGCTCAAAGCCAACTATATCATGCAAGAGGGCGTCAATTATATCGTCGTGGACAAAGAAGTCATCATCATTGACGAGTTCACAGGTCGTCAGATGATAGGCAGACGCTTCAGCGACGGACTTCATCAAGCTATCGAGGCAAAAGAAGGCGTGCCTATCAGGTCGGAAGATAAGACCATGGCGACGATCACTTTCCAGAATTTCTTCAGACTTTATAAAAGACTGTCGGGTATGACGGGTACGGCAAAGACGGAAGAAAACGAGTTCGATTCGATATACGGACTCGACGTCGTCGTAATTCCCACCAACAAGCCTATTTTGCGTATCGACGAGCCTGACCAATTGTTCAAGAATAAAGCAGGCAAGTACAACGCCATATTGCAAGATATCAAAGCTTGCTATGACAGAGAGCAACCTGTGCTTGTGGGCACGATAAGCGTGGAGAAGTCCGAAGAGCTGTCGAGAATACTCACAAAAAAGGGTATAAAGCACAACGTGCTCAACGCAAAAAATCACGAAAAAGAAGCTGAGATAATTGCGCAGGCGGGCAAGAAAAAAGCCGTGACTATCGCCACCAACATGGCGGGCCGTGGTACGGATATTCTTCTCGGCGGCAATCCCGAGCACCTTGCCAAGCAAAAACTCGAGAAGTTGGGATATCCCCACGACATTATCGAGTGGGCGACGTCTTACGCCAACACCGACGACGAAGAGATTTTGAAGGCAAGAGCTGAATACAAAAAGCATTATGACGTGTTCGCCAAGGATACCAATGCCGAAAAGCAAGAGGTCATTGCGCTTGGCGGATTGAGGATAATCGGCACGGAGCGCAACGAGGCTCGCCGTATCGATAATCAGTTGAGAGGTCGAAGCGGACGTCAAGGCGATCCGGGATCTTCGGTATTCTATCTGTCTATGGAAGACGACATGGTCAAGGCCTTTGGCGGAGACCAAATGAAGTGGATCGTCGAGAAGCTGGATATGGACGAAGATACTCCTATCGTCAGCAAGATCATTACCAAGCAATTCGAATCATTGCAGGCGAGAGTTGAAGACCGCAACTTCTCCGTGCGCAAACACGTGCTTGGCTATGACGACGTAATGAACACGCAGAGAAGCATTATTTACGAACAGCGAAACATCGTGCTTGACGATATGGACGTACATCAACAAATCATCGCCATGATGGAAGCCGTCGTAACTTCTATCTGCAACGCTTACGTCGATTACAAAGAAGACCACCGTCAATGGAATTACGAGGGATTCAACAAAGAACTCGAGGATTGCGTACTTGAGAACGGCACGAATCTCCTTTCGTCGGATTATATCCTTGACCTTGACGACAACTCGATTGAGGGACTTGTCAAGAGCATAATGGCGGTAGCCACCGAGCAGTACGAGAAAAAGTGCGAAGAGGTCAACGCTATGCTTGCCGAGAGCGGAAGCGGCGCAGATTTTGGACTTTTTGAAAAAGAATGTATGCTCTACAACGTCGACAAGAAGTGGATGGATCACATCGACGCAATGGATCAACTCAAGCAGGGTATCGGACTTGTCGCTTATGCGCAGAGAGATCCGGTAGCTCAATACCGAATCGAGGGCTTGGACATGTTTGAAAAGATGATAGAGTCTATTCAATACGACACGGTGCGCACTTTGGTCAAGAGTAAGTTTGAAAAGAATCCTATCCAACAACAAGCCAAAGAGCAAAACGTGGAAATGGTAACCAACGAGGACGCCAAGGCAAAGACGGTAGTGCGAGGAAGCAAAAAAGTAGGACGTAACGACTTGTGTCCGTGCGGGTCTGGTAAGAAATACAAGCAGTGCTGCGGAAAATAATATGTTCGGCTCAAAGATAGGCTAGGCAAAACTAAAATGCATCTTTTCCGCCAATACAGCTTTTGACTCACGCCGACGTACAGCAAGTACGACGGTTCTCGTCAAAAACTATCTTGACGAAAAATCTACAATTTTATTTTTTGCCTATCTCTCTTCTCCCCGAACGAAATCGCATACGTAGTGCGTGACTTATGCGCATTTAAGACGTCACCTCGACCGTAGCGGAGATGTCTAATCCGTTCGAGCGAACTACTTAGACATAACAAAACAAGAAATATATATTAATAGGATAAAGAATGATAACTATAGAACAGGCAAAATGGGATCTTGACAAAATCAACAAGTCGCTTGCGGAAGTGCGAGAGGCTATGGGATACGACGCTCTCGTTCAAAAAGCCGACGAACTCAAAGCCGAGCAGGCGAGAGACGGATTTTGGGAAGATATGGACAATGCTCAAAAGGTCAACAGAGAACTGTCGAAAATCGAGAGCAAGCTCAAGCATTATGACAAGCTTTTTGCGCAGGGCGAGGACTTGCAAGTGCTTATCGAGCTTACGGAAGGCGTAGCAAGCGAAGATGAAATGCAGGAAGTCGTCGACGAGCTAAGCAGTTTTTCGCAAAACGTCGAGGCGCTGAGACTCGAGACTCTTCTCAAGGGTAAGTACGACGGCAACAATGCTATTCTCACTTTGCACGCAGGCGCAGGCGGCACCGAGGCGCAAGATTGGGCGAGTATGCTGTATAGAATGTATACCAGATACGCCGAGAGAGTGGGCTATAAGGTAATTGAAGTAGACAAGCTTGCAGGCGACGAAGCGGGCATAAAGAGCGTGACCTTCAAGGTTGTCGGCGAAAACGCCTACGGATATCTCAAGTCGGAAAAGGGTGTGCATAGGCTTGTTCGCATTTCGCCTTTTGATTCCAATGCGAGACGTCATACGTCTTTTGCCTCGCTTGAAGTAATGCCGGAGATAGAGAACAAAGACGAGATAAAGATCAATTCCGAAGACCTCAAGATAGACACCTATCGCAGCGGCGGAGCAGGCGGTCAGCACGTCAACAAGACGGAGAGCGCAATCCGCATCACGCACTTGCCCACGGGTATCGTCGTGCAGTGCCAAAACGAAAGAAGTCAGATTCAAAACAGAGAGCAGGCTATGGGTATGCTTATCTCAAAGCTTATCGAAAGACAAGAGCGAGAAATGCAGGAAAAAGAGCTTGAACTCAAGGGCGAAATAAAGAAAATCGAATGGGGCAGTCAGATACGCAGCTACGTATTCTGTCCGTACACAATGGTCAAAGACCACCGCACGGGTTGCGAGACGGGCAATATATCGGCAGTCATGGACGGCGATATAGAGCAATTTATCTTTGACTATCTCAAGAAAGCAAACTAAATGACAAATGTCATTTCGACCGTAGCGTAGCGAAGTGGAGAAATCTCAACATATTAAAATAAATGGATAGAGACCTTTCGACTTCACTTTGTTTCGCTCAAGGTGACATAAATGTTTGTCATTTCGACCGAAGTGGAGAAATCTAATCCTTTAAATGCATACGGAAAAATATATGAGTTATATAGAAAATGCAAATCTTAAGTTAGACTCCATGCGAGAGCGTGACGATATCGTAATTTTGGCGATAGAGAGTTCTTGCGACGAGACGGCAGTCGCTATCACGAGGGGACGGCAGTTGTTGTCCAATATCATTGCGTCGCAAATAGATATCCACAAGCGTTACGGCGGAGTCGTGCCGGAGATAGCGTCGAGAAATCACACCTTGGCAATCGGCAACACAGTCAAAGAAGCGTTGGACAAAGCGAATATGACCTTGGACGACGTCGATTGCATTGCCGTGACCTACGGCGCAGGATTGCTTGGCGCGCTGATAGTAGGCGTATCTTACGCCAAAGCTTTGGCGTATGCGACTGACAAACCGCTGATCGCCGTAAATCATATCAAGGGACATATCGCCGCAAATTATCTTGCAAAACCCGACCTTGAGCCACCCTATCTATGCTTGATTGCAAGCGGCGGTCATACGACGATCGCTTACGTAAAGTCGCTCACGGAGATAGAGATCAAGGGCGCGACCCATGACGACGCATGCGGAGAGGCGTTTGACAAAGTCGCAAGAGTATTGAATTTGCCATACCCAGGCGGTCCGCAGATAGAAAAACTTGCAAGAGAAGGCAAGCCGACGATAGATTTGCCCACGCCGTATAAGGATAAAAATACTTACGACTTCTCGTACAGCGGTATCAAGACGGCAGTCATCAACTACGCGCATAAGTGCGAGCAAAGGGGAGAGCAACTCAATAGGGCAGACCTAGCGTGTTCTTTCCAAGAGAAAGTCACTGATATAATGGTAGGTAATACCATTCGTTGCGCCGTAGATATGGGAGTGGATACCGTCGTGATAGCAGGCGGAGTGGGCGCCAACTCGGTGTTGAGAGCCAAAATGCAACAGCGCGCCAAAGATCATAATATTAAAGTATTTTATCCGCCTTTGACGCTTTGCACCGACAATGGGGCAATGATAGCGTCCCAAGCATATAATATGGTCAAGACGGGCGCAAAGGCAAGCGATATAGACTTGGATGCAAATGCAAGCCTTAAAGTATGGGAGTAATGTCGAGGTGACAATAACCTGTCATTTCGCTTGAGCGAAGTGAAGTGGAGAAATCTCTAACCTAAAAACTGACACGCAACAAACTTGCGTGTCATTAATTTTATTCATTTAAAATTCTAATTTAATGCTGATTTTACTCCATTCCAAAAAAAGTATACTTTTCCTGACTGCCCGTGAAAAGGCGTATTTTTACGATTACATTATACTTCACGAACGTTAATTTTGCAATATCTTTGGGTCAGTAAAAGTATACTTTTTTTGGAATGAGAATATGCGTCTACAAGTCATTTTGAGCGTA
>CAMWVR010000056.1 GCA_947177795.1 uncultured Clostridia bacterium | reverse complement strand
GATATAATGTAAATTACAAAATCTATGTAACATTTAAGGAAAGGAAAATTATGGCTTCACTAAATGAAAACAAACTTCTTCGAAAGTTCTTCGGCACAGATCCGGCGAAAAAAGAAGAAATGCAACCGTCAGAAGTTTTGTCTTACTCCGTAGCAGGTCTTGGACAAAACATCATCTGTCAATTAGTCACAGCGTTCTTCATGGTCTTTATGACCGACGTTGTAGGCGCAAGTTCGATCGGACTTGCAATCATGTTCCTCGCAGCAAGACTTTTTGACGCATTCAACGACCCTGTTATGGGTACGCTCGTAGACAGAACTCGTAGCAAGTGGGGCAAGATGAGACCTTATCTCTTGTATTCTCCTATACCTATTGCAGTGCTTACGGTTTTGTTGTTTACAGTGTTCCCCAATTGGTCTGCCAATGCAAAATTCGCATATTCGACTATCATATATCTTTTGTGGGGTATAGCTTATACTTCGATAGACGTTCCGTATTGGGGATTGGCGTCTTCGATGACTTCCGATACAGACAAGAGAAACACGCTTTTGACAGTGGCTCGTCTTTTCTGTACGATTGGCAGCGGTCTTATTTCGATTGCTATTCCTATCTTCACAAATGCAGATCCCGAGACGCAAAGTCTTCCCATTACAGAAGAGTCTTTGAAGTGGATATATCCGGTAGTAGCTGTAGTATGCGTCGTAATTTCCATTCCTACCTTCTGGATTGGTTTTAAGAACAGTAAAGAGAGATTTTACGAGGATAAAGAAAAGGCTTCGCTCAAAGACAATCTTAAGCTTCTTGCAAAGAACAAGCCCGTACTTCTTATGATATTGATGGGTATACTCGGCGGACTTCGTACGATATATATGACGACTGCCGTATATATTGCAAAGTACAATTTCTTGGATCAGAACTTGGCGTCGGTCATCTTCTTGTTGGTCGTACCGGGCGGTCTTGCGGCAACTTTGCTTACACCGATACTTTCTAAGAAACTCGGTAAGAGAGATATATTGATATGGTCGCACCTCGTCGGCGGTATCTTGCTCGTAGTATTGTACTTCATCGGTTTGCCGTCAAGCGGACAATCCGACGTCGCAAAGATATTCTTCTATATAATTATCATCTTGGCAGGTATTCCTTCGGGCTTTACCAACATACTTACATATTCGATGATTGCAGACTCTATCGACTATCTTGAAGACAAGACGGGCAAGAGAGCGGAGGGTATTTGTTTCTCGATGCAGACGCTCATCTCCAAGATTGGTATGGCTCTTACGGCTTTCGTAACTTTGTTGGTACTTGGTTTGGCAGGATACGACGATGCTAAAAAAGTCGTTACTAAAGATATCATAGCAAATATGTCAGCAGAAGAACTTGCAACTTACAACAGCGTTATTCAAAACAATTGGATGGCAACCACGCTTCTTTGCGGATTGTCAATGGCGGCTTGCGTAATTCCTCTCTTCTTCTATACGTTTACCGAAAAGAGACAGGTTGAGGCTGTATCGAGAGTACTTGCAAGAAAGAAAGCCGCGGGCACTATGAACGAGGCGGAAGCAGGCGAGTTCATCGAAGAACTTAAACTTGTCGATCCCAAGACTCAAGACAGAACTTATACTCAAGTTGCGGAAATTCTCGGTTGGGAAAACGCAGACGCAGTAAGAGCGTTTATCGTAGAATCGGAAAATTCTAAGTCTACCGCAGACGTTGTCGAAGACAAAGTAGAAAACGTCTTTGAAGACGCAGGCGTAAAGCAAGACGTCGACAACGTAAAAGTTGAAGAAGAAGTAAAAGAAGAAACTGTCGAAGACGACAAATCCGAATTCAACGAATAATTTAAATTTTAAAACAAAATAATTCAAAGGCTATCGTTGAGATAGCCTTTGAAGAAGTAATAGGTGAATATGGCATCATATACGTCTTTATACAGAAAATACAGACCCGACTCTTTTGACAAGATGTTGGGTCAAAAGCATATTATCAAGACCTTGTCAAATGCGGTACTAGCGGGCAAAATTTCGCACGCTTATCTTTTTACGGGTACTCGCGGCACAGGTAAGACGTCTACTGCCAAAATTTTCGCCAAAGCTATCAACTGCTTATCTCCGCTATCCGACGGGTCGCCGTGCGGAGTATGCGAAGTGTGCAAGGCGCTTGCAAGTCCCAACAATATGGATATATTGGAGATGGATGCGGCGTCCAACAACAGCGTAGACGATATCAGAGACTTGATAGAGAAGGTCAAGTATGTGCCTGTCGCTTGTAAGTACAAAGTGTATATTATAGACGAGGTTCACATGCTGACCATGCAGGCTTTCAATGCGCTTCTCAAGACGTTGGAAGAGCCGCCCGAGCATACCGTATTCATTCTTGCGACTACCGAAGTTCACAAGCTTCCGCAGACGATATTGTCTCGTTGTATGAGATTTGACTTCAGATTGCTCTCGACCGCAGAGCTTGCCGATTACTTGGCGGGCATATTTGACAAAGAGGGCAGAGAATATCAAAAAGAGTCTTTGCGCGCAATTGCAGAGGCGGGAGACGGAAGCGTAAGAGATATGCTTTCCGTAGCTGATATGTGTCTGTCTTATACTCAAGAAAAGCTCACTTACGACGACGTGCTCGAAGTGTTGGGAGCAAGCTCGCCCAAATTGGTAGTAGAACTTTGCTCTGCAATAATAGATCACGACGCAAAAAAAGCTTTGGAGATAACCGACAAAATAGTTTCGCTTGGCAAGAGCGTGGCTTTGCTTGCAAGAGACATATCCAAAATGATGCGGGCAATGCTCTATATACTCAATTGTTCCAACGCAAACTCGTTTTTGTCGTTGCCAAAAGATATTTACGACTCGCTCGTCGCAGTTGCCAACAATACCGACAATGGCTCGTTGGTACGCATTATAGAGATATTCGTCAATATCGAGAATGAATTGCGTACGTCTTCTTCGCCGATAATCACTTTGGAGATGAGCGTAGTCAAAGCTTGCGATTTGACGATAGACCTTGACGGCGACGCCGTGATCAGAAGATTAAAAGACGTAGAGTCCAAGATAAGGACTATGGCAAAACATTTCGGCGATGCCGACGGTTCGCTCAAGCTTGACTTGGGAGAAGTGTGGGGCTTTTTACTCAACTCCATTAAATCAAGCGGATCGCAACAGGCTTATACTTGCGCGGCGGGTATCACGGGAGAGAACTTGTCTTTTGACGACGGAGTATTGTATATCAAGGTTGAAAGCGAAAAGAATCTTCCTGTCATCAAGCAATATCTCAAGCAATTTGAGAATATTATCCGCAAGAGATACTTTGAGATAACTGCCGTTGAGATAAGTTTTTTTGACAAAGAAAAGGCTCTCAACAACGACGTGAAGAAAGTGCAGGATTTGTTTGACGAAGAAATGGTCAACGTCACAAATTCTAAAAAACAGTAATTGTCGGCAAGCTCGTTATTTCGAGTTAAATCGAGTATTCTAATTACTTTGCCATTTGGGGTAAAGTTGAGAAATCTAATCGTTTTGTTATTTCGAGCGAAGTCGAGAAATCTCAATCCGATTAAAAAACGATATAAAATTAATATATAAAAGGAGAATAGATATATGGGTAAATTTGGCGGTTTTGGCGGCGGAATGGGTAATATGCAACAGCTCATGCGTCAAGCGCAAAAAATGCAACAAGAAATGATGGAGGCTCAAGAGGAGCTCAAGACTATCGAGGTCACGGGCGCAAGCGGCGGCGGACTTGTGGAAGTAACTATGACTTGCGAAAAACAAGTGACGGCTGTCAAGATCAAACCCGAAGCGGTAGACCCCGACGATATCGAAATGCTTGAAGACCTCATTATAGCGTCTTTTAATGACGCTACTGCAAGAGCAGAAGAAATCAGAGAGGAAAAACTCGGCAAGTTCGCCGGACTTGGTTTATAATATGTCGTATTTTCAACCTTTGGCTAGACTTGTCGCGCAATTTTCAAAGTTGCCGGGCGTGGGAGCAAAGACGGCTCAGCGTTACGCTTATAAAATCATCAATATGAGCCAAGAAGAAGTTGAGGATTTTGCTCAGGCGCTCGTTGAGACAAAAAAGAGTATCCATTACTGTTCTATCTGCGGTAATTATACCGACGATGACGTTTGTGAAATTTGCGCCACGAGAGACAAATCTGTCATTTGCGTAGTCAAGGAACCAAAAGACGTGATCGCCTTTGAGAAGATCAAGGATTTCAACGGCGTTTATCACGTGTTGCAAGGCACGCTTAATCCAATGCATGGCATAGGCGTTGACGATATCCGAATCAAAGAATTGATGGGCAGACTCGTAGGAGTTAAAGAAGTCATTATGGCGACAAATCCCGACATTGACGGAGAGGCGACGGCAACGTATATCGCAAGGCTTATCAAGCCAATGGGTATCAAAGTGACTCGTCTTGCCAGCGGTATTTCTATGGGTAGCGATATAGAATACGCAGACGAAGTGTCGCTTTCTCGCGCCTTAGCGGACAGAAAAGAGTACTGATAAAGAATAACTGTATTTAGAAAAATAAAAATTATAATCCTTAGCTAAAAGAGATTATTCATTACGAATAATCTCTTTTAATATAACTCCGACGAAGTCGGAATATAACTTTTCACGAAGTGAATAACATAACTGCAACGAAATTGCAATCTAACTTTACAAAGCAAGCTTAGCTTTCTTTATAGCCAAGTCCTTGTTCGATAAACTTGACGAAAGCTTCTTGTCCCTTATCGTCGTTTTTAAATACGGCGGTGCATTCGAGTATTTGCTCGCAAGCGTCGTTGACGTAATTTGTCACGACTCTGTCTGCGTAGACTCTATCGCGGTTGGAGCCGTGATCGTTGACGAGTTGAATTATCGTCTGAGCGTGTTTGAACATCGGATTTTCGGGATCGCTCAACTCTTTGAAGTCAATATTTTTGTTGCCCGTCAAATAATCTTTGATGACCTCAAGTTCTGTTTTGAGTCTGCCGGGGAGGATGAAAAGACCCATGACTTCGATTATGCCTATGCCTTCTTTTTTGATGTTGTGCAATCTCTCTTCGGGGTGGAATATGCCGTAAGGATGAGCTTCGTCGGTGCGGTTGTTGCGCAGAATCATGTCAATTACGTAAGTATCTCCTTCCTTGCGGGCGATAGGCGTAACTGCGTTGTGTTGTTCGGTGGTTTTGCAAATCACGTTGACGCTTTCGTCCGTCCAAGTCGACCAGCAATTCAGCACGTCGCTTGCCACTTCGTGTACTTGGAATTTGTTTTTACCGCTTACTCTTACGACGCTGTTATACCAATCTGCGATGCTTACGGACACGTCCTTATATTTTTCGCTGACGTAGTTTTTGCGAGTTGCGACTTCAAACATCGGCAAGACTTTGCTGCCGCCTTGATAGTGATCGTGCGTAAGTATCGAGCCGCCTACGATAGGCAACGCCGCATTTGAACCTATAAAATAATGTGGGAATAGGTCTACGAAGTCCATCAGTCTATACAAGGTGTCGCTGTTGACAGCCATAGGACGGTGCTCGTTGGAGAGCGCAATTATATGCTCGTGATAATACTGATATGGCGAATATTGAATCGACCAATCTTCGCCGCCCAATTTAATTGGGATAATTCTCAAGGTCTGACGCGCAGGGTGGTTTAGATTGCCCGCAAACCCTACGTTTTCAGTACATAACAAGCAAGCAGGGTAGCCTGTCTTTGGCATAAGCTTTGCCAAAGCAATTTGTTTTGGGTCTTTCTCCGGCTTGGAAAGATTGATCGTAATTTCGATCTTGCCGAATTTTCCGCTATGTTGCCACTTGATATTTTTGCGTATATCTGCCATACGGATATAGTTGTTGGCGATAGACAAATTGAAGAGCCAATCCGTTGCGGAACGTACGCCGTTGTTTGAGGCGATAGTATCAAACTTATCTACTACGCTTGACGGGTATGGCGTGACTACGCCCAGCAATTTGGTCTCGAAGAGCAATTTTTCCTCTTCTTTTGTCATACCGTTTTGCACTGCGTAATCTACTATAGGGTCGACTATGTCGCTCTGAAAGTCGCCGTACGGCTCGCATTCTTGAGCAGGCGCGCCCAAGGAAAACATATCAAGCAGAGTATTTGTGACAAATGCCTCGTCTTCTGGTCGAAGAGACAAGTTATCTTTGGCATAATTCACAAGTTGTTTGAGTTTTGATTTCAAAGTGTTTTGATCTATCATAAAAACCTCGCAAAGTTGTTGAATATAATTAAAAATTGTTATTTACATTATATTATACTTTAAAAGATTTTGCAATACTTACGACGTATAATACTAAATTTATTTATATATTCAACTGAAAAATCTTGAGAGCCTAAATTTTTCCAAACCAAACATTTTCATCAACATTGCCTAAAAAAATATATTTAATTAAACTATTTACAATATAATCATACTGTGATATAATACTTTTGAGTATGATAATATTACTTAAATATCGTTAAATTATGAGGTAGATATGGCAGACAGAAATTTCATTGAGAATTTGCCAAACAGCGCAGAATTTGCTGACGTAGTTCAGAGGCTTTACGGAGACGACAAGCTCCAATATCAAGTCAAAAGATATCAAGAATTGTATGATATACATAGCAAAAAATACGGAGAGGGCGGAGTTTTCTATTCTTCCCCCGGCAGAATAGAAGTTTGCGGCAATCACACCGATCACAACAACGGCAAGGTGCTTTGCGCTTCGATCACGGTAGATACGCTTGCTTGCGTCACGCCGTGCGAGGGCAAAGTCATCGTCGAATCGATAGGATTTTCGCCCATTGAAGTTTCGCTCAACGATTTTATTTCGAGAAAAAACGAAGAAGGCAGCGCAGTGGCTCTCGTGAGAGGCATCTTGGCTTATTATAAAATCAGCGGACTCAAGATCGGCGGCTTTTGCGCGACGACCACGAGCGACGTCTTCAGAGGCGCGGGCGTATCTTCTTCGGCTTGCTTTGAAGTGTTGATTTGCGAGATACTCAATCAGATGTTCAACGGCGGTACTATCGACAAGTTTACCAAGGCAAAGGCGTCGCATTTTGCCGAGACGGAATATTTCGGCAAGCCTTGCGGACTTTTGGACCAAAGCGCAATATCTTTTGGCGGAGTAAGCTACATAGATTTCAGATCGACGAGAGAACCGTTGTTTAAATCAATCGATTGGAATTTTGACAATTTGAATATCGTGTTGATCAACACGGGCGGAGACCACAGCGATTTGACAGACCAATACGCAAGCATAAGATTGGAAATGGAAGAAGTCGCAAAGGCAATGGGCGGAAAGAAACTTCGCAAGGTTAAGGAAAAGAATTTTTACGACGCTATTCCCGAGCTTCAACAAAAGCTGTCGGGCAGAGCTATATTGAGAGCGATGCACTTCTATGACGAAAACAAGCGAGTAGATATCTGCGCAAAGGCGGTCAAGAAGAACAACGAACGCAAGTTCTGCGATATGATCAACGCGTCGGGCGAGAGTTCGTACACTATGTTGCAAAACTGCTATCCATACGGCGACTTGACGCAGAGAATACCTCTTGCGATCAATTTGAGCAAAAAGAGCGACGGAGTCAAAGCCGTCAGAGTTCACGGCGGCGGATTTGCAGGCACGATAATCGCGTACGTCGACAGGCGTAAGTGCGATAGCTACGTCGACAGTATGAAGTCGGTGTTCGGCAATGACAACGTCTTTGTCATCGGAGTACGCAACGACGGTACTACGAAGGTGTTTTAATGCTTGACTTTCTTGCAATTGACAGAGTAGCTTTTACGTTGTTTGGCAATCCCGTATATTGGTACGGCATTGTCATCACGCTTGGCATAATACTTGCATTTTGTCTGTATCTTTTGCTTTCTTACAAGAGACAGGTGGACTTTGATTTCTCATTGGAGTTGTTCATATGGGTAATCCCAATGGCGGTCATATTCTGTAGAGTATTTTACGTCGTGCCTCGGTTGGGCGACGAATATTCGCTGTCGTCTTGGCAGGGATTTGTCGAAGCGATAGATATTTCGGGCGGCGGACTTACCATTATCGGCGGTATCTTCGGCGGCGCTTTAGGCGTGTTTTTCTGCTGTTTACGCAACAGAAAGTATTCTCTTATGCGAGTAGCCGATTGCGTGGTCATTGCCGTTTTGCTCGGTCAGATCATAGGCAGATGGGGCAACTTCTTCAATCAAGAGCTATACGGCGTGGAAGTTACCAACGAGGCGCTTCAGCATTTGCCATTTGCTGTGTTCATAGAGAGCACGGGTAAGTGGCATTATGCGTCGTTCTTCTTTGAGGGTACGCTCAACGCCGTGGGACTTGCGATTGCGCTGATAATGTATTTCGTGCCCAAAAAGCCTCTTAAAAACGGCACTTTTTCGATATTCTATCTCGGTTGGTACGGTTTGGTCAGAGGAACGCTCGAATTCATCAAAGCAGGCAATCCCGTCACTTTCGGCAATTCAGACGTCAAAGTCGTGCAAGTCATATGTTATATCGTATTTGTCGTGTGCATAGTGCTGCAAGTATTGTTGCAATTGGGCAAAATCAACTTCGAGACCAAATGGTTTGAGAATATGTGCGTAAAAAAACTCGACGACACCTGTCAAAAAGTGCGAAAAGCGAGATTGCTTTCGGCGGATGACGCAACGCCGTCGGATAATTCGCAAGAGCAAACTGCCGAAGAAGTGAAAGCGGTAAGTCAACTCGTCGTGCTCGAAGAAATCAAATATTCAAAAGCAACAACAGACGGCAATTCTGACGAATCGTTGCTGAAATAGTTAAAATAATAAAATATATATTAACAGATTGACAAAAATATGGCAAAGTTGTATAATTTTGCCATATAATTTATGCAAAAGAAAAGGCATAGCGCTACGGTTATGGACGGGTTGTTCAGCCTCACCGAGTATTCGGCATAAAAAACTAGGAGCAAGAATGAGAAATTTAACTTTATTGACTGACTTGTATCAGTTGACCATGATGTACGGTTACAGCAAAAACAAGCAGATGGATGAAATTGCGGTTTTCGACGTTTTTTATAGAGGAGTTGGCAACAATTACGCTATTGCCTGCGGCTTGGAGCAAGTCGTAGACTATATACTCAATCTCAAATTTAACGAAGACGATATCGCATATTTAAGATCGCTTGGCATCTTCGACGAAGAGTTTTTGACTCTTCTCAAGAATTTTAAATTTAACGGCGACGTATACGCAGTGCCCGAGGGTACGGTGGTATTTCCTCAAGAGCCGATACTTACCGTCAGAGCAAGAATGTTTGAGGCGCAGTTTATCGAGACTGCGATACTTTGCATACTCAATCATCAGACGCTTATCGCCACGAAGGCGGCAAAGGTCGTCTATGCGGCAAAGGGCGGAGCGGTTGCGGAATTCGGTTTGCGTCGCGCTCAAGGTCCCGACGCAGGTATCTACGGCGCAAGGGCGGCAATGATAGCAGGCTGTCAGTCGACTTCCAACGTATTGGCGGGCAAGATGTTTGACGTGCCCGTATCGGGTACTCACGCTCACAGCTGGGTAATGAGTTTTCCAAGCGAGTTGGACGCATTCAGGGCGTACGCAAAGATATATCCCGACAAGTGTATGCTGCTTTGCGATACTTACGACACTCTCGGCAGCGGCGTACCCAATGCTATCACGGTATTCAAGGAGTTGAGAGCGCAAGGTCACGAGCCTATCGGCATAAGACTTGACAGCGGAGATTTGGCTTATCTGTCGAGAGAAGCGAGAAAAATGCTTGACGACGCAGGATTTCCCAACGCTAAGATATGCGCAAGCGGAGACATTGACGAGAACGTGTTGCAGTCGCTCGCAACGCAAAACGCCTGCATAGACACTTGGGGCATAGGCACTAAGCTTATCACGAGTATGGACTGTCCCAGCCTCGGCGGAGTATACAAACTTGCGGGGATTGAAATCGACGGAGTATTGCAGCCCAAAATGAAGATGAGCGACACTCCCGCCAAGATTACAAATCCGGGGTATAAAAAAGTCGTCAGACTTTACGACAAGAATACCAACAAGGCAATCGCAGATCTCATTGCGCTCAAGGACGAAAACTTTGACGGACTTGACGAACTTGAAATTTTCCACCCCGATTTCTCTTGGAAGAGAAAAAAGGTCACGGGATTTTACGCTAAAGAACTCGGCAGACAAATCATCAAGGACGGCAAGTTGGTCTACGAGTTGCCTTCAGTAATGGATATTGCTAAGTATCACAAGCAAAGTTACGGCGAATTTTGGAATGAATACAAGCGTATGCTCAATCCGCATATCTACAAGGTAGATTTGTCGCAAAAACTTTACGACCTCAAGCAGAAGTTGATTAAAGAGCATAAGAAAGCGTAGCGTCACAGTGGGCGAATTAAAATTTTCGACGTAATACTTCAAAAATAGCAAAAATAATGAGTTATCGGCAATGTCGATAACTCTTTTTTGTTTTATAATTATCTAGACGTCTGAATAGTTTCGAAGACTTGATCTGACTGACGTCGCCGTAAGTAATACTAAGTGAGGGGAAATGGTAATAATTCAACTTACGTAAGAGTGTAACAAAGTGAAGTGGAAAACTTGACCTGACGTCACCTTGAGCGTAACGAAGTGGAGTCGAAAGGTCTATAAAACAAAATATATTAACAAGGAGTATATAAATGAGCAATTTTTCTGTAGTACGAAAGGGATATGACAAAGCGCAAGTACAAGAGTATATCAAAATGCAGGCCGATAAATATGAGAGTACGATATTGGGATTGAGAGACAGGATAGAAGGACTTACGAGAGAGAATAAGGATCTGCGAGACAAAGTCGACGAACTCAAAAAAGAGCAAGACAATATCAATATCGCGCTCACGCAAGCCATAGATAAAGCAAAAAATATAGAGTATTCTTCAAAAGTCAAATTCGCATTAGAGGGGGAGAGGCTCAAAATCTTTTCTTCAAAGTGGCAGTCTTATTGCAAAGCCAACGTCAAGACCGTCGACAAGGATCAACGAGAGGGCGTAGTCTCCAAGCTCAAGGAATACGAAGAAGAACTTGTCGAACTCATGAGCAAAGAACTCAATATCAGCGATTACGTCAACGACGCCGATCAAGACTTTTTCTCCGAAAGCCGCCGATTAAAACGCAATTAGGCTCTGTATTATTCGTTTACTAATTTGCAAAAATTAAGTTAGGAAAATTTTTATAAAACAAAAAAGTCCTCTTTCGAGGACTTTTGCTTTTGTTGGAAATTATTAATACATTCCGTCGCCCATATTCGGAGCTACGGGAGCAGGCGGTTCGGGAATGTCTGTGACAAGCACTTCGGTAGTGAGAAGAGTCGACGCTACGCTTGCGGCGTTTTGAAGAGCAGATCTCGTCACCTTGGTGGGGTCGAGGATACCGTTTTCGATCATATCCACGTACTTGTCGGTCAATGCGTTATATCCGTAAGAATATCCCTTGTTGCTGTTGATGATATTGTTGATTACGACGCCGCCGTCTACGCCTGCGTTGTCGCAAATTTGCTTTATAGGAGCTTCGAGCGCTTTGAGAACGCAAGCTCCGCCCGTCTTTTCGTCGCCTTCCAAAGCGTCTACGATAGGCTTAATTTTGGGGATGATAGAGAGTAGCGCAACGCCGCCGCCGGGGATTACGCCTTCCTCTACAGCCGCGCGAGTCGCAGCCAAAGCGTCTTCGATTCTCAACTTCTTTTCTTTCATTTCAACTTCTGTTGCAGCGCCCACGTTGATGACTGCAACGCCGCCTGCGAGTTTTGCAAGTCTTTCTTGCAACTTTTCTTTGTCGTATTCAGAAGTCGTTTCTGCAATTTGCGATTTAATGGAGTTGACTCTTCCTGCGATAGCCATCTCGTCGCCGTTGCCACCCACAAGGGTAGTGTTGTCTTTGTCTACCTTGACTTGCTTAGCTCTTCCAAGGTGCGTGATATTTACGTCTTTGAGTTCATATCCAAGTTCGCTGGAGATGAGTTGAGCGCCCGTAAGGATAGCTATATCTTCGAGCATTGCCTTTCTTCTGTCGCCAAAGCCCGGAGCTTTTACGGCAACGCAGTTGAGTATGCCTTTGAGTTTGTTGAGTACGACAGCCGTCAAAGCGTCGCCGTCCATATCTTCGCAGATTATCAAAAGCTTGAGTCCGTTCTGAACTACTTGCTCGAGTATCGGCATAAGCTCTTTGCCCGATGAGATTTTCTTGTCTGTGATGAGGATATACGCATCGTCAAGCACTGCTTCCATTTTTTCGGTATTTGTTACCATATAAGCGGAGATGTAGCCTCTGTCGAATTGCATACCTTCGACCGTCAAAAGCTCGGTATTTGTGGACTTGGATTCGTCGACGGAAATTACGCCGTCTTTGCCTACGATTTCCATAGCCTTTGAGATGTATTCGCCTATCGTTTCGTCAGCCGCCGATACGCTTGCGACTTGGGATATTGCCGCAGCCGAATCTATTGGTTTGGATATAGTCTTCAATTCTTCGACTACTGCGTCTGCGACCTTTGCGATACCTTTTTTGAGTATCATCGGATTTGCACCTGCCGCAACGTTTTTAAGACCTTCTTTGATGATTGCCTGCGCAAGTACGCAAGCAGTCGTAGTTCCGTCGCCGGCTACGTCGTTGGTTTTGATAGACACTTCTTTGATGAGCTGAGCGCCCATATTTTCAAAAGAGTCCTCAAGTTCTATTTCTTTGGCTATCGTCACGCCGTCGTTTGTGATAAGGGGAGAGCCGTACTTTTTGTCAAGCACGACGTTTCGACCCTTTGGTCCGATAGTAATTTTTACTGCGTCGGCAACTGCGTTTACACCTGCCTCTAGACTTCTTCTGGCTTCTTCGCCGTATTTAAATTTCTTTGCCATATTTCAATCCTCCATATTATTCTTCGACGATTGCGAGAACGTCGCTTTGTTTCAAAATCGTCACTTCTTCGCCGTCAAGTTTGAACTGAGAGCCTGCGTATTTGTTGAAAAGAACTTTGTCGCCTACTTGGATCTGCATGACGATCTCTTTTCCGTCGATGATTCCGCCGGGGCCTACTGCCAATACTTTTGCCATTTGCGGCTTTTCTTGAGCAGAGTCGGGCAAAACCAGTCCGCTGGCAGTCTTTGTCTGACTTTGAACTTCTTGAATTACGATTCTGTCAAATAATGGTTTGATTTTCATAAAAACGCCTCCTTTAAATTAGCACTCGACACTCTCGATTGCCAATAGAGTAATTATAGCACATGTCTATTATACACATCTACGAGCCAACGAGACCGTACTAGAGCGCGAATGCCG
>CAMWVR010000055.1 GCA_947177795.1 uncultured Clostridia bacterium | reverse complement strand
AGAATACTATCGTGAGTATTATGGATATTACTCCCGTTATCATTTGCCACAACGGTATCTCTTTGAGCTTGGCTAGTATCTCGTCAAGCGTTCCGCTTCCGCCTTCGTCTCCGCTACCGGGAACGTTTCCGCTTGGATTATTGTCGTCGGGATTGCTAGGCTCTTCGTCGGGCGCGTCGGGATATGCGCCGGGATCGCTTGGGTCGCTTATGACCTCGTTGGCGCTTACGCTAAACTCTTTCCACGCCGTCTCATACGTCCCGTCTGCAAACGCATAGTTTGTCTTATCCTTTATGACCGCTCTTATCTTATACGTATTGCCTGCCTTCAAATCGCTGAACTTCAGCGGGTTGCCTTCCATATCCGTATACTCGTACTCTATGCCCGCCAATTGCTTTTTGTTTATCTGCAATGACGGCGGCTTGCGTACGTCTGTCCAATTGCCCTCCGATCCGTCTATGCTCATCGGCTTGATCTCGTATTCTATGACCGCTACTCCGTCGCTTACGTTGATTCCGTCCAAATAGAATCCCTCGACTCCGCTCTTGAGACTTATCTCTACTCTATACTTACCTGCATTCTTCGGAGCTCCTTCCAACTGCGTAGTTCCGTCTTTGTCATAATATACTATATCGAAGTCGCTCTCGCTCAACGCCCCACTTATTCTCAATCTTACCGTCTGCGCATTGCCGTTGTACGTCAGCGTATTGCTTACCAACGTGACTTCAACCGCAGTTGCGTTGACTCCCACCGTGAATGGCTGTGAGTATACGTTGGTTCCGCTAAACTCCACGTCGTTTGCATACGTGGACTTTATTACGGCTTTCGTCACGTAATACTTGGCTACGTTCTCCTCTACCTCTATATCCGCTTCGCTCAACGCATTGCCTATAGGTTGATTGGTAGCCATATCCCACACGTAGTATTCATAATCCACTACTCTCTTATCTTCGACTAGAGTCTGTCTTTGGTACTTCTCGCCGTTTACGTCTATCGCATCCTCTAACTTCCAATTCAATGCAATCTGCATCTTGACGATTTCCCAATCTTTGCTCCACTCAAAGTCTCCGCTTCCGTCGAAGATATAATTATTTCCATTTTGAGTAGGCAATTCGTAATTGATTGCGTAACTTGAGTCGGTGGTATCAAAAGAAAAACTCACGGTCGCAGTACCGCCGTTGCCCACTGCGTTGCCCGTCGTGATACCCGTATACCCCGCTACTGCCAAGCCTTTTGGCAACGTAGCAGTATCTATCTCGGCTTTCATCTCCGTGGGTATTGTACTGAACGGCACTTTGCCGTCATACTTCCACTTGACGCCCGATAGGTCGAACTTGGCTTTCTCTATCTCCCATATTATCTCATATTCCGTATTTTTGCCCGTAGCCGTTTCTTCCAAACTTATTATCGTCTTATATAAGTCTGCATTCTTCCCCAATGCAACGTTGGCTGAATTCGTCGCAACTACTTTATACCCAAAATCTTCGTTCATCTCATAGCCGTCGGGAGTCGAGACTCTAAACGTATACTGTCTTCCGTCATACGTTATCTTCTTGGACAACTCTACGCTCGTCTCTCCTATCTCGGCATTCTTATATTGTCCGCTTATGGGTACGTTGTCTGCATATAATTGCCACCTTACCGCCGTTCCCGACGATGCATCCAACACGCTGAGCGTTGCCGCAGGACTTATCTTTATCTCATAATTCGGATTGGTAGTCGTTGCGCTCAACGTATAAGTCGTGTCCAACAATTCCGAAGCGTCTATCTTGATTCGTTTTAACGTATCTGCGCTAGTCAAATTGACTTGGCTTACTATCTCCGGCGTCAAGTCAGGCGCGCTTGCGCTTATGGTTACAGGCACGGTTATGGGATTGTCCTCATTCTCGTGCACTCCCTTACCTATAGTTACTTGCAAATCAAAAGTCTTCTCTGCGCCCATTAAAATCGTCAAGTCGCTACTTCCACTAGTAATATCCGACAATTTGATTTCTATCTCAAACTTTGTGACGTGGAAGTCTATCTTCGTCTCTGTGGAATCAAGATAATAATTCTTGCTGTCCTTCAATGATACGTCAAATTGATAATCCCCTACATCTGTCACGGACACAGTGTTATTCGCAGGTATCTCGCTACCGTTAAATTCTACCTTTAATGCGTCTTTATCATAAATGGCAACTCTGAAATTGATATTATTACCGCCGTTGTACACCTTTGAAGATTCATTGTTATACAACCTAGGAAAATCCACTTGCTTTTTTCGTATGACAAAAGTTGACGTTCGGACATTGTCATTTATACCGCTACTTCCTGACCAAGCATATTTTTCCTTACCCACTATGGTATATTTGACGGTATAAGTTCCGACGTATTTGGGATATTTATCAGGCAAAGGGTTACCGTTAGAATCAAAGTACTCTATACTCATTTTTGAGGCATCTCCGTAGATAGCTTCGTCATACCACGATTTATCCTCAATGCCTTCGGCGTCGACGATCGTCTGCTCATTTGCGTTATACACGCTTGATACCTGTTCGGGAGCGTTGATAAAAATAGCCGAATGCGCTTCTGCCGCCGTCAAATTAAGGTGCAAGCAAGGACGCGCGTATATCCCCGTGGCGTTGGTATTCCTCTGATACCAAGAACTTGAACTCATAGTATGCTCTGTTCCGCCGCTACCAGAAGCCGCAGGTATACAGCGAAGCCAATACTCTTTGCTTGACAGCGTTTGGCTGGTGCTCACACCCCAAATGAGATCGTGCACAGGCGCAGATGTATTTTGCGGCGCAGCCTCTGTCAAGGACGGCAACCAAATATAATCGTCTTTCCAATCGCTATATCTTTCATTTTGGCAAAACGCTTTAGCCGAACCGTTATATTTTCCGTTAGCGTCATAGACGTATGATTCATTTGGACAAATACTACTGCTCGGGTTTCCGCTGACGTTCCACGTCTCTTCCGCTTGATATTTTACGTATTTAGGTTGAACTATATAATCCGTAAGACTCTCGTCTATGTCCTTCATAGTAAATTTTGCATAAGCATTGTCTTGAGATTGCTTCGCCTTTGTGAGATTTGCTCCGTCAGTGGTATAATATCCGCCTGCATTCAAGGTTATATTGCGAATAGTACTCGTTGAATATAGGGCGCTTGGGTATTTAGACGTGGTGCTTGCATTATAATATTCAGAATTAAACTGCACCTCTTCCGTATGATTGTAAAGCATAAGAGTCAATACCACGTCGCCTTGCTTTACGTTGCACAGCTCATCAGTAGAATTACCCAATCCGTCAAAGTAATCTTGGTTATTGGCAATACTTAACGCAGTAACCGTCCATTGTTTATCGCCAAAATAAACTAAAATATCTTTGTTTGCAGACTTTCTCGAATAAAAATCGCTAGCCTTAACGATTTGGGTGACGGCGCTTGAATTTATACTAGCGCTATCTTCAGCCATTTTTTCAACGCTGGCATAACTTGCCGTTCCCGAAATTTGCTGATAAAGCTTATTCAAAGCGTCGCCGTCAAATCTACCTTTGAGCATTAGTTCGCTGACAGAATTATATCCTGCATTGGCAGTCGCCGCCTCGCAACTAGTATTACTACTCAGCGTAAAACCCGACAATACGCACAAAATTATCCCTATTACCGTCGCAAAGATAAATATTTTGTTTATTCGTTTATTTTTCTTTATCATAACAAATTTCCTCTTCAATACTTTTGTTTGAAAATTTAACATGCTAGGTCAAATTCCAAAAAAAGTATACTTTTACTGACTTAAAGATATTGCAAAATAACAATTCGTCAAGTATAATATATTTGAAAAAATCTGCCTTTTCACGGGCAGTCAAGAAAAGTATACTTTTTTTGGAAATGTTGAAAATTTTGAAAAATTAGCGTTAAATTAGAAATTAATAGATTAAAAGAGCCAATCGAAAATAATTCAATTGGCTTGTTGTTTATTATTGATATATTTTTTATATCAGATATATCGACTTCGCTTCGCTCCGCTCAGAATTACTCGTTCAAGGCGTTACTATCGTTTCCAATAAGTCACCTCGACCGTAGCGGAGAGGTCTCAATCCGATTGCGATTTCTCCATTCTGCTATCGCTCCAGTCGAAATGACGTTACATCAAGAGTTCGCCCTCGTCGGAGTCTATGACTTGCATGACTTTGACTTCTTTGCCCGTCTCGGCGTCGACGAAGATATAGAAATTATATTCGTCCATATTGCCGAAGACCTCATAGGTCAAGAGTTCTTTGCCGCCTGCAAGCGGTATCAAAGCAAGTCGGATAGACTTGACGGATAGACCGCCGAAATCCATATTGGAGACTTCTCCTTCCGTGACGGTAGGAGCGCCCAACGACCTTTGCGTGTGATTATAGATATAATTGAGCCCCTCAAAGCCGACAATTTTGCCGTCGTCCAACGATACTTTGACCTTGATCATATCGGGATAATGAATTATATCATTCTCGGTATAACACATGTTGACGTACAAGATTCCGTCGCTGACAGTGGCGTATACTCCTTTCATATTCTCTATGCCCTGCTTTGCGATATACTGCTCTGCTAGCAAAGTGCCTTCTTCGACGGAAAGCTTGGGTTCCTGAGCATCAAACGACGTGTCCCACATGACTATAGTTCCGCCTTTCTTGGCAAGTTGAACGCTTGCGATTTGTCCGCCCGCAAGATTGACTTGATAGAGATAACTGTCAAAACCGTTGGTATTTTCGCCGATAAAATTGACGCTGTTGACCTCGTAATCACTGAGAATCTTCTTGATTCTTTCCTCTTGCTTATCGCTTGAGATATCTTCGCCGTCTAGTCCCTTGACCTCTCTGTTTGTCAAAGAATCGCTGAATGCGCCGTCGTAAATCAAAGAAGGATATTCAATCGTGCCGTCCACAAGTCCCTCGGCAATGCTGACAAAGTCGCCGTTGAGCTTGCCGAGTCCGTCGACGATTTTGTTGCCTGCGACAAGGCTTTCTTTAACTTGCCCAAGACTCTTGCTCAATTTGAACGTCGATTGATAAAGCCCGTCGAGAGTATTTCTATCTTCTTCGCTCAACTCTCCGCCTGCATTTATTTTTTTTGCAAGATATTTGCTGTAATCTCCCACTTGATTGCAATATTTGATTGCGCTTGACAAATCGTAACCGCCGTAAGAAAGCGTCGTGAGATTGGCGACTGCCGTCTGCGAATTCATAGCTACTTCTATCAGCATCTCGTTGACAAGATTTTCGCTTCTCGTCACTCTCAATTTCGACAGATTGTTTTCCATATTGAGCAGACTGTCAGTCAAAGTATAATAAGCATTTTCATAATTATACTCGCTGTTTGCCTTCCACTTTCCCTCATTGGACTTGGATATACCCAAAAATATTGACAGCAACGTGATCGCCACGAGCATGGCAATTGCCATTATTATAAAAAAGGTTTTCCACCCTTTGGTCATCACAAGTCTACCCGATGCGTCTCTTAACATAATACCCTCCTACACTGCAAATTTGTGTTTTCCTATCGTCAGCTTGACTTGTCTTGACCATATCCAAGAACTCGTCGCCGTCGCAGGATTGAAATAATATAAACACCCGTTGGTCGGATCCCAACCGTTGAGAGCGTCTCTTGCCGCAGAATACGCCGTCTCGTTGGGCTCAAGATTGATTTGCCCGTCGGCAACCGCAGTAAATGCGTACGGCTGATAAATTACTCCCGATATTGAATTGGGGAACGACGAACTGCGCACTCTGTTGAGGACCACTGCGCCTACGGCAACCTGTCCTAAATAAGGTTCGCCTCTCGACTCGGCGTAGATACACTTCGCCAAAAGATAGGTGTCCGACGAATTGTAACTGCTGTTGCTGCTACTGCCCGACGACAAAGTCATGCCAAGCGCAGCAGCCGTCTTTGCTCCGACGATGCCGTCGACCGCCAAACCGTTCTTTTTCTGAAAACGCTTGACCGCCTCTCTCGTATTGGAACCGAATATTCCGTCTACTTTGCCTGCGTTGTAACCCCAATTGTTGAGTTTTGTCTGCAAAGTCTTCACTTGCGAACCGCTTGAACCCATTTTGAGTACGGCGACTTCTTCAGCAGGTCGCAAAGAATAAAAACAAAGTATGCCGACCACCAGCGTAGCCAATAGCAATACTACCGTGACAGACGACTTTATGATTACTTTTTTGTCCATAGATTCTCCTTTAGCAAAACAAAATTCGACGTCTTGCTTTGCTGTGTATGCTAAGGACATTATTGACATTGAAAAAAATAAATATACTTAAATCGTATCGACGAATTTTAAAAGGGATAAATAAAAAAACACCCGTATATCTACGGGCGCTTTTCATCGTTGCATTTCAATTAGATATTGATAATTCTGCAAATGCTCTTCTTCATAATCATGAAGATGAGGTCAAGAATCCACATAATCCAACCGCCCAAGAAGATACGGATGATACCTGCAACTATCTTACCTTCGGTAAATCTTGTAATCACTCCACATATCCAAGCGGTAAAGGGAATGATAGCCAAGATCAAACTTACTATGTAAGAAAGACCAAAGTAATCTGATTTCTTTGCCATAATGAAACACTCCTTTTAATATTTTTATTGATTATATTATATCACACTCAGGTGTAATGTCAATGAAAATCTTGAAATAATTGGTAATATCCATATATTTTATTCCTAAATGCAAATATTTGTTACAAAAAAGATTCTCTTGAAATTTCAAGAGAATCTTACTACTGTCAAATAACTTTCAATTCGTCAATTGCCAAAAAGCTTGCCATATAACTCGGCAAAAAACGACTTGTATTCTACGTTGTCTTTGTCTTCGCCCACAAAACACAGCGGCGGAAATACCACGCACCACCAATTGTCGCCCTCTCCGCTGCCCAGCTCTATGATCAAGGCGTCGTATACTCCGCAATCGAGAGTCAACTCTCCGTAAGTCCTTGCAGGAAATTCTTCCTTTCGCAGGCTGACTCTTGACTTATATCCATATCCGTTTTGCGCCAACGTAGCGTCGGCGACGTTCTTCATTGCGACGATATTGTTTTGCAAAATTTCCATAGCCTCGGCTTTGGTCTTCACGCCCTCGAGCGCAGGCGACATAAAGTCGACGATGCTCTCTTTGACTTTGTATTTTACGCTCTGGTCGACGGCGTCGTTGCTGTTGGCTCTGATATGTATTCTCAAATAAGTTTCTTCATCGCTTGGTTTGTTGCTCGCCTTTACCGCATATACGCCTGCAATTATGAGTACAAGACATATTATAATTATCGCTACCGCTTTCACTGACTCACCTCAAAAGTTGATATTGCAATTATTGCCAACTAATGAGTTTTTATTCGCTCAAATGAAATATCGGCTATTCTCCTCTGTATATCCCAGCCTTTTTTGCAATGGCGTAAAGATTGTCTACGTCGCCCTTTACCAACCGTCCGTTCTTGTCGGGCGGGAGATTGATGACCATGGAATTTGACGTCTTGCGTATTATCTTGATACGCTCCACTGCCTCGTCGACGTCCATAAGCGTGGTCTTTTGCTCGTATTCGTCGCTGAAAAACCACTTGCCTTCTTTGCGCGAACATACCGTGTGCTCGAATGGCAGATAATACTTGTTACCCTTGAACGTAAATATCTTGGGATCGTCTATCCTGCACATATGCGGATCCCACAACCTAAAGTCCGACGGGAACATACGCATCGTGTCGCCCTCTTGTTGATTAAAAGGCTTATATCTCTCCTGAACGAAGCCTTTTTTGCCGTTGAAATCGCCAATCGTAAGATTGACTCCCACTTGGCAGTTGGGTTGCAAAGCCTTGACGAAGCTATACAGCCTGTCGAGCTGCCACTTCTCGCACGCTTTGTCCCATCCGCCGTCAAACCAAAGTTCGTATATCTCTCCGTACTTTCCACCAAGAAGCTCCGACAAATGACTTTCCATATACTCGACGTACTTATCGTGCTTTTTATAACACTTTTCGTGTCTGTCCCAAAGCGAATAATACAGCCCCAATTTTATGCCGTATTTTTGGCACGACTTTGCCATTTTGGCAACCACGTCAGTTTTATTGGGAGTATTCTTGACGCAATATTCGGTGGTGTCGGTATCCCAAAGACAAAATCCGTCGTGATGCTTTGTAATCAAAATGACGTAATGCATGCCTGCGTCGTAAGCGACTTTTGCCCATTGGTCGGTGTCTACGTCTGTGGGCGCATAACTGCTCAAAGGCAACTTGCCGTTGGACCACTCGAGATTGTTGAAAGTGTTGGGTCCAAAATGAATAAACATGCCAAACCAATTCTCTGCTTTGGTTAACTGCGCAGCAGAAGGCTCAAGAGAAGGCTGTTGAGTAATGGGATACTCTCGAGGATACTCGGGTCGATTCTTTTTAAAACACATGATTTTCTCCCTTTATATATTGATATATATTATTATAGCATTATAAAACAAACAATTCAATAGGGAGCAAACCTTAAAAAGCAAAAGAAAAACGGAGAACGCAAGTTCTCCGCACAAAATTCTGTATTTAAAGTTCTTAGAGGCTGTAACGCTTTTTGAACTTGTCTACTCTACCGCCCGTATCTACCAACTTTTGTTTGCCGGTATAGTAAGGATGGCATTTGCTACAAACTTCTACCTTAATCGTGTCGCCGTCCTTGGTCGTGCCACATACAAAACTAGCTCCGCAAGCGCAAACGACAGTAACGTCATGATAATTAGGTTGGATATTCTCGTTCATATTATCACCTACCTTTGCAAAATTCTTTACTCAATGATTATACATATAATAATTATAGAAGTCAAGCATAATTCAAGGATTTTTCATTTTTTTAATCGCGCGCTTGCCACTGTGTTTTTCTTGCGACCAAAACCTCGGTATTTGCTCTCGATTTCAAGCTTTTTGCAACAAATAATCACAGTTTTTATTATTTTTGGATATTTTCACGGCTTTAGATAATCGAATAATGTCAAATATCGTACATTATCGATTGAAAAAATACGCATTATGTGTCGATTTTTGCCATATTAACGCTTTTTTAAGTCAAACGCAAACGTCGTACTTGCCAAGCCGATAAAAATATGGTATAATTGGCATAGTTAAATGGTGGAACAAGTCGTTGCGGACGGCAAAAAGATGCAAAATTGCGTCTAAAATAAGAAGGAATGTATGAAATCTTTTAAAATTACTAAAAATTTCACTATCGAAGAAGAGAGCGAGGAAAGTTCTTTAAGTCTCAAAGAATACGCAAAGATCAAAATTCTCAGAGCAGGTGTAAGCGAAAGCGACGTCGCCGTGTTTGCCGGAAAGATTACCAACGTCAACTTGCCGCTCTGCCCGACGAGAACGGCTATCGGTCTCGTGAGCGAAAGCGAAGATATCACGTTGAGAAAAGGTCAAAGAGTCATGCTCTCCCCTTACACCCGTCTGGAAAACGGAAAGCACGTCGTCAACGGTCTCAAAAACGACGGCTATCTCGCAGATTACGTCTACGCTCCTTTGCACAACATTTATACAGTACCGATTGGAATAAGCGACAGCGCATTTACCTTCATCGAAGATATCGCAATAGCAATCAATATTGTAGAAAAATTGGATATTGAAAAGACCAAGTACGTTATGCTATACGGCTGCACTTCAATCAATCTTATCATCGCTCAGCTTTGCATATATTACCAAGCTATACCTATCGTCATCGACAACGATACTTCCCGCCTTGATTTGGCAAGAGACTTGGGCGTGTATTACGCAATCAACTTCGTCGAAGAAGACGTCTTGCAAAAACTCAAAGAGATCACAAGCGGAAAACTCGTCGAATACCTCATATTGAGCAGCGACGTATGCGACGAGGTCGGCAAAATGCTGCACTATCTGCGCCGAAACGGCAAAGTCGCAATCGTGGGTTACAACACGGCGATACCGCCGCTCAAAGGCGATCTCTCGCCTATCATTTCCAACAATTTGACCGTATACGGCATTAGCGACGGATTTGGCGAAATTGAGACTGCAATCAATATGCTTGCGACCGAAGTCGTCAAAGTGGATTGCCTTATCGAACAAGAAGTCGACATAAGCGAAGCCAAGCAGGTCTTCAGCGACTTGGCTAAAAAACATAATTATCTTAAGACGATATTTAAATGCTAAAACAAAAACTCCGATCAAATCGGAGTTTTTTAATTATTGCGTAAGCATCTTACCCAAAATATTTACGCTGCCTGCGCCCAACACTATGACCACGTCTCTTGACGTGGAATTATTTTGCACGTAATCGCAAGCGCTTTCGTAGTCTTGCAAATACAGCGCTCCCTCGCCGTGCTTGTTGATATATCTTGCGAGTCCGTCTCCTCCGAGCCCGTCGTCTTGACTCTCCCTCGCGCCGTAAGTAGGCAGTATTATCAAATCGTCCACCCAATAAAAACTGTCGGCAAACTCTTCGAGCAAAGCCTTGGTGCGGGAATAGGTATGAGGCTCGAATACGGCGATTATTTTGCCTTTTGTCATCAGCCTGATTGTGTCTATCGTGGCGGAGATCTCTTTGGGATGATGAGCGTAATCGACTATTACGCGCGCTCCGCCCTGCGTACGTCCGCAATCGGTAAAGCGTCTGTCAACGCCGTCAAAATCGCATACGCAATGAACCGTCTCTGCCATATCCAACCAATTGAGATGACATACTGCAATTACCGCCAAAGCGTTGAGCACGTTGTGTCTGCCGTAAATATTGAGAGAAAACTTGCCCAAATGCTTTCCGTCGCACAGCGCGTCAAACTCAAACTTGCCAGCTACGTTTTGAATATTGACCGCCCTGTAATGCGCCTCTTCGCCAAAGCCAAACGTATAGACCTTGTCTCTGTCGACGCTGCGCAAATCCAATACGTCAAAAGCCTCTTCGCCTATGACGACGATCTTGGACTGCTCGGCAAATTTGACAAACGCCTCGTACATACTCTCCTTGGTGGGATAAGTGTCGGGATGATCGTAATCGCAGTTGAGAATGACTCCTATATCGGGCTCAAGCGACAAAAAACTGCGACCGTATTCGCACGCCTCCGTGATAAAATAATCATTGCCCGTGTCGATATAATTTTCGCCGACAGACTTGATGATACCGCCCACGTGCCCCTTGAATGGCAAAGCCATTTTGTCAAAGATATGACACAGCATTGCGCTGACGCTCGTCTTGCCGTGCGAACCCGCCACGGCTATCACGCTTTTGCACGTCTTTGCCATAAGCGCAAGGTAAGCTTTGCGCTCCATACACCTTATCTTGTTGGCTCTGGCAAACTTGAGTTCGGCGTCGTCTCCGCCGACGGCGGAAGTATATACTACCAAGTCGCTGCACGATACGACGCTGTTGTTGCTGCCGACGTATGCGTTGATGCCGTACCCTTTGAGTTTTTGAAGTATATCGCTGTCACACCTGTCAGAACCGCTTACCCATACTCCCGCTTCGCTCGTCAACATTGCCAAAGCGGACATACTTATTCCGCCTATGCCTATAAAATGAATCCTATTAAAACCAAACATATTCTATAATATGCATTGAATAAAAAAAATTTGCCGAAAAAAATGAATTTTTCGACAAATTACTATTATTAATCAAACCTTTATAAAATGTTTTTTATTCTATAAGCTAAAAGGTTTTTTGAGTTCTCCGCCATAGACTTAATCACGTTGGTACGAGTGATAGAGTCGTCGTACATCTCCGAGTAAAGAGTACCTTCAAGCTCGCCTATCTCTTTGTAGATATCTTTGATATCGTTGTTGGGGCAAGTGAACTCCAAGATATTACGCTTGCCTGCCCACCATTCTTTTGTCTGCAAGACGGCTTTGCGGGCGGCGGAATAGTCCTTGTCAATCAGCAATTGCTGAATTTCTTCACATCGCAATACCAAATCGTCAAACGCCTTTTGCATAAAGACTTGTTCGCCTATGCCCAAAGCAAGTATTATCACTACCAATACGATAGTAAATATTATCTTTCCCATATCAGCCTACCTCCTCGCTTATCTTGCCTGTGACAAACTTGCCCGACCTAGGTTGAAGATAAAAACTGTCTCCGCCCGTCACAAGCAAAAGCAAAATTTCCTCTTGCTTAAATCCCAGCTTGTCGATGAGCGACTGCACCTTGTTTTCGTCAAGATTGCATCTTTGGATATTACGTCCCATGCGCTTGCCTTCGCAAATGACCGAATAAGGCAGTTGAGTTTGCTCGACTTGCAACGCCATATCTCCCACCGTGACGGCTTTACTTGCCGACTTGGGCACGACGGACATATCGCCGTTGGTCTCTATGATAGCCCATTCGATTTCTTCAGGAGTCGTATAGTCCTTTGCGCGGATAGACTCCATGATATCGTGCACCGTCATATCAAGTCTGTTGATTGCGTCAAAGTCTATGCCGTCGGGCGTGATGACTATGACGGGTTTGCCATTGATGATCCTACGCATCTTGATTGAGTGCTTGACTATCTTGGTAAGCACGAATTCCACGACAAACAGCGTGAATATCGGCACAAGTCCGTAAAGTATCGGTACTTGCGTATCAGACATAGGAATACACGCAAGCTCTGCGGCAATCAACGTAATGGTAAATTCAAAAGGCTGTAATTCGCCCAATTGCTTTTTACCCATCAATCGCATTACTATCAATAAGAATAAATAGATCAATATAGATCGTGTAAAAACTATCAGCATACTACCATTATGCGTAAGTTGGAAAAAATTATGTAAGTAACTATATCGTTTTACACCTCACCCCTCCCCTCAAGGGGAGTGCGAGCAATCGGTTGAGATTTCTCGACTTCGCTCGTAAGGAGCGTAGCGACGGCATAGCGAGCAAGCAGGTGCGTCTCGCGCGAGCGTCAGTGACATTATATGTATGTCACCTCGACCGGAGCGGAGAGGTCTAATCATCTTATATCGGTTGAGATTTCTCGACTTCGCTCGAAATGACAAAATTAAATTTGTTTCGCACAACCGCAGAAATTGGTGGGATTTTTGCCCGTGCGGCGGCAACCGAGCGGTGAGCGTACTTGTCGTACGTGACCCCGAGGGCGTCCTAGCCGTTAGGGTAAAAGGCGCGCCGATATATGCGGTTGCTCTTACTTCTTGCTTCTCATAGAGCGCTGCTCTCTGAGAAGCTCTTGATACCGCTCAATCTGATCGTCTCTCAAGTCCACCATCTTCTTAGCCGTCTCAAAGGCTTGCTTATCGCTTACCACAACTTCAGTCTCCTTGACTCTCACTTTGGTGCCGTCTCCGCTCGCGTCTCTTCTGATGTCTTTCATATACTCGTCTTCCATTTTCAAGAGAGCTACCGTCGTGTCTTTCTTTATCGTGAGCTTGACCAATGGATTGGTGCTCGTCTGTCCGTACACTACGAAGTAAGTCGACTTCTTCTCTTTG
>CAMWVR010000054.1 GCA_947177795.1 uncultured Clostridia bacterium | reverse complement strand
AACGTACTCGTCATACGTCAGATCCTACTATGCAGTTGTCAATGTGCAAAAAAATTTTCGGTTAGACCGAAAGTTGGTGGGCTCAAGTGGACTCGAACCACCGACCTCACGCTTATCAGGCGTGTGCTCTAACCAGCTGAGCTATGAGCCCATTAGTGGTGGAGAATAAGAGAGTCGAACTCTTGACCTCCTGCTTGCAAGGCAGGCGCTCTAGCCAACTGAGCTAATCCCCCACGAATGAGTTATTTTCTCGTACTGTCGTCGACAGCCTTTATATAATATCATTAAAGAATTGGCTTGTCAACAAATTTTTCAAACTTTTTAAAATTTTTTTAAACGCTTGATTTATCGCTTATTTATAAATCAATTAACTATATTATTGCTCGTCTTTAATTTTATGCTTTGAGTGATTATCGGCGCTAGAAGCAATAGCATTATGAATATATTGTATGCGCTGATAGTTTTTCCAAGTGCAATCAAAAGCGCTAAATTAATCGCGCTGCCGAGCGCCGCCCAAACTAAAGAAGTGATACGCATAGCCTTATTGTCTTTTATCAACATTATTATACAACATACGAAAGCAAATGCTGTCGAACTTGCAATAACTGCCGTAAAAACGCTTATCAAATTTGACGGCGGGGCAAAATACGATTCGTACGCAATCGCCTCGTGCCCTATACCGTATGAATAAGTATATTTGATACTGTTGGGCATACTTTCTAATATTATTGCCACAAAAAGCAGTACCGCATTTAACCAATTGATAATTGTAACCTTTTTGTTTTTAACGTTGGCATTGTCTTTTAACAATATTCCTTGCAATACAAATACAATGATAAATAATATAACAATAATTATATTGTAAGCCGTAATAAATTCTTTTGTTCTACGCAATATGAAAGCACTTGGGATCAATGCCAAGAATGAAAATATTGCCGAAAATATGCGTATAGACTTTTTGTCCTTAAATAATATAACAATATTAAATACCAAACTCAATATAGTCAACGAAGCAATTATTACCGTCGAGAGAAACGGTCCGTCAACACTCAACGGATTGCCGAAATATGACCAATGATGCACAGGTCCGTATTCATTGGGACCAATCATACATGCATATCGCACACTATTTGGCATACACTCGAGTATCAACGCTATGGCTGATAATGCTACATTTAGCCAATTGATGATCTTTATATTTTTAGTAGTCATTACCGCCTACCCCCTATATATTTATGCTTATCGATAATTACTACACTTAAAAAGTCGATTTTGTATCGCCAGGGTCAAACAATTATATTTTTTGTTTTGGCGTATTGATAAAATGCTCAATCAAAGTATAAGACACGCTGCCCTTTGGGTGCACCATATTAAGCGCTTGCTTTGCGTCGATCCATTTCGCTTCGTCGACTTCGCCCGAAAGAGTCAATTCTTTGTCGTCGGTCTTGCCGATAAATGCAATCATGAGCATATCTTTTTTGTCAAACCAAAACGTGCCGACAAAATCAAGCGAAAAAAGCTTGACGCCGATCTCCTCTTGCACTTCTCTATACGCAGTCTCTTCCGCGGTCTCCTTTGGTTGGATATATCCCGATACGAGATTGTAATATTGAGTGGAAATATAATTCTGACGAAGAACGACGACTTGTCCGTCGTCATTTGTAACTAAAATAATTACGCACGAAGAAAACATATCAAAGAGAGGTCTTTTGCAATCCTCGCAATAAGGAACGTTTCCTTCGTCGCCTATAAGCTTTTCTATAAGTTTTTTCCCGCAGTCGGGACAGTAAGTAAAACGCACTATGCCTCCGTAATGTTGAGATTATTCGACTTCACTTCGTTACGCTCAGAATGGACGCAAACGGATTTGAGATTTCTCCACTCCACTGCGTTTCGGTCGAAATGACATTGCATTTTGTCAACTCATGCGAGCGTCAATGACATTATGTATTTTGTCATTTCGAGCGTAGTCGAGAAATCTAGTCTTTTTTTTGTAAACAAGTAAGTATTATAAAAGCTTTTTCTTCTTGAGGTAAATAGCTACGGCTAAAGAAATCAAACTTGACGAGCCAAGCACTCCCAAAAATCCCCAAGGAGATCCTTGTCCCGGCACCCAAGTATTCATGCCGAACAACGACGCTATCAAAGTCGGTATCGATATCACGAGAGTGATCGACGTCAAGACTTTCATGACGATATTGAGGTTATTAGATATGACGGAAGCGTAAGCATCCATAGTACCCGACAAAATATCGCGGTAGATCGAACACATTTCCATTGCCTGCTTGGTGTCTATCGCAACGTCTTCGAGAAGTTCGGTATCGTCGGGATAGCTCTTGAGTATATTGTTGGTGTTGAACTTGTTTTGCATAAGTCTCGATATTACGGCGTCGTTGCCGGTAAGCGACGTGGAAAAATATACGAGAGAATTCTCAAGGTCGAGCATCTGAATAAGTTCTTTGTTCTTGGTAGACTTGTGCAACTCGTTTTGAATTCTCTGCGACGCCTTGTCTATCTGCTTAAGGTATGCGAGATACTTCGTCGCGATATTGTTGAGTATCTGGAACAAAAACCTCGTCTTTTTGTATGTAGCAAAACCCTTGACTCTATTGCGTATAAAGTCTCGGGTGATTGCCGTATCTTTCAGGCTGACGGTAATAAATAAATCTTTTTTGATTATTGCGCCGAGCGGTATGGTAAAATATGAGTAATAGTCTTCCGTACCCTCTTCTATGACGGGGATGTCGACGAGCACCAAAGTGTAATCGTCTTCTACCTCGAGTCGAGATCTTTCCTCGTCGTCGAGAGGAGTCTTGAGCACGTCGTCTTCGATTCCGCTTATCGACGCCACAAATTCAACTTCTTTGTCTGACGGATTGGTAAGATTGATCCAACAATCCTTGGTATCGAATCCGCTGTCCATATAGACGCTTTCTTCTATCTGTATGAGCCTATTCTCCGCATCGGTCTTGTAAATTTCAATCATAAGCCATACCTCCTCGTCCTATGTTAAAGCGTCTACTATATTTTACATTATTGAAAACCGTTTGGCAACCTATCCAACGTAATTTTTTAGGTCCGTAAAGACATTTTTGAGTCGCATTTTGCTTTGAGCAGTCATTGCGGAAGAGAATTTTGCGCTGTAAAGTCCTTTGAGAACCACTTTTGCAATACTCTTGTCCGGCTGACTTGCCAAAAATTCTTCAACGCTTTTTGCAAGTTGCATTGCGCTGTCCTCGGCGACTTCCACCTTGGGCAACGTGAGGTCTACGTTCTTCTCTTGATAAAGAGTATTGGAATCGAGCTTGATAAGAAACTTCCTTTTATATCTTCTGTCGACAATGGAAAAAAGTCTCGATGTCACGCCGTCAAGCGCAATGACCGCAAGCCACAACGCAAACGTAGCCAATATCGCAGCCGATACGATTCCCACGGAATGTCCGTTCATAGCCACCGTTATGCCCAATAATACTATATGCGCAAGAGCAACTCCGCCGACAATACTTTTTTTCTTGGGTAAAGAACAAAATTGAAAAGTGTTGACGTATTCATCCATAGGCATGCCGCTTTCTGCAATGTGCTTGGCTTGTCTCTTGATATACTTGGGAAATATCTTGACGACTTTTTTGTTGAAAGAAAAGACGGTGCTTGACGACAGATATGAATTACTCTTCAAGAATCTTTTGAGTCTCGAGTAGGCTTTTACGTATACGCGCTCCGCCGAATAGATGAGCATTTGAACGAAGAAAGCGACGAGTGGTACAGCAACGGCAAACGCCGCTATCTGCCAAACTTGCCAACTTGCCATAAATGCTTGGAACTTAGAATAGGTGTCTGAAATAAATGATAGCAAAATTTTAGCCTCCAAAATAATATGTACGACTATTGCTATCTTAATAGTTGCCATAAACCAAAACTTTATACGGCTAAATCTAATAAACCGATTGGAATTTCTCCGCGCGGTCGAAATGACGTCTTGATTTAAGAATGACGAGTTGAGAAGTATTAATCGTAGGAGATAATTATATTCTTCCCCAACATAAAGATGATTTTCTTATCCACCTTTACGCCAAGACACTCTTCTATCGCCATTGCGTATAGCTCAAGCTGTTTTTGATATCTCTTTTTGACTTGCTCTGCGCTTTTGCGCGAGAACTTAAAATCCACCAAGATATTTTCGCCGCCTCTATCGCCGCCTTGTATAAACAAGTCTACCGTGCCTTGCAGAAGGACCTTGTCGTCGCTGTCGATATTCAAAAATTCGTTGGCAGGCAAATTGAGCATAAATTGTTTTTCCCTGTAATGAGGGTATTTCCTCGCCTGTTGCATAACGTCGCTTTGCAGACATTCCAAAATCGACTTGGGGTCTATAAAAGTTCTTTGCTCTTGGCTCAAAAGCCCCTGCTCAACCATTGCGTCAAGCTGGTCTGTCACGTCGTCTTGCGTAAAGCAATCGTAATCTATACACTCCAAAACTCTGTGATAAGCCACGCCTTCGTCGGCGCTGTTGCGTTTGTCTGCCGTCTCTTCGTCGGAAAAATCTCCGTCCTTGAAAGCATCGAGCACCTCTGCTCCGTCATCATTTGCGAAATTACCTAACGAAGAATCGTAATACGAATTGTTGACGGCAGTGACCGTATGCTTGACAAGCAACGCAGTCGACGGCTCGTAAGCGTAATTCTTTTGCAGGTCGACAGCAAATTCGTTAGCTTTGTCAAGGTCGACCAACTTCCTCTTGCGAGCATTCTCTTCTTGCGGAATATCTTGCGTATCTTCAAGTTCTGCGTCGCCATCAAAATACTTGTTATAAAATGACGGACACTCAACGGCAACGTTGTTAAGCCAATCAATCATGCTCAAAGGCGTCTTGATTCTCTCTTGTCCAAAAGACTTTTTGTTGGTGCCTCTGCTCTTGCCGAGTCCGCCCGTCGCAGTGATATACAGCATATTTCTCGCTCTCGTCACGGCGACGTAAAAAAGTCGCATCTTTTCCTCTATCAAATCTTTGACTTTGAACTTCTTCATCATCTTGAACGGCAAACTGTCTTCGTAAAGTCTGTCTTGCTCATCCACGCTCTTGATAGCAAATCCGTAGGTCTTGTCGTATATGATATTGGAGCTATTGAGTTCCATGAGGCTGAGCTCTCTTGCGGCGTCGATAATAAAGACGATAGGATATTCCAAGCCCTTGCTACTGTGAATGGTATTGGTGACTACGCAATCCCCCTCGTATCCTACTTCGCCCGACACTTTGCCGAATTCCGAAGTAGCGTCGACCGCCTCGACAAATTTCGACAGACTGTTGTTGTACGGTTTGCCCGACAAAGACTGAATAAAACTTTCAAGTCCTGCCAACTCGCTCGCTCCGTCCTCGACTGCCGTCATATAAGCTCGATAATTAAAATCCTCTATTATCTTGCGAAGAAGCGAATCCACGCTCACAAAAGACGCCATGCGACGATAACAGTCGACGGTCTCAAAAAAGCTTTTTAGTCGCTTTGCCAAATCGTCGTCGCGCTCTTTGACATATTTATCCACAGCCTCGTGGAAAAAGTCGACTTTGCCCGCCGCCGTCTTGATCGTCGTCAAATCCTTGTAAGTAAAATTTGCAAATACTTTGCTCGTCAATATCTCCGCCAAAGGTATGTCTTGACGGCGATTGTCAAGCACTCTGACAAACGACGTGAAGAGACTGACGCAAGAGTTGTTTTTTTCTTTGAGAATTTTGCACCCGTCGACGGGTATCCCTGCCATCTTCAACTCGTCGACGATACTCTCGACGTTGGCGTTGCGAGTTGCGCACAGCAAAGCTATATCCGAATATTTGACAGTCCTATAAGTCATCCCGCCGTCGGCAGAAGACACTTGTATCTGTTTTTTCCCGACGAGCGACTTGATTTGTCTTGCAATATATTTTCCCTCTTGAGAGGAAAAAGATTTCGTTTCCTGTGCGTCTTGCATTACGCTGTAGACGCCGTCTTGGCAATCGGGTATTTCCAATTGCTTTTTCTCCTTTGGGAAATGCGCAATGTGAACAGGACTATCGGACTGAATATCATAATCGGCATTTCCCTGCAAAAGTCTGCTCTCTTTTTTATAGTCGATACCGCCCATGTCTTCTTTCATTATCACGTCAAAAACAGCGTTGACAAAATCAATCACTTCTTTAGAAGATCGGAAATTGCTGTTGAGAGAAAAGGAATTGCCGTATTGCGGTCGCTGTTTATAAAGTCGGTATTTATCCAAAAAAATCTTGGGATCGGTCATTCTGAATTGATAGATACTTTGCTTGATATCGCCCACCATAAACAAGTTCTTGCCGTTGGAAAGCCTCGACAAAATATACTCTTGGACTGCATTGATGTCTTGATATTCGTCTACGCAGATATAGTCGTAGTTTGACGCCAACTCGCTTGCCAATTCATCGTTTTGCATGACCTTGACAGCGTAATACTCAAGATCCGCAAAATCCATTTTGTTATCCTTTTGCTTCAATGCAAAATATTCGCCGCAAACCTTTTTCAAAATATCGACGAGTCTGACTAAATACTCTTTGTTTTTATCGAGTTCTTTCTGCATCTCGGCGTACGGCAACGGGAAAAAACCTTTGAGTTGTTTGTCAATCAAATTGGTCACGTCAGCCTTATAAGCCTTGTAATTCTCTTGATGCTCGATATTGTCGTCTTTCAGCTCTTTTGGAAGGGTGGGCGCATTTGCAAATTTGGGAGCAAATCTGACTGCGTCCGCAAGCTCCTCTATATCGTGAGTATCCGACAGCTTTTTCAAAACGTCGATTATGGATTTCACGTGCTCCAAATGTTTATACAAGCCTTTGCTTTCGAAAAGCATTTGCCAATCTTGCGCTTGATGAAGAAAATCAAAACAATCTTCGTGTATGCTTGCAAGATAAAGTTTTGCAAGTTTGCTCTTCTTGAATTCTCCGCCGTAGCAAGCAAACGCAGTCTCCTCGAGATACCCCTCTCTGTCGAGTTGCGCCTCCAAAAAACCGTAAAGCTTTGCAAGCGTATCGCAAAATCTCGTTTCTCCGCCGAGATAGTTGATGAGAATATCAATTTGATAATCGTAATTTTCCCTATACTCTTTCATGACGTTGGCGACGGCTTTGCCGAAAAGCACTTGTTTTTCATTGTCGTCGACTATTGAAAAAGACGGTTGTATACCGAGATATTCAAAGTTGTTCTTGATTATAGCCGAACACAAAGAGTGCATCGTGGATATATCCGCAAGCGGAGCGTCTTCTATCTGCTCTCTCAAATATTCTTTATCTTGGCTCTCAGCAAGTCTTTTTGCAAGCCGCGAGCCGATTTTGCTCTTGAGTTCGCTTGCCACAGACTCGTTGAAAGTGACCATGATAATTCTTCTCAAAGGAGTTTTGCCGTTGCCGCTTTCTCCCGTGACGAGTCTGACGACTCTCTCGAGCATGACCGCCGTCTTACCGCTTCCCGCAGACGCCGAAACGAGAGTATTGACGTCGACGCTGTTGATCACGTCGAGTTGTTCTTTCGTCCAATTGATTGCGCTCATACTCAATTCTCCTCCTTTGGCAAAGATTTTTCGCAGATATCCTGATTTTGGTCTTCGCCGCCTATAAGGTTCTCAAACTCTTCTTGAGAGATGTCTTTGACGTCTCTTACGTACGACTTCGAGCGGGCGCACTGATCCTTGTAATCGCAATATTTGCATGCGGCAGGCTGCTCTTCGCCCTTGATATTCAACGGCGATTTTGCAATATATCCGTCTTCTATTTCTCTTGCCGCCTTGCTCGTCAGTCTCATGACGTAATCGCATACGTCGTCAAAACTCTTGCCCGACATCACGTGACCGAGTTGTTGATAAGAAGAATAAATTATTTCGCCGTCCTTATTTGTTTTGCTTTTTATCGGATATACTCCGCTGGTAAAGTCGGCGTTTTGCGCAAAGCCTTTATCCAAATCGAAAACGTCGTCCTTATTGACGAATCCGCGATACGTAAATCTCTTTGCCTCGTTTTCTTTTTTGACGAATCTATTGTTCATCAACAGATAGAACACTCCTTGAGGCGTAATATTTCCGCTTGCGCGCAAAGCGTTGAGATATACGAAAAGCTGGATTCTGTCGCCGTAAAATATATTTGACGGATCAAAATGGATATTGCTCTTTGACTTATAGTCCACGATAATCGCCTTGTCGTCGCAAGTATCTATTCTGTCTATCACGCCCTCAAAGCTCAGTTTGCGAACGCCGTTGGAAATTTCCATACCCGACATGACGGCGTCTTGGCGTCTGCCGAAGACCGCCTCAAGTCTATACGGGCGAAACTTAGTGACCTGCATATTTGCCACGAGGTTTTTGACGACGTAGACGGCTTGGTTTATCAGCTGTCTTAGCGTGAGCGCATTCTTCTTGCCGTCCAGCAAAAATGCGTAATCCTTGCTGTTTTCCACTTCTCTCATAAACAGCTCGGGCACGATAGTTTGTATCTCCTGCTCGCTCTTATCAGCGCAATCGGGCATAGAAAAATACTTTTCCATAACGGCGTGAAGCAAGATTCCCGTATCCTTTACTTCGAGCCCTGCGACCTCTTTGCGTCTAAGTTTGAGCACGTTTTCGTTGAAATGCAAAAATGGGCACTTAAAATACTTTTCAAACTGCGACACCGAAGTACGCGAGCCGTTGAACATTGCGTCTCCCACTCCGTCAAGCGCAACTTCGTCCTTTCTCTCGCCAATAAGAAAATCCACATAGCTCTGTCCGTATCTTTGACAGCAAAGAGTATACGTTATATCCAAAATATCTTCAAGCCAAAGACTATCATTTAAGGCGTTGTCTTTTGCAAGACTTTGCAACGACAAAAACTCCTGCAAGATATTGTCCTGCGAAGACACGTAATCAATAAAGTCTTCTCTGTCCCAATCGCCGTCGGGAGCAAGTTCTCCGCTCGGCGCAATACCCAAAAGGTCTTGAAGATACTCCACCGTCGAACTCGGAGTAAGTTCTTCTCCGTTTGCCGATGCGGCAGGATAACTGACGACAAGCTTTTTTCTCGCCCTTGTCAACAGCATAAGCGTAGATAATCTTTCTTTGCTGTTGCGACGTCTGCAATCGGGTTCGACGTTGATATTCATTTTGCTCCAAGCGTAATATTCTCTGTCGGACACTATGCCCGTGTCGCCGTGTTCGGGCGGGAACTTGCCCGCAACTGCGCCTATTACGAACATATAGTCTATATCGGAGTATCTGTTTTGACTAGTCTCGCCGATAAAAACGCAATCGCTGTATAGCGGTATGTTGGACATTTCAACCGACTCGACCGCCGTCATTATTATGCCGTAAAACTCTTCCCAATCGGCGATATTACCGCCTAGCATATTCTCGCATTTGTCAAAAATAGAGTTAAGCTTGTCCTCAGACTGCAAAGTGATGCCCGCCGATTCGCCGAATCCGTTTTGCTCCTGCCACTTCGCAAGACTTGCCACGAGCGACGACGCTTGAGCGTCTTGCAAAAACCTCTTGACAGACTTGATATGATCTTTGATATATCTCCCGCTCAAATCAAGCGGTGCGAGCAACGCCATGATTTTTGCCCGCACGCTTTCGGCAATTGCCATGCGGTCTTGGTCTCCGATAGTGAACGGCGATAAAAATATGGTATACTCTACGCCGTATTTGCAACAATAGTTGTCAAAAATGCACACTTCGTCAAAATCAAGTCCGAGAATCGGCTGCTTTGCAAATTCCAATACGCTTGATCGGGAATACTTCTCGCCAACCGCCCTAATTGCCGAAGCAATCAACTTTGTCAAGGCTTGAGCGCAGAGCTGTTGCTTTATATCTGCGTAAAACGGTATCTCAAAAGATTTGAAAATACTGTCGATATACGGAGCGTACGTCGCAAAATCACAACACACGATTGCCATATCCCTATATCTTGCGCCCTTGCGTCTGACAAGATAATTGACGCTCCTCGCCAACGCTCTGACCTCGTCTTGAATGCTTTTGCAAGCAAGTATCTGCGTCCTGCCGTCTCTTTCTCCGTCGACTTTGCCGTAAGAGTAAAGTCCTTTGAAAATTATCTCGGCATCGCCCGTCAAGCGCTCGCAGGCGTAAGATATATCCATGGTTGCGCCGATTTCGCTTGCCAGCGAAAAAAGTCGTTTTTTCACGTCAGTCGGAAAAACCCGAGAGTTGTCGCCGTCGCTGTCGACGAGGCATATATGCGTATTGAGCGCATTGACCATAATTGCCTTAATGATATCGTATTCGATATTGGAAAATGACGTAAAATCCGATATGTATACCTCGTAATCGTTGAGCGCGCCGTCGTAGATCAAGTCGCAAAGCGCCTGAAGCTTACTCGTGCCGTCGGAATAGTCTTCTTGAATATACTTGACGTAATCGTGATAGATCTTGACGATGTCTTTAGTCTTATTGGCAATACGCTTGGGCAGTCCGTCTACGGCGTTTTGCATACGCTCTACGGATATATTGCTGTTGCGTATCTGCGAAATAACTGCGTACATATCGTTGGCAAATTCTGCGCTTCTGCCCATTTTGCCAAAGCACAGCAACTCGTCTTTACTCTCTTCGATGACCTTGCGAAGCAACATTATCTCCGACTGCTTGTCCAAAAGCTTTTTCTTGTTTTGCAACAACTTGTTGGCAAGACGAGGAAAAGACGACACTTCTATGTCAAAAGTACCCTTGATGTTCAAATGCTCGAGCGTAGCTTTTTGATAAGAAAGCGAAAATCTGTCGGGAACGAAAAGTATATGTTTTTTGCCTGTCCCCAACTTGCTTTTGAGTTTGTCAAGTATCGGATCGGAGTTGAGCGTATTTGTCAAAATCAATTCTATCATGTATTTATTGTATCAATTTTTGACATTATTGGCAATATAATAGGGGAAAAATTATTGCAAAACGCCTCAAATGTGTTATAATGTAGACATTATGAAAAAGATACTTATAACTTTGACTGCAATAATACTTACGACTGCTCTGCTGTTTGCATTCGCAGGCTGCGGAGAGAGTTTTTCTAAAAACTCTATTATGGCGCAAATCGACAACAACCTCGGTTGGCACGAGGGCGGAACGGAAACTTGCGTATACGACGTGACGATAGACGACGTAAAGGTGGGAGAATATACCTCGGTAATGAAATCTCTCTTCAACCAAAGCGTGGAAATTATCTCATCAAACGAATCCGTCAAACCTTCTCTTGGCAACTTCACGGGATATAAATTCACGTCGACGATGAAAGCGGAATACGACGGCAAGACTTTTGTCAAAGAGACCGAAAGTTACGCCACGCACCGCTTAGAGCCTAAACTCTCTTACTCCAAGACGGTTGAAAACGGCGAAACGATAGAAATAGTCACTTCTTATGAAGAGAAGAAGAGCAACGTAACGTTCATTAAAAACGGCGAGATCTCAACCGATTCGGCAAAATACAGCGCTTCGGCATTTGTCGTCGACAACTCTTTCTTGTACCAATTTGCAAGAGCAACGACGCTCTCTTCCTCGGTATCTATAGTCGTTCCTACCTACAACACTGCTTTAAGCAAGACGACAAACTCTTCTTTCACTTGCTCCTACGCAAGCTCAAGCAACGTAGTACTTGCCAACAAATTTGTACTCAACAAGAGCTTTAGCCAAACGATCGCAAGCGGCGAAGTAAGCGGAGAGGCAACCAGCGGAGCTGTGAATACAGGCGTCGCAGACAATAGCGGAGACATAACGACTTCCGACCCCGACGAAAGCGGCAACGTGACCGTAACTTATCCCAACACCTTGACGGCAAGCATTCCCGTAGTCAAATGCACTTTTACTACGACGAAGACCTTCCCTGCAAGCGGATCGATCAGTTGCATGATATCCACAGCGGCAATGAAAGAGCAAGTCGCAACAAAATTCGTCAACCGCGCGGTAGTGCGCTTCCAAGAGGACAACGTCGTGTATAACTTGACGAGCGTAAACTACACGCTTTGATCGTAATCGTAATAATAATTTTTATCTGTAACCAAACAGGCGCATACATATCAGTATGCGCCTGTTTTATATACGTTTAACATTTCTCGGTTCCCATTGAGAGGCATTAATCTTTGTCACCTCGACCGTAGCGGAGAGGTCTCTATCATTTTTATATCAGTTGAGATTTCTCCACGACGCTACGCTTTGGTCGAAATGACCTTCTTATATTAGACTCATTCGACTCCACTACGTTCCGCTCAGAGTGACGCATTCAAGGTGTGACTTACGCTTTAAACAAGTCACCTTGAGCGTAGTCGTAAGAAGCGTAGCGACGGCATAGCGAGCAAGCAAGTGCGTCTCGTGCGAGCGTCAGGGGCTATCCTTGTCACCTCGACCGTAGCGGAGAGGTCTAATCATTTTAGATATTTCGACTCCACTGCGTTTCGCTCAATATGACGCGTTCAAGGTGTAACTCAAACTTTAAACGAGTCATTCTGAGCGTAGTGTAACATAGTCGAAGAATCTATTATTTCTTGCTCTTCATCGAGCGTTGCTCTTTGAGAAGCTCTTGGTAGCGCTCTATCTGATCGTCTCTCAAATCCACCATCTTCTTCGCCGTCTCAAAGGCTTGTCTGTCACTTACCACCACTTCAGTCTCTTTAACTCTCACTTTCGTGCCGTCTCCCGTCGCGTCTCTCTTGATATCCTTAAGGTACTCGTCTTCCATTTTAAACAATGCGACAGTGGTATCTTTCTTTACCGTGAGCTTAACGAGCGGATTTACGCTTGACTGTCCCAAGAGTATGAAGTACGTCGACTTCTTCTCTTTGCACTTGTCTTTTGTGAGCGCGTAGTCTCTCAATCCGTCAAAGTATTTCTTTTGCTCTTTGCTTAGCAATGCGTAAGCTTCGTCAAGTGTAAGTCTTGGAGCTTTTTCTACCTTTGGCTTTGCAGGAGCAGATACTTTGACTTTTACTTCTTTCTCCACTACCTTTTCTAAGGGTACTTCGACTCTTACTTCCTTTTCGACAATCTTCTCCACTTCGACAGGCACTTCTTTGAATACTTCTTTCTCTACGACTTTCTCAACTTCTACGGGTACTTCGACGACTTTTTCCACGATTTGAGGTTGAGAGATTTGGTTGGTTGACATCTCTAGAAGCTGTTGAATAATTGCTCTCTGTCCATCTATGAGGCACTTTAAAGTCTCGTCGTCAGCTTTGGTTGCCGCCGTTTCTTTCTCAGGTTGTTCAGTAACCTTCTTGATAAGTTTTTGCATTGCCTCTTCATTCTTAGTCGTTTTCTCAAGGAGTTTTTGCACGAGCTCATCGTTACTTGACGCTTGTTGCGGCAAAAGCTGTTGCATACCGGGCAACAATGCAGTCACGGTGTCGGAAATTATTCCTCTGATGTCCTCTGCGCCTATTCCAATTCCACCGCTCATATATCCGCCTTGCGGCATTCCTTGAGCCATTCCACCGTTGTTGCCCATACCCATGAACATCATGCGCAGATTTTCTTTTTCTTCCTGTCTCTTCTTTTCTTCATAATCTGCAAGGCAGT